>NZ_LOKY01000045.1:0-368636 GCF_002211315.1 Rhizobium sp. R693 | reverse complement strand
GCCCGACTTTAGACCGAGGTAGGCCCAGACGAACAAACGGAAATGCGGTACCCAACCCGCGCATAAGAGTATGCCAGCCGTCGTCAAAATGCCCTGTCTCCTCCTTTGTCCACCAGCTTCACGCATGTGCTTTCGCCGCCAAAGTCGAAAAGGAAAAATCATGCCCAAAGAGCTTGAAAACGAACATAAGAGGCTTTCGGACTCGCCAGCAGATTTTTATTGATTGATCAGTCAATCAAAATTATACTTGCCGCCATCTTCAGGAGTGATGCGATGCCCAAGGTCGGAATGGAGCCGATTCGCCGCAAGGCGCTCGTCGATGCCGCGCTGCGTGTGATCGGCGATCAAGGCTCGCTTGCTGTTACCATGTCCGAAATTGCCCGGCAGGCCGGTGTATCAGCGGCACTGGCGCATCATTACTTCGGCAGCAAGGAACAGCTGCTGATCGAGACCGTCCGCTCTCTTCTAAAGCAGCTGCGCGACGATGCGGTGACGGCGCTAAAGGCGGCGGATGCGCCGCGCGAGAAGCTTTCCGCCGTCATCCGGGTCAGCTTCCAGGCCGACCAGTTCGCGCCAGCGACGATTGCCGCCTGGCTTGCCTTCTATGCCGAGGCGCAGCGTTCCGAAGAAACTCGACGCTTCCTTGTCATCTATGCCCGCCGTCTGCGGTCGAACCTGCTCGCCAACCTTAAAGCGCTCTGCCCTCACAATGCCGCAGAACGCATCGCCGAAGGCGCGGCTGCGATGATCGACGGGCTCTACATCCGCCAAAGTCTGAGGTCTGCGCCTGTCAGCATCGAGGCATCGATCGCGCTTACCGAAGACTACATCAATTCACAGCTTGCCGCCCTTGCGAAAGGACAGATCCAGTGACCCTCAAAGCCCAGCCAAAAGCCTCCCATTTCATCGACGGCGAGTATGTCGAGGATGAAGCCGGCAGCGTCATCGAAAGCATCTTTCCGGCGACCGGCGAGGTCATCGCCCGGCTGCACGCGGCAACGCCCGCCATTGTCGAAAAGGCGATCGCGGCGGCCAAGCGCGCCCAGCCGGAATGGGCGGCGATGAGCCCGACCGCGCGTGGCCGTATCCTGAAGCGCGCCGCCGACATCATGCGCGAGCGCAATCGCCAGCTGTCCGAGCTTGAGACGCTGGATACCGGCAAGCCGATCCAGGAAACGATCGTCGCCGATCCGACTTCGGGCGCCGACAGTTTCGAGTTTTTCGGCGGCATCGCGGCTGCCGGCCTCAACGGTTCCTACATCCCGCTCGGTGGTGACTTCGCCTACACCAAACGCGTGCCGCTCGGCGTCTGCGTCGGTATCGGCGCGTGGAACTATCCGCAGCAGATCGCTTGCTGGAAGGGTGCACCGGCGCTCGCCGCCGGCAATGCCATGGTCTTCAAGCCATCGGAAAACACGCCGCTCGGCGCGCTTGCCATTGCCGAAATCCTTCACGAAGCCGGCCTGCCGAAGGGTCTCTACAACGTCATCCAGGGCGATCGCGAGACAGGACCGCTGCTGGTCAACCACCGTGACGTCGCCAAGGTGTCGCTGACGGGCTCGGTGCCGACGGGCCGCAAGGTCGCCGCGGCGGCTGCCGGCAGTCTCAAGCATGTGACCATGGAGCTCGGCGGCAAGTCGCCGCTGATCGTTTTCGACGACGCCGATATCGATAGCGCCGTCGGCGGCGCGATGCTCGGCAATTTCTATTCGACTGGCCAGGTCTGCTCGAATGGTACCCGCGTCTTCGTGCAGCGGAAGATCAAGGCTGAGTTCCTGAAGCGGCTGAAGGCCCGCACCGAGGCGATCGCGATCGGCGATCCAATGGACGAGGCGACGCAGCTCGGGCCAATGGTGTCCTGGGCGCAGCGCGACAAGGTTCTCTCCTACATCGAGAAGGGCAAGGCCGAGGGCGCGACGCTCGTCACCGGCGGCGGCATCCCGAACAACGTCTCCGGCGAAGGCTACTACGTACAGCCGACCGTCTTTGCCGACGTTACCGACGAGATGACGATTGCTCGCGAAGAGATCTTCGGACCTGTCATGTGCGTGCTCGATTTCGACGACGAGGCCGAAGTGATCGCCCGCGGCAACGCGACGGAATTCGGCCTCTCCGCCGGTGTCTTCACTGCCGACCTGACGCGCGCCCATCGCGTCGTCGACCAGCTCGAGGCCGGGACGCTGTGGATCAACACCTACAACCTCTGCCCTGTCGAAATCCCGTTCGGCGGCTCGAAGCAATCCGGTTTCGGACGCGAGAATTCGCTGGCCGCGCTGGAGCACTATTCGGAACTGAAGACGGTTTATGTCGGCATGGGGCCGGTGCAGGCGCCCTATTGAGGCAGCAGGCGGCCAGTCCCGGCAGGTAGCATTCAATTTCGCTTCGTCCCGATCGGCTCTCCAGTCGGCCGGGGACGAGGCGGGGAATCGGAAAAGAAGTACACCAATGCATCAGGCAGATTTCGTCATCATCGGTTCCGGCTCGGCGGGCTCCGCCCTCGCCTACCGGCTTTCGGAAGACGGCAAGAATACCGTCATCGTGATCGAGGCGGGCGGTTCCGATTTCGGGCCGTTCATCCAGATGCCGGCGGCGCTTGCCTGGCCGATGAGCATGAAGCGCTATAACTGGGGCTATCTTTCCGAACCCGAGCCGAACCTCAACAACCGGCGCATAACCGCGCCGCGCGGCAAGGTGATCGGCGGCTCCTCCTCGATCAACGGCATGGTCTATGTGCGCGGCCACGCCGAGGACTATAACCGCTGGGAAGAGCTCGGCGCGCAAGGCTGGGCCTATGCCGACGTTCTCCCTTACTTCAAGCGGATGGAGGACAGCCACGGCGGCGAGGAAGGCTGGCGCGGCACGGACGGACCGCTGCACGTTCAGCGCGGAGTCTTCCGCAACCCGCTGTTCCACGCCTTCATCGAAGCCGGCAAGCAGGCGGGCTTCGAGGCGACCGAGGACTACAACGGCTCGAAGCAGGAAGGCTTCGGGCTGATGGAGCAGACCATTTTCGGTGGACGCCGCTGGTCGGCTGCATCAGCCTATCTGAAACCGGCGCTGAAGCGGCCGAACGTCGAGGTCGTCTATGGCCACGCCCACAAGGTGGTGATCGAGAACGGCCGGGCGACCGGCGTCGAGATCGAGCGCGGCGGCAAAGTCGAGATCGTCAAGGCCAATCGCGAGGTAATCGTTTCGGCCTCCTCCTTCAATTCGCCTAAGCTCCTGATGCTCTCAGGCATCGGGCCGGGTGCGCATCTGCAGGAGATGGGGATCGGGGTAAAGGCAGACCGGCCGGGGGTCGGCGCCAACCTGCAGGACCACATGGAATTCTATTTCCAGCAGGTCAGCACCAAGCCGGTCTCGCTCTATTCCTGGCTTCCCTGGTTCTGGCAGGGGGTCGCGGGCGCGCAATGGATGTTCACCAAATCGGGGCTCGGCACCTCGAACCAGTTCGAGGCCTGCGCCTTCCTGCGCTCGGCGCCCGGTGTCAAGCAGCCTGACATCCAATACCACTTCCTGCCGGTCGCGATCAGCTATGACGGCAAGGCGGCGGCCAAAAGCCATGGCTTCCAGGTCCATGTCGGCTATAATCTGTCGAAGTCGCGCGGCAATGTTACGCTGGCTTCCTCAGACCCCAAGGCCGACCCGGTCATTCGCTTCAACTACATGAGCCATCCGGAGGACTGGGAGAAGTTCCGCCATTGCGTGCGGCTCACCCGCGAGATCTTTGGTCAGAAGGCGTTCGACCATTATCGCGGACCGGAGATCCAGCCGGGCGAGAAGGTGCAGACCGACGAACAGATCGACGCCTTCCTGCGCGAGCACCTGGAAAGCGCCTACCACCCCTGCGGCACCTGCAAGATGGGCGCAAAGACCGACCCGATGGCTGTCGTCGATCCCGAAACGCGCGTCATCGGCGTCGACGGGCTGCGTGTCGCCGACTCGTCGATCTTCCCGCATGTCACCTACGGCAACCTCAACGGCCCGTCGATCATGACCGGCGAGAAGGCAGCCGACCATATCCTCGGCAAGCAACCGCTGCCGCGCGCCAACCAGGAGCCGTGGATCAATCCGCGCTGGGAAGTGAGCGATCGGTAGGACTACTGATCGCCATCAGATAAAGCCGACTCCGGTGACGGGCGACATTGCTGAGGACGGCTTTCGTGAGCGCCACGGCGTCCGCAATTCGCGCAACACCGGTGGCGGAACACCATGGGTCTGTCGAGGAGGTCGCTCCCTAGGCCAACAGGCGAGTAACCTGCGCGCCCTTCGCGGGAGCAACGGCATCGGCGATCGTGGTAGAGAACAACACCTTGCGGGTGGCATCGGCCACCTTGGCGAAGACATGACGGATCTCGCAGTTCTGCTCACCGTCGCAGTCATCGCATTTTCTATAGGCGGTGATCGAGAGGCAGGGAAGCGGCGCGATCGGGCCGTCGATGATACGCAGCACTTCGCCGAAAGTGATCGTGTCGGCCGGCTTGAGCAGGAGATAACCGCCCGTCTTGCCGCGACGACTGACGACGATGCCCTGGTGCTTCAGGTCGAGCAGGATCTGTTCGAGGAACTTTTTCGGTATCTTCTGCTGCGCCGCGATGTCGGAGATCATCACAGGTTCGCCGTCCTCGGCTTCAGCCAATACCGTCAGCGCTCTCAGCGCATATTTTGCTTTCTGCGTAATCATTTTTAACCGTCGACACACACATGGCGGGCGGAATCACCAACCCGCAGCAAGCTCGATCCTGACTCTATGGCATGCGCAGCATGAACGGAATTTGAACAAACCTGCGAAACCCTTGAGAGACAAGGTTTTTTGGCCTTGTTTTTCCACCTCAGCCAATACCCTAAATTTACGCCAAAATGCGCCCTGATGTCATCAATTCACATTTCCGATTGACAGGCAACGTGTTACTCTACTAAATCAATAGAGAATTGGGCTAACCGTCGGCAAAACATCGCCGGTGCGGCTGCTTTTCCGCATTGCAGCGGCCGAGGAGAGATATTTGCTCCTATCGCGCCTGCTTTCGAAATGCGTTTTTCTGTCCGATCCAAGCCTGACCTGCGATACTCCGGCCAACATCAAGGACAGGATCCCCATGACTGTTGCTGCCAATCCAAACGCTGAGGCGGAAACGCTGAACGCGAAACTCGCAGGCCTTGACCTTGCAGGGCGTCTGTCGCTCGTCGCCGGTCTCGGCGGCCGCGTCGTCTTCACCACCTCTCTCGGCATCGAGGACCAGGTCATCACCGCCGAAATCGGCAACCACCGCCTGCCGATCGACGTGGTGACACTGCAGACCGGACGACTGTTTCCGGAAACGCTCGCCCTGATCGACGAGACCGAGAAGCAGTACGACATCCGCATCAGCCGCTACGAACCGGAACAGGCCGACATCGACGCCTATGCCGCAAAATACGGCCTCAACGGTTTCTACGAGAGTGTCGAAGCCAGGCATGCCTGTTGTGGCGTGCGCAAGCTGAAGCCGCTTGCGCGCGCACTCGATGGGGCAACCATCTGGATCACCGGTCTGCGCCGCGGCCAATCGGCCAACCGCGCGGAGACGCCGTTTGCCGAGTATGACGCCGAGCGCCACCTTTTGAAGGTCAACCCGCTGGCCGATCGGGACATCGACGTCATCAAGGCCTACGTCGCCGACAATGGCGTGCCGGTCAATCCACTGCATGCCCGTGGCTACCCCTCGATCGGTTGCGAACCCTGCACCCGGGCGATCAAACCCGGCGAGCCGGAACGTGCCGGCCGCTGGTGGTGGGAACAGGACGAGAAGCGCGAATGCGGTCTGCACGTTGCTGAAGAGGCCTCGGCGATTCCCGCACAACAGTAACCCGTCGATTTCGGGATCGGAGCGCGGCTTCCTCCTGCGCTCCTCGAAGTCGGAAATGCACCTTGTTCCGGAGGCCTCCCTTCCTGGAATGATCGAAGTCTGGAGTTAGAAATGCCCGATAGCCGTCCGGATACGGAACTCAACAATCCCCGGAGCACGAAGCCGCCGCTCGACCCGCATTTGAAGGCGCTCGAAAACGAAGCGATCCACATTTTCCGTGAGGTCGCCGCTGAATTCGAACGCCCCGTCATGCTCTACTCGATCGGCAAGGACTCGTCGGTCCTGCTGCATCTGGCGCGCAAGGCGTTCTATCCCGGTCGCGTCCCCTTCCCGCTGCTGCATGTCAACACCGGCTGGAAATTCCGCGAGATGATCGCCTTCCGCGATGAAACCGCGAAGAAATATGACCTCGACCTGATCGAGCATATCAATCCGCGCGGTGCGGCTGAAAACGTGACACCGTTCACCCATGGCTCGGCAGCCTTCACCGACATCATGAAGACTGAAGGCCTGCGCCAGGCGCTCGATGCCGGCCAGTTCGATGCCGCCTTCGGCGGTGCGCGACGCGACGAGGAGGCCAGCCGCGCCAAGGAGCGCATCTATTCCTTCCGCACGCCCGACCATCGCTGGGATCCGCGCAATCAGCGCCCGGAACTCTGGAACATCTACAACGGCCAGATCCGCAAGGGCGAAAGCGTTCGTGTCTTCCCGCTCTCGAACTGGACCGAAGTCGACATCTGGCGCTACATCCAGGCCGAAGATATTCCGCTGGTACCGCTCTACTACGCCAAGAAGCGCCCCTATGTTGAGCGCGACGGCATGATGATCCTTGCCGAGGATCCTCGGCTGGAACTGCTTCCCGGCGAAGTGCGCCAGGAAGGCATGGTCCGTTTCCGCACCCTTGGCGACTTTCCGCTGACGGGCGCCATCCCATCGAAAGCGACGACGCTCGAAGATGTGATCGCCGAACTCGAAATTGCCACTGTCTCCGAACGCCAGGGCCGCGCCATCGACCGCGACCAGTCCGGCTCCATGGAGAAAAAGAAGCGTGAAGGATATTTCTGAGATGACCGCAGCCGTAACCGCCGCACACGCCCTTGCCGTGCCCGCCGCAGAAACTGCGACGGCAACGCGCGACTCGCGACCGCTGCGCCTCATCACCTGCGGCAGCGTCGATGATGGCAAGTCCACCCTGATCGGCCGCCTGCTCTGGGATACCAAGGCCGTCAAGGAAGACCAGGCCGCCACGCTTCAACGCGATTCCACCGGCAAGCAGAACGATCTCGGCCTGCCCGATTTCGCACTGCTGCTCGACGGCCTGCAGGCTGAGCGCGAACAGGGCATCACCATCGATGTCGCCTATCGCTACTTCTCGACCGACAAGCGCTCCTTCATCGTTGCCGACACGCCCGGCCACGAGCAGTACACCCGCAACATGGCGACCGGCGCATCCACCGCCGATCTCGCGGTGCTGCTGGTCGACGCTCGCGCCGGCATTCTGGAGCAGACGCGTCGCCACGCGACGATCGCCTCGCTGCTCGGCATCAAGCAGTTCGTGCTTGCCGTCAACAAGATCGATCTGACGAACTATGACCGTTCCGGCTTCGAGAAGATCACGCACGAGTTCCGCGAATTCGCGCTGTCGCTCGGCGTCAAGCAGATCACCGCGATCCCGATGTCGGCCCTGAAGGGCGAGAACGTCGTCTATTCCGGCGAAGCGTCGATGCCGTGGTATGCCGGCCCGACGCTGGTCGAGACACTTGAGCTTGCCACCGTCCGCTCCTCGCAGGCGACCGGCTTCCGTTTCTCGGTGCAGCGCGTGTCGCGCCCCGGCGAAAGCTTCCGCGGCTACCAGGGCACCGTCGCCGGCGGCTCTGTCAAGCCGGGTGACAGCGTCATGATCCTGCCGTCGGGCATGGTCGCTAACGTCTCCAAGATCGTCACCTTTGATCTGGTGCGTAACGCCGCCGTTGCCGGTGACGCGATCACGCTGGTTCTCGACCGGCAAGTGGACGTCGCGCGCGGCGACATGATCGTTTCGATCGACAGTCAGCCGCAGGTTGGCCTTGCTTTCGACGCCCAGATCGTCGCGCTGCAGCCGGAAGGCATCGAAGCCGGCAAGCGCTACTGGCTGAAGAGCGGCAGCCGCCGCCAGCGTGTGCAGGTGCAGCCGGTGGCGCAGCTTGAGCTCAAGACGGGTGCCTGGGCTTCTGTCGATACGCTCTACATGAATGCGATCGGCAAGGTGCGCCTCGCCTTCGACGAACAGGCGATCTTCGACCCTTACGAGCAGAACCGTGCATCCGGCTCGTTCATCCTGATCGACCCCGATACCAACAACACGGTGGCCGGCGGGATGGTCAGCGGAAAGCGCAGCGAACTCGGCGGCATCCACGGCGGCGACGCCCGCGTGATCCTATCGCTGCCGGCAGACCTCGCCGACCAGATCATGGCGAGCGAACTCTTCGCCAACCGTCGCCACGAGGCGGAGGTCCGGCGCATGACTGCCGCCCAGGCCGCCGATCTCTGGTCGAACGCCGCAAGCGACATTTAAGCAAACGAAAACGGGGCCAAATCGGCCCCGTTTCTCATTCTAGTTCGTCGCTCTGCGCCTACCACAACGGCATGTGACGGTTAACGTCCTTGTAGAGCAGGTAGCGGAAGCGGCCGGGACCGCCGGCATAGCAGGCCTGCGGGCAGAAGGCGCGCAGCCACATGAAGTCGCCCGCTTCGACCTCGACCCAATCCTTGTTGAGACGATAGACGGCCCTGCCCTCAAGCACATAGAGGCCGTGCTCCATGACATGCGTTTCCATGAAGGGAATGACGCCGCCAGGCTCGAAGGTGACGATGGTGACGTGCATGTCGTAGCGAAGGTCGGCTGGATCGATGAAGCGGGTCGTGGCCCAGGCGCCGTCCGTATCGGGCATCGGCTGGGGCGGATGCTGTTCCTCGTGCGTGAAGATCGCCGGTGGCGGCTCCTGCCGTTCGACCTCCTGGAAGGCCTTGCGGATCCAGTGGAACTTCACCGGTGCCGTGCCCTTGTTCCACAACGTCCAGCGGGAACCGGCGGGCAGGAAGGCGAAGGAGCCCGGGCGCATGGCATGCGACGCGCCATCGAACTCGACGATCATCTCGCCCTCTACGACGAAGAGCACGCCTTCGGCGCGCTTTTCCGGCTCCGGCCGATCGCTGCCGCCGCCCGGCTGCACTTCCATGATATATTGCGAGAACGTCTCGGAAAAGCCGGTCAGTGGGCGCGAGATCACCCAGGCACGCGTGCCTTCCCAGTGCGGGAAATAGCTGGTGACGATGTCAGTCATCACGCTGCGGGGGATGACGGCATAGGCTGTCGTGAACACGGCCTTGCTGGAGAGGAGTTCGGTCTGCGGCGGCAGGCCGCCCATGTTGGAATAGAAGTTCGAGCTGCTCATTGGTTCACTTTTCACCGGCCGGGATTGTCAATCTGCTTTAAGCGCCGCATCTCTTCTAGGCAACCTTTTGATTGCCGCGACCACGCGGCAGAATGTCCGCGGCGGCAGGCCGCCCAGGAGGACACGATGAGTCTGGAAAAACTTCGGGAAGACTATGTTCAGAAGGTCAAGGAATACGAGGACAACCTCAAATCCATGACCGAGAATGACGTGAAGCACTTTCGCGCCGAGGGAGCCGGGCCGCTCTCCGATATCACCGAGCAGATCCGCAACGAATACTACCGGCATATCGAGACCTACGGCGCGTTGATTGCGGAGATCGATGCCATCCTCGGCGTATAGGAGCAAACGCAGGCACCGGCGCGGGCCTCCGCTCAAATGGCCACAATGAAGATCGACGGCGGCAAAAGAAAAAAGCCCGCTTTCGCGGGCTTTTCGGCTGGTCGGAGTGGAGTGATTCGAACACTCGACCCCCACGTCCCGAACGTGGTGCGCTACCAGACTGCGCTACACTCCGTAACCAGCGGCGCCTCTATAGAACGGCTCATCCGGTTGCGCAAGCACCAAAATTCAAAAGCCGGCGCATTTTTTTCGAGCACGGCGGCGCAACCCCTAGCAGGCCTAAGTGGAACAAAAAGACACACTTGCGGCAAATTTTGCGTTTGCGAAGGTGGGCCGATTTTCTTTTGCCGGGTTCCGCGCTAAAGCGCTCGACGGGACAAGCGGAAACCGCTGCAGGCCAGCGATTCCCGCCGTCGAATGCGCGACAACTTTTCAGGGACGATAGAATGAAACTCCGCACCTTTGCCGCGGCTGGGCTTGCCATTGCGCTTGCCGGCTGCACGACGATTCCAACTTCCGCCGATCCGATTTCCAGCCGCTGGGTTGGCCAGTCGGCCGGCAAGTTCTTCGCCGCCTTCGGCCCGCCGATCAACGACGTCGAGAGCGGCTCCGGCGTCACCTACACCTGGAAAGGCGGCTACAAGACGGTTCGCGTCCCGGCGCAATACGCAGACGGTGCGGACGGCAAGCGCGGCAAGCAGATCTCGGCGGCCCGCACGCAGTACTTCCGCTGCCAGGCCGAAATCGTCACCAGCTCCGACTACACGATCCGCAGCATCCACGTCGTCGGCGATATCCCGGGTGTGAACGGCCCGTCCTATTGCGCCGAGTTCCTGGCGCCGGCACAGCCCGCGCAGTAAGGGGCGTCAGAGCAAGCAATTTGGAAGGCGGCCCATTGGTCGCCTTTTTTGTATTAAGTGCGCTGAGTTGATCAGGGCGCTGCTACGCGGCCTCGGTTCGCAGGGCTAATCCCTGCGGCAAAGGGCCTTCATCGTTGAAAAGAGTGGCTGGGGCGCCAGGATTCGAACCTGGGAATGCCGGTACCAAAAACCGGTGCCTTACCGCTTGGCGACGCCCCACCAGAGCTTGAAAAGCGGAGACCGCTTGCCAAATCGACGCCTGCTTAGCAAAGCTCGCCTGACGTCACAATCATTAAGTTTCGGGCCATTGCATATTTCTGTGCGCTTTTTGCGTCACCATGCTAGGTCTCGCGTCAGCCGTCAGCACGATGGAGTAACGATGAGCCAGTACCTCGCCCGCCCGCCTGCCCTCGCAACGCTGCTGCTCGACGATGCCGTGGTTCGGATCACGCGTTGGGACTTCGAGCCGGGCGCCGATACCGGTGTCCATACGCATGGCATGGGCTATGTCGTCGTGCCAATGACCGATTGCCAGTTTCTGCTGGAGGAAAAGGACGGCAGCCGCAGGGTCGATATCGCCAAGGGCGCGGCCTATCGGCGCGATGCCGGCACCGAGCACAATGTTGTCAATGCCGGCGATCAGCCGATGTCCTTCATCGAGATCGAATACAAGTAAATGGCAAGTCCCGAGTTCAATCTGGCGTTCGAACCTTCTTACGGGCAGGCCGTGCCTGTTACGCCAGGCGTGCAGCGCATCACGGTCAACAATCCGAGCGCCTTCACCTTCCACGGCACCAACAGCTACATCGTCGGACACCATTCCGTAGCGGTCATCGATCCTGGCCCCGAGGACGAATTGCATTTCCAGGCATTGATGGCGGCGCTCGATGGACGCGAGCTCACCCACATCTTCGTCAGTCACACCCATCGTGACCACTCGCCGCTGTCGCGCCGTCTGCAGTCGGCGACCGGGGCGCAGATCGTCGCGGAGGGACCGCACCGCGCCGCCCGCCCGCTGCACCAGGGCGAAATCAATCCTTTCGCCGAGAGCTCGGATCTGGATTTCCGGCCCGATATTGCAATCGGCGACGGCGAGACGATCGAAGGCGACGGATGGAGGCTGACGGGCGTGTTGACGCCCGGGCATACCGCCAATCACGCGGCCTTCGCGCTCGAGGGAACGGGAATCCTGTTTTCCGCCGATCATGTCATGGGATGGGCCACATCCATCGTCGCGCCGCCCGATGGCTCGATGTCCGACTATATGACTTCCCTCGACAAGCTGATCGAGCGGCACGACCGTATCCTGCTCCCGGGGCATGGTGGTCCGGTCCGCAAGCCGATCTCGTTCATGCGGGCGCTCAAAACCCACCGGCGGATGCGCGAACGCGCCGTGCTCGACCGCATCCGCGCCGGCGACAGGAACATCCCCGACATGGTGAAGGTCATCTATCGCGAGACTGATCCGCGCCTGCATGGCGCCGCCGCTCTCTCGGTCCTTGCCCATATCGAGGATCTGTTGGAACGGGGCGAGATCGAAACGGACGGACCACCTGCCCAGCTCGGCTCGTACAGACCGGCGACACAGAGGTAGCGTCATGGATGGTCCCTACAGCTATCGTGCAGATCCCGACGTACCTGAATTTACCGATGACAAGCCGCTCATCGTTTTCGATGGCGAATGCGTGTTCTGCTCCGCCTGGGTCCAGTTCGTCCTGAGGCATGACAAGGCGAAGCGCTATCGCTTCCTCGCTGCGCAGTCGCCGCTCGGTGAAGCGCTCTACCGGCACTATGAGCTGGATGGGGGCGACTATGAGACCAACATTCTGATCGAAAACGGGCGCGCCCACTTCAAGTCGCGCGGCACGATCCGCATGGCTGCGGGCCTCGGCTTTCCCTGGTCCCTGGTGAAGGTCCTTCGGCTGCTGCCGCAAGGACTTGCCGACAGGGTTTACGAATTTATCGCCCGCAACCGGCTTCGCATTGCCGGTCGACGCGCGACCTGCTTCGTACCTACACCCGAGCAGAGGGATCGCTTCTTGGGATAGAGGCGCGACGGCGGTTCACCAACGGCCAAAGACGGACGCGGCTAGCTACCGGCGATGCCCAGCAGCTCGGAATCGAGAGCCTTCAGATAATCCTCGGCGATATCCGCGCTGAGGCCCAAGTCGTGCGGGCCGTAGCGCGAGGCGACGCGAACATCGACGAGGGTGGTTTCCGCTTCTTCACGCAAGCGGATGACAACGTCGAAACGTAGGCCGAGGACGAGGGTGCGGGTGTCACCCTGCAGCGTCACGCCATTGGCCCGGCGAATCAGCAGCGCCACATCGTCGTCATAGGGTCGCGGCGTCGGGATCGGCACGGCCTCGGGTGCCTCGGCAACCGCGCCGTCGTCCGGCTCGGGCTTCGCAGGACGATCTTCGAGATCGCGGCTTGGCTCGCTGTCGCCGTCGGCTCGGGTGATGCGGATTCCGCTTTGCTTGGCGACCTTCTTCACGGCCTCCAGCACGCGGTCGATCGCGCCGTCATAGCGGCGGCCGGTGAGTTCCGGATAGGCTTCGAGCTGCTTTTCGCGATCCTCGGGCGTTACATCAGGTTCGCGCTTCAGCCAGTTCTGATCGGCGTTCGGCGTCTTCAGCCAATCCGGCGCGGAGACGAGATCGGTCGACACGTCATAGATGGCTGGCAGCGTGAAATAGCGCTCGGCCGCAATCCCGCTGATCGCGAGCGGAAGTGCCGCAAAAATCAAAGCTTTCAATGCGTCCAGCCCGCCTTCGGCGCCTGTCAGCCACAGACTGCGCAGCCCTGCAATCGCAAGCAGGGTTGCAAGCAGCGCGAAGCCCGCGGAGACGAGCAGAACCAACACCAGATAGGGCGTGACAAGGCCGGCGAAGCGGTGACCAACCAGAGCCGCAAGGCAGAGAACCAGTGCAAATGCGCCGAAGCGCCGCGAGAAGCGGGCAGCATTTGAAACAGGGCGGTCGAAACGGATTGCCATCAAACTTACCGGTTACTCGCAAGCGGCGCGTCCCGCATGAACGCGCAAAATCGCCCTCGACTTGTTTAGTGCAAGATTCGCCTAAATTGAAACTGTTGTGTCGATCCGAGGCACGCAATCCACGAAGAAGACGACAATGGCGTGCGTGAGCATTTTCTGATATTCCTTGATTTGCAGTTGTGTGGTTTGCGTCGCACACCGACCAACAGGAGAAGGGCAATGATTGCACCGGAGCTCGCATCGGGCACCCAGGCGCCATCGCTGGGGACAGCCGATCATGCAGATCCGCTTCTGCCGATAGAGCTTCTGGAACTGGAACTGTCGCTCGACGGATATGATGGCAAATCCGACTTCTGCGAAACGGTCCGCGTTGCTTCGGCCAAGGCCGGCGGAGAGTTTCTCTTCGATCTTCCCGCCGAAGGATTGATGGACGACTGCAAGCGGATCGCTGTGCTTCGCATCCCCTCGCCCGGCGAGCAGATGCGCGTTGTTCTTGCCGTGCTGGACCACAACGGCACGGAAATCCGCATGGAAGCGCCCGATCCCGCGACAGCCCACCTCGTCCGCTTCGCCGAAGCCTTCGTCAAGGTTCTCGAACGGTTCTGACCTAGCGTCTTTCGGGGCTAGTCGCGCTGAGCGGCTGCTTCCGCCAAACTGCGGAACGGGAATTTGCGCCCGCATTCGCACTTGATCATGCTGGTCTCCTGGTGATTGGAGGCGCGCTGGATGAAGAAGCCGCGCGGCAGATGATCGACGCTGAAACCGGGATGCTTGCGCTTCGGATCGTCGATCTCGGAGGCTTCGGCAAAGCCGCTATTGCCGCATTGCGGGCAGGTCAGTTTTTTCGAGAATCGATCACGCAGTGCCATGCTTGCTTTCCAATGTCGTCCGAACCGCCTTCTTACAGACGATCCTCCGCGGACGGAAGCCACCGACATCCAGCCATCTTGTAAACATCCAAGACCACAATCCTTCGGCGCAAGTCATTCTTTTTGTTGACTGTAAGCGGCGATTGGCGTCATCTGATGGTGCAGAATTTCGATTGCAAAGACACGCCGATGCGTATGTTCTTTTTACCTCTCGCGCTTGCCGCTGCATCAATCGGCCTTTCGGCCTGCCAATCAATGACGCCCGAAGAGCGACGTGCAGCCGATGAGGCACAATGCCTACACTATGGCTTCAGACGCGGCACGGACGCATTCGCAGGCTGCCTGCAGCGCATAGATCTCGATCGCCGTGCGCAGTCACGCTACAATAGTGACATGCTCATGTTGCAGATGTCCTATGATCTCGACCATCCTTACTACGGCCGCCGATACGGACGCCATTGGTGATGACCGCCTGCGCCGCGGCTAGCCGGGCGATCGGCACGCGGAAGGGCGAACAGGACACGTAGTCCAATCCGATTTCCTCGCAGAAATGGATGGAAGCGGGATCGCCGCCGTGCTCGCCGCAGATTCCGAGCTTCATATCATTGCGCGTTCGCCTGCCGCGCTCGGCGGCGATCCGGATCAGCTCGCCGACACCATCGAAATCCAGCGAAATGAAGGGATCGTGCTCGATGATCCCCTTACGCTGATAGGTCGGAATGAAGGCGGACGCATCATCGCGTGAGATGCCGAAGGTCGTCTGCGTCAGGTCGTTGGTGCCGAAGGAGAAGAACTCGGCCGCTTCCGCGATGATATGGGCCCGTAGAGCCGCGCGCGGCAGCTCGATCATCGTGCCGACCAGATAGTCGATCCGCATGCCGGCCTCCGCCGTGACATCCCGGGCGATGGCGTCGATGCGCTCCTTGACATAGTCCAGCTCCGAGCGGAGCCCGACGAGCGGCACCATGATCTCAGGCACGACGGCAGCACCGGTTTCATGGGCCGCCGCGACCGCCGCCTCGAAGATGGCGCGCGCCTGCATCTCGACGATCTCGGGATAGGAAATGGCCAGTCGGCAGCCGCGATGGCCGAGCATCGGATTGAATTCATGCAACGCATCGACGCGCTGGCGCAGCACCGCGGCGTCCATGCCCATCGCGGCGGAAACGTCAGCGATCTCCTCGTCCGTCTTCGGCAAGAATTCATGCAGCGGCGGATCAAGCAGGCGAATCGTCACCGGCAGGCCGTGCATGACGTTGAACAGGCTGGTGAAATCATGCCGCTGCACCGGCAGCAGGCTGTCCAGCGCGGCGCGACGGCCGGTTTCATCCTCCGCCAGGATCATCTCGCGCATCAGATGAATGCGGTCGCCCTCGAAGAACATGTGCTCGGTGCGGCAAAGCCCGATGCCCTCAGCACCGAAGGAGCGTGCTGCGCGCGCGTCAGCCGGCGTATCGGCGTTGGTGCGCACGGTCATGCGGCGCGCCCGATCGGCCCATTGCATGATGCGCCCGAAATCGCCCGAAAGCTCGGGCTGGATCATCTGCACGTCGCCTTTCAGGACCTGTCCCGCAGAACCATCGATGGTGATGACGTCGCCCTTCTTCAGGGTGACGCCGACGCCGATCAGCCGCTCGTTGCGGGCGTCGATCCGCATGCTGCCGGCACCGACGACGCAGGGGATGCCCATGCCGCGGGCGACAACGGCGGCATGGCTGGTCATGCCGCCACGCGTCGTCAGAATGCCCTCGGCCGCGTGCATGCCGTGAATGTCTTCCGGGCTTGTCTCGACGCGCAGCAGGATGACCTTGCGTCCCTCCTCCGAGGCTATCACGGCTTCCTCGGCCGTGAAGACGATCTCGCCGGTTGCCGCGCCTGGCGATGCCGGCAGACCAGTACCGATGATCTCGCGCGACACGCGTGGATCGATCGTCGGGTGCAGGAGCTGGTCCAGCGACGAGGGCTCGATGCGAAGCACGGCCTCCTCTTCCGTGATGACCTTCTCGTCCACCATGTCGACGGCGATCTTCATCGCCGCGCGCGTCGAGCGCTTGCCGGAGCGGGTCTGCAGCATCCAGAGCTTTCCGCGCTCGATGGTGAACTCGATGTCCTGCATGTCGCGATAATGCGCTTCGAGCTCGGAACAGATGCGCGACAACTCCTTGAAGGCATCCGGCATCAGCTTTTCCATCGACGGTCGCTCGGAACCGGAGCTGATGCGGCCTTCTTCAGTGATGCTCTGCGGCGTGCGGATGCCGGCGACGACATCCTCTCCCTGAGCATTGACGAGGAATTCGCCGTAAAGCGACTTGTCGCCCGTCGACGGATTGCGGGTGAAGGCAACGCCGGTCGCGGATGAATTGCCGTGGTTGCCGAAGACCATCGCCTGAATGTTGACTGCCGTACCCCAGCCTTCGGGAATATTGTGAAGCTGGCGATAGGTGACGGCGCGGGCGCTCATCCAGCTGGCGAAGACGGCCCCGACCGCGCCCCATAGCTGCACCTCGGGGTCCTGGGGAAACTCCTCGCCCAGTTCCTCCTCGATGATGCTTTTGTAGAGCGAGACCACGTGCTGCCATTCGCTGGCGGTCAATTCCGTGTCGAACTCGTAGCCGAGGCGCGCCTTCTCGTCCTCGAGGATTTCCTCGAACACCTCATGATCAAGCCGCATAACGACGTCGGCATACATCTGGATGAAACGGCGGTAGCTGTCCCAAGCGAAACGCGCGTCGCCGGCGTCGTGGCCGAGCGCCTGCACGGTTTCGTCGTTGAGACCGAGATTGAGGACGGTGTCCATCATCCCCGGCATCGAAACGCGCGCTCCTGAGCGCACGGACAGCAGCAGCGGTCGATCACCCGCGCCAAACCGCCGACCGGTGATTTCCTCGATACGTTCGATGCCCGCGCGGACTTGTACTTTCAACTCTTCGGCAATCTGCCGCTCATTCTTGTAGTAGGCAGAGCAGGCTTCGGCGATGATCGTCAGACCCGGGGGGACCGGAAGACCGAGATTGCACATCTCCGCGAGGTTTGCGCCTTTGCCGCCCAAGCGCTCGCCGTCGAGGGCGCCGCCCTCCGCCTCACCGCTGCCAAATGTATAGACCCACTTGGTCATATTCCCCCCAACACCAAATCCGGATCAACTTAATCCGTTGGTGTTGAAATGAAAATCGACAAATGCGGCCGAAATGTTGCAACGCACAATAACTGCGACAGACTGAAGCGGTTGAAGCGAGAAAAAGCTTTGCGGGACTGCAACAAAGTCCCGCAAAGCCTTATGTCCGTCCGGCCAGGAAAACCAGACGGGGGGTTCCGTCCATGCGAACCGTCAGAGCCAAAGCATATTGCTCCGAGCGCACCGCACAAGAAACTTTGCAGCCGATACCCTTTCGCGGTAGTTCGGCGGCGACATGAAGCAATCTCTAATACAAGATCGGTAGGAAAACATTAGCAGAATGGTGGAGACGGCCTATTCCGACAGACTTTTTTTGGGCGTTTCTCAGCCGCCTGTTCAGGCGATCTCACGCAGTTGTTCAGCCGTCTGCAGATCGACCGACACGAGCTGCGATACGCCCTGCTCCGCCATCGTCACGCCGAACAGCCTGTTCATGCGCGCCATGGTGATCGGATTGTGGGTGATGATGACGAAACGCGTTTCGGTGGAGGCGGCCATTTCGTCCATCAGGTTGCAATAGCGCTCGACATTGTGGTCGTCGAGCGGGGCGTCCACTTCGTCCAGCACGCAGATCGGGGCGGGATTGGTGAGGAAGACGGCAAAGATCAGCGCCATTGCCGTCAGTGCCTGCTCGCCACCCGAAAGGAGCGTCATCGTCTGCGGCTTCTTGCCGGGCGGGCGGGCGAGAATTTCCAGGCCGGCTTCGAGCGGATCGTCGGATTCGATCAGCTGCAATTCGGCAGTGCCGCCGCCGAAAAGATGGGTGAAGAGGCGCTGGAACTGGCCGTTGACCACGTCGAAGGCGGCGAGCAGGCGCTCGCGGCCCTCGCGATTGAGGCTCTGGATCGCACCACGCAGCTTGCGAATCGCATCGATAACATCGTCGCGTTCCTTGATCAGCGCCTCGAGCTTCCCCGTCAGTTCCTTCTGCTCCTCCTCGGCGCGCAAGTTGACCGCGCCAAGTCGCTCGCGCTCTATCTTGAGTCGTTCGAGTTCGCGCTCGACCTCACGAAGGTCAGGCGCGGCCTGCATTGCCTCCAGTCCGGCAAGCCGAAGGGCCTCGTGTGGCGCAACGTTTAGTGCCTCACGTATTCGGGCTTCGGTTTCCTGTCGTTTCTCCCGCGCCGAGACCAGCCGCTCTTCGGCGCGACCGCGGCGCTCGCGGCTTTCGGCGAGCTCGGAGAGAGCCGTCGCCGCCTTGTGGTCGGCGTCGCGCTGGACGAGCTCGGCTTCGGCTAGCACATCGGCCGCATGGCGACGCGCTTCCTCAGCCTTCTGGAGTTCGGTCAACAGCGCGCGGCGCTTGTCGTCAAACTCATCGGGAGCCATTTCGAGCTCGGCTGCTTCCTCCCGGGCTTCCTCCTCGCGGTCGCGAAGCGTCGCGATGTGATCCTCGGCGCTGGCAGCGCGCAGGCGCCAAGTCTCCCGCTCCTGCCGGATGGCAATGATGCGGCGCTGACGAGCCTCGTTCTCGCGGTTCAGGCTTTCGTGGCGAGCCCGCGCTTCGGCGAGTACTCCGCGGTCGGTCGCCACTTCGGCCTGCTGCGACCGAAGCCGTTCGTCGATCGCCGTCAGATCAGGGGCATCTTCCAGCTCGATCCGGGCGTTCTCTTCCTGCACCGAAAGATCCTCAAGCTGGATCTGAAGCTGGCTGACAGCTTCCGCAATGACATCGCGGCGACGGACGAGATCGCCGGAAGCCCGCTCGGCCGCTGCCAGCGCTTCGCGCGCCTCGGCGAGTTGCCGCGCGGAGATGCGGCTCTTCTCGCGCGCCTCGGCGAGGCGCTGTTCCCGAAGGCGGATGGCATCGGCCGCGACCGCCAGGCGTTCTTCTGCTTCATCGAGTATGTCGCGGGCAAGCGCCGCTTCGCTTTCCAGTTCGGCGAGCCGGTTCTTCTGCGCCAGCTTCAGTGCGGCCGCACTCGGTGCATCGGCACCGGTGACGTGACCGTCCCAGCGGTAGACGGCGCCTTCCTTCGTCACGAGACGCTGGCCGGGCTTCAGGTCTTTCATCAGAGCTGCAGCATCCGCACCGGAGACAAGGCCGATCTGTTTCAGGCGGCGCATCAGCGCCGTAGGAGCGCGAACGTAATTGATTAGTGGCGTCGCACCGGCCGGCAGCGCCGGGTCCACGGCACCGTCACCAATGCCGGACCAATGAACCGGCGCTTTGGGATCAAGCGGGGATTCGATGTCGTCACCCAAGGCAGCACCGAGCGCCGTTTCGAAGCTGCGATCGACGCGAAGCTCATCGGCAACCGGCGCAAATTCGCCTGCGGCTGCGCCGGCGGCCAGCATGCGCGAAATGGTCCGGGCTTCCGTTTCGATGGCGTTCAGCTTTGCGCGCGCCTGATCGACCGGCGATCGGGAGAGAGCCTCGGTCTGGCGGGCAGCGGCCAAGGCCTGCTCGACGTCCTGGATTGCGGCTTCAGCCTCGGCAAGCGCCTGCTCGCCCGCCTCGACCATGGCCCGCTTCTCGTCTGGATCAGGCAGAGCGGACATCTTCTCGCCGATAGCCGACAGCTCGCGGTTGGCTTCGTCCATCTGCCGTTCAAGACGCATCTTGCGATCGGCAAGGTCGCGAATGGCGCGCTCGAGCTGGTTGCGCCCAGCCGCAGCCTCGGCACGTTCAGCCGTCAGCGCGGTGAAAATCCGTTCGCTGTCGGCGAGCTTTGCGGTAGCCTCCTCGAAAGCCTCGCGTGTTTCTTCGGCTAAGCGGCCAGAGTCGGCAAGGATCTCGGTGATCTCCGCCTGTTCGGCATCCAGCCGCGCCAGGATTTCGGCGTTGTCTGCAACCAGCCGCTCCTCGCGGCGGATATCCTCGCCGAGCTGCGCAAGGCGGCGGGTCAGCTCGTCGCGACGGCGCAGGATGCGGTTAGCATCCTCCTCCAGCTGTGTCTTGGCGATCTGCAGGCGCTGCAGCGCGGCAGCTGCACGCGCTTCGCCCTCGCGCAGTTCCGGCAGCTTGAGGCTGGCACCGCCCTGAGTCTTGGCGGCCTCCATCTGCATCTGCGCCTTTTCGGCGACGACGACAGTGGCCTGATTGAGCGCGCTGTCGGCCTCGGCTTCCGCCTCCTTGGCCTGAACCCAGCGGATATGCAGAAGCAGCGCCTCGCGGGCGCGGATATCGGCAGACAGCGACTTGAAGCGGCTTGCCTGACGGGCCTGACGCTTCAAGCTTTCGATCTGGCTTTCGAGCTGCGAGGTCACGTCGTCGAGGCGTTCGAGATTGCTCTCGGCGGCACGCAGACGAAGCTCAGCTTCGTGACGGCGCGAATGCAGGCCTGATATGCCGGCGGCCTCTTCGAGCAACTGGCGGCGGGCCTGTGGCTTTGCCGAGATCAACTCGCCAATACGCCCCTGCCCGACCATCGATGGTGAACGGGCGCCGGTGGAGGCGTCGGCGAAGAGAAGCTGCACGTCCTTGGCGCGGCTTTCCTTGCCGTTGATGCGATAGATCGACCCCTGCTCGCGCTCGATGCGGCGCGTGACCTGGATCTCGTCGCTATCGTTGAAGGCAGCAGGCGCCGTGCGCTCTGCATTGTCGAGATAGAGTGCAACTTCGGCGGTGTTGCGGGCGGGACGATTGCCGGAGCCGGAGAAAATGACGTCGTCCATGCCGGACGCGCGCATGTTCTTGTAGGAGTTTTCACCCATCACCCAGCGGAGCGCTTCGACGAGGTTCGACTTGCCGCAGCCGTTCGGGCCGACGATGCCAGTCAAGCCGCGCTCGATGATGAATTCGGTGGGTTCGACGAAGGATTTGAAGCCGACGACGCGAAGCTTGTTGAACTTCATGCCGCGTCCCCGCGCCTGATAAAGCAAACGACGGGCGCACGACTTCGGCCGTCGCCCGTCGATCGGATACGGTTCAGTTTAGAGCAGGCTGTCGATAAGGGCCGACATGGTGTCAACCGACATGTCTCCAGAATAGCGCTTCCCGTTGATGAGGAACGTCGGCGTGGCGTTGACGCCAAACTCCTTGGAACCCCTTTCCCGCGTTGCATTCACTTGATCCAGCAGCTTCTGGTTCGTCAAGCACTTCGTAAAGCTATCCTCAGTAAATCCAGCAAGTTTGGACATCTGAAGCAATGCAGCGCGGCCATCGTCCGCGGCAGCCCAGTTTTGCTGCTGCTTGAACAGCATCGAAACCATCGGGAAATACTGTTCGGCCGTGCTCAATTCTTCCGGCTTGGCAGCGTTGCAGCGGGCCAGCATGAAGGCGGCAGCCGCACGCGGATCAAACGGAAATTCGCGAATGATAAAGCGTACCTTGCCGGTGTCGACGTACTTCTTCTTGATCTCGTCGAAGGTCGTCGTGTGGAAGTGAGCGCAATGGGGGCAGGTCATCGACATGTATTCGACGATCGTGACCGGGGCATCTTCCTTGCCGAGTACCATTTCCGGCAACTCGCCCGGCTTCAGCACGGCAGCCATGTCGACGTCGCCATCGGGCTTCGGCACTTCGGTCGCGGCATGCGCGGTGCTGAAAACCGCCAGGGTCGCGGTCGCCGCAGCCACGCCGCCCAGAAGCTGGCGTTTCGTCAGTTGCATTTCGGAAATCGACATGAAGTTCCCCATAAATGAGTGTAGTGGCTAACAGTGCGATATAACGGCTCGAAGTCCCGAACAAGGCACGCTTCACCAACTTTCTTCAAAGAATTGTGACCTTGGTTGGACCGCCAGATTAAATTGCGGACAGAATTGCCGTGGCAATACTTGAGAGTCGCTAGCGGCCGCGCTTTCCCAACACGGCCGTGCCGAGACGCTTCACCGCTTCACGCAGCTTGTCGCCCTCGATCCCTGCCATCATCTCGTCGAGTTTTGCGGCGGCCGCACCCTTCAGCGGCGGAGGTGTACGGGAGCGCTTAGCCGCCTGATAGACAGGCTTCTGGACGATGCGGATCTGGTGAACGGCGGCGAAGCCGAAGAAGCTGTTGACCCGCTGGATCAATTCGTTCTGTGCATGCGTCAGAAACAAAGCGCGGGCACCCTCGCAGGCAATGGTGAGCACGCCGGGACGAAAGCTGCCGTCATCGTTACCCCTCGCCCAGGCTATCTTTTCCGGCCGCGTGCAATCGGCAAACTCCTCGCCGGCGATCTCGTCCCATGATCCGAGCAGCGCCGTGTTGATGCCGGCGCGCTTTGCCAGCACCGGATCGATCAACCCATTGGTCAATTCGGAGATCTGCTTTTCACCTTTGCGTGGATAACTCATCGAAACCTTCACATCGCGCTGCCTTCAGGCGCCACTGCCTTGATCGCGCGGCATTGCTTCGCCAAGTATAAGGCACTTCCCCTGACGACGGCAAATGATGACATCGACGACACTGGACGCGCCCGCCGCCAAACCCCTTCTTAGCTGGTATGACCGGCACCATCGCGATTTGCCCTGGCGCGTCTCGCCACCTATGGCGGCGCGCGGCATCAAGGCCGACCCCTACCATGTCTGGCTCTCCGAAGTGATGCTGCAGCAGACCACAGTGCCGGCGGTGAAGCCCTACTTCGCCAACTTCCTCGCACGCTGGCCGACCGTGCGGGATCTCGCCGATGCGCCCAGCGAGGACGTGATGGCTGCCTGGGCCGGGCTCGGATATTACGCGCGCGCCCGAAACCTCAAGAAATGCGCCGAAGCGGTGGCGGGCGAACACGACGGCGTCTTTCCTGACAGCGAGGACGGGCTGAAATCGCTTCCCGGTATCGGCGACTATACGGCAGCCGCGGTGGCGGCGATCGCCTTCAACCGGCAGGCGGCCGTGATGGACGGCAACGTCGAGCGTGTGATCTCGCGGCTCTACGCGATTGCCACGCCCCTGCCCGCAGCCAAACCGTTGATGAAGCAGAAGGTGGCTCTTCTGACCCCGAAGGACCGACCGGGCGACTTCGCGCAGGCGATGATGGATCTCGGCGCGACGATCTGCACACCGAAACGCCCTGCCTGTTCTCTCTGTCCGTTCAATGGATCCTGCGAGGCGCTGCGCCTGCACGATCCGGAACGGTTTCCGGTCAAGGCTGCCAAGAAGGAGAAGCCGATCCGTCAAGGTGCAGCCTTTATCGCGGTCACTGCGGATGGCGATGTTCTCTTGCGGCGACGCATCGAAAGCGGCCTGCTCGGCGGCATGACCGAGGTGCCGACGACAGGCTGGACGGCACGGCAGGATGGAGAGACGTCAGCCAATGCCGCGCCTTTCCTTGCAGCCTGGGAGCCCTGCGGGGCGGTGACCCACGTCTTCACCCATTTCGAGCTCAGGTTATCGATCTACCGCGTCGCGATCCCTTCGCGAATTCAAGTGGATAACGGTTGGTGGGAGCCGGTTACAAATCTTGACTCGCAGGCGCTGCCGACCGTCATGAAAAAAGCAATCACCGCGGCTATCCCGCTCGCGTTCAAACATGCCAAGGATTGATCGATGCCCATCGAGCATATTGTTTTCGACATCGGAAAAGTTCTCATCCATTACGATCCGAATATTCCATTCAGCCGCCTCATTCCCGACGAGGCCGAACGCAAATGGTTCTTCGACAATGTCTGCACCCACGACTGGAACATCGAACAAGACCGCGGACGCACCTGGGCCGATGCCGAGGCCCTGCTGATCGAGGTTCATCCTGAACGTGAGGAGCATATCCGCGCCTTCCGCAAATACTGGCACGAGATGGTTCCGCACTCCTATGACGACAGCGTCGCCATCATGGAAGGCTTGATTGCCGACGGCCAGGACGTGACGATGCTGACCAACTTCGCATCCGATACCTTCCGCGAGGCGCAAGTCCGCTTCCCGTTCCTGACCAAGCCGCGCGGCGTGACGGTTTCCGGCGATGTCGGCCTCATCAAACCCGACATTGCTATCTACGAAACGCACGCCAAGAGCTTCGACCTCGATCCGGCCGCGACGATCTTCATCGACGACTCCGCCCCTAACATCGAGGGCGCGAAGGCGGCCGGCTGGGATGCGGTTCTTTTCACTGGCGCCGACAAGCTGCGTGCCGATCTTGCAGCGCGCGGCGTGAGGCTCTGACCATGGCATTCGATCCCGTTGAGGAAATCAAGCGTTTCCACGGCGCAATCAACGCACTCGATTTCGATACGATCGAGAACTATTTCGCGGAAGACGCGACCTATGTCTCGAACGGTGTCGGGAGCCTGTCCGGGCGAGCCGACATCATGGTCGCTTTCCACAAGTATTTCGACGACTACCCGGACCAGACGGCAATGGACACGCTGGTCGAGAACGTGAGCCCCAAAGCCGGCCGCGCCGTGTGGTCGGTTCGCGCGACGCACAGCAAGACGGGCAACCCCTTGGTGCGGGAGGGCGAAGAAACGATCACCTTCAACGAAGATGGTCGTGTCACCCACGTCGAGGTGACGGATTATCGGGCGTTCTGAAAGAACGCTGCGGAGAGATAAAAGGCGAGCACGAAAAAGAGCCACAGGTCGGAAACCATCGCGATGGCCCTCGACCTGTTCCTCCCCGGCTCGAGAAGGTGCTTGAGACCGGCAAGACCGAAGAACAAGCAACCGGTGATCGCGGCAGGGACGACCCACCGCGGCTCGAAGAAGCTGAGCACGCCAAGCATGCCGATCGACAGGTTGCCGAAGCCGATCTCCTGCACCAATGACAGAGCCTTGTGATCGGTCACACCGAAGATCGTTTCCGCCGTGAAGGCCGGATTGATGATCTGCTTCAGGCTTGCCACAAGCAAGCGCAGGCCGACGCCCCAGAAGACGAACCATTTTCCGATCAGGAACACGAGGTTGGCATCCGCGCTCGAATGCGCTTCCGCAACGACCGAGCCCAGCGGCAGAACAAGCATCAGCAACAGTATGATCGCAAGATACATGGCCTTCCCTGCCTGTTCGGATCATCAGTCAGCGATACATGCCACGGAACTGCGCCACCGCGCGAGCCAAAATGAAGAGCGCCCGGGGTGTTGATCCCCGGGCGCCAGGCCTTCTTCCGTAACTGGAGGTACAAAACACCGGAAGAAGGAAGTCTCGATCAGGTCGAGGCGCGCGTCATTCCGCCTTTGCCAGATCACCGCGGATCACGGACCGCAATTCATCGATCGGGCGCAGGGACTGCCCGTCGTCGAAATGCCAGAATGTCCATCCGTTGCATGCATCAAGGCCCTGGACCTTTGCCCCAAGGCGATGAATGGAACCGGCCTCGCCGCCGGAGGCCACTGTGCCGTCGGCGCGAACGATCGCGCTGTAGCGGCGGCGGGCATCGGTCAGCACCTGGCCGGGCTTGATCAGGCCGCTTTCGACCAGCACGTTGAAAGCCACGCGGACTTCCTGCTTCTTGCCGGTCATCACGGTGAGTTCAGCTTTGCCGAGCGGCTCGACCGCTTCGATGCGGGCGGAGGCCGCGTCGATGTAGTCCTGCTCGCGCTCGATACCGACGAAGTGGCGGCCGAGGCGCTTGGCGACAGCGCCTGTCGTACCGGAGCCGAAGAACGGATCGAGGATGATGTCGCCGGGCTTGGAGGAAGCCATGATCACGCGGGCAAGCAATGCTTCGGGCTTCTGCGTCGGATGCACCTTCTTGCCGTCGTCGCCCTTCAGGCGCTCACCGCCGCTGCAGATCGGGAACAGCCAGTCGGAGCGCATCTGCACGTCGTCGTTTGCCGCCTTCATGGCATCGTAGTTGAAGGTGTAGCCCTTGGCCTTGGCGTTCGGGCTCGCCCAGATCATCGTCTCATGCGCGTTCTGGAAGCGGCGGCCCTTGAAGTTCGGCATCGGGTTGGTCTTGCGCCAGACGATGTCGTTGAGGATCCAGAAGTTCAGGTCCTGCAGTGTCGCGCCGACGCGGAAGATATTGTGATAGGAGCCAATGACCCAGATCGTCCCGGTCGGCTTGAGGACGCGACGGCAGGCGAGCAGCCAGGCGCGAGTGAATGCATCATAAGCTTCGAAGGAGGCGAACTGATCCCACTCGTCATCGACGGCATCGACCAATGACTGATCCGGGCGATGCAGCATGCCGCCGAGTTGGAGGTTGTACGGCGGATCGGCGAAGATAACGTCTACGGAGTGGTTCGGCAGGGCTTCAAGAGCAGCAACGCAATCGCCCTTGATGATCGTGTCGATCCAGGAGTCCGGTTTTGCGGAGGCCTTGAGATCGGCAAGCGGAAATACTGACGCCATCTGGAAACTCGCTCATACACATTACACTTTTACTGTCCGTTATGGTTACTCAGTTTGGTTACCAAAGCCTGAAGGCATGAGCGATTTCGGGAAAATAAGTCGCCGCACGTGTTTAGACGCCGAAGGGCGGGCAGCAACCCTGCCCTTCCAGCCGCTCTCGTTAAGCCGCCACGTCATGCACTTCTTTGCTATCCTCCGGTGCCTGGGCCCGGTCGTTCATGCCGTAGTCGCGGACGATGTAGCCGATGCGCAGGCGATAGTCAGCGAAGACGCCGTTGCGACCGGCGTGCTGGGCGGCGCGGTGCGCCTCCACGTTTCGCCAGGCTTTGACCGCCTCCTCGTCACGCCAGAAGGAAAGCGAAAGCAGCTTGCCTCGATTGGTAAGGCTTTCGAAGCGCTCGATCGAAATGAAGCCGTCGATCTTTTCCAGCTCACTCCGAAGTTCGCCGGCGAGATCGAGATAGGTGTGGCGTTCGCCCATGTAGGGCAGGACTTCGAAGATAACAGCGATCATGGCATCACCAGCTTTGCGTGAGGAAGGGAAGCGTTCTTGAGGAAGATGCGGTCTTCCCTGAGGATGAAACGCTCGCGTTTGGCGAATTCGTAGTTTTCCTTGCCGAGCGGATCGGCGGCAAGGCGGGCGCGATAGGCTTCATATGCGGCGAGGCTTTCGATGTTGTAGACGCCGTAAGCCGTCGTTGCCGAACCTTCATGCGGCGCGAAGTAACCGATCAGATCGGCGCCGTTGCGCGGGATCGCCTGGCCCCAATTGCGGGCATATTCGGTAAAGGCGTCCTTCTTGAATGGATCGATCTCGTAGCGGATGAAGCAGGTAATCATCGTCGTCTCCTTGTTGTCTGGAAACAGTTTTCGCACATTGCTGGACGAGGATGCTTCGGTTAGGATCGAAGTATGAAAGAAGGACCTGACATAGCCCAGATCGGCGCACTGATTGGCGATCCCGCCCGAGCCAACATGCTGACGGCGTTGATGGGCGGCAAGGCGCTGACCGCGACGGAGCTTGCAGCAGCCGGCGGCATTACCGTGCAGACGGCGAGCACGCACCTCGCCAAGCTGGAGGCAGGCAATCTGCTGGCACAGCGCAAGCAAGGCCGCCATCGCTATTTCACGCTGGCGGATGACAGCGTTGGCAAATTCCTGGAAAGCATCATGGGTTTTGCGGCCGGACGCGGCCACCTGCGCCACAAGCCGGGGCCGAAGGAGCCGGCCTTGCGCAAGGCCCGCATCTGCTACGATCACCTTGCCGGCGATTATGGCGTGCGAATGCTGGACAGCCTGATCGCCCGAGGCGCGATCGATGCGATCGGCGACGGCCTCGCCCTAACGGAGAGCGGCGAAACGGCACTCAAAGATATCGGCATCGATGTCCATGCCCTGAAATCGTCGCGTCGGCCGCTCTGCCGCTCCTGCCTGGACTGGAGTGAACGGCGTGCGCACCTCGCCGGCAGCCTCGGCAAGGCTCTGCTTTCGAATTTCCTCGAGAAGGGTTGGGCCCGTCGCGCGGCGGAAAGCCGCTCAGTGGTCTTTTCCCCCGAAGGCGAACGGCAGTTCCTTGCCCTCTTTCCAGCCACCAAATAGCTGCGAACACACGTAAAATCCAAGCCGCCCGCGGCACGCAATCCAGCCATGCCCTGCTATCGGTTGAGGTTCGGCGAGGCATCGTGTAAAGGGCATCATCCCAAACAAGGCGCGAGTAAATGGACGGCTTCGACCTCATCATCTTCGACTGCGACGGCGTTCTGGTCGATTCCGAAATCATCGCTGCGGATGTCGAATCCAAGCTTCTCACAGAAGCAGGCTACCCGATCAGCATCGAGGAAATGGGCGAGCGCTTCGCCGGCATGACGTGGCAGAACATTCTCTTCCAGGTCGAGCGCGAGGCCAGCATCCCGATATCTGCATCGCTGCTCGACAAGTCCGAAAAGCTGCTCGATCTTCGTCTAGAACAGGACGTGCAGGCGATATCGGGCGTCGAGGCCGCCCTTTCGCGCCTGAAGCTGAAGCGCTGCATCTGCTCGAACTCCAGCAGCGCGCGGCTTGACATGATGCTCGGCAAAGTCGGCCTGACGCCGCTTTTTGCACCGCATATCTTCTCAGCCAAGGAGCTCGGCGCGGATCGCGTGAAGCCGAAGCCGGATATCTTCCTGCACGGCGCCAAACAGATGGGCGTTTCGACGGACCGCGTCGTTGTGGTCGAAGACTCCGTTCATGGCGTCCATGCCGCGCGCGCTGCGGGCATGCGTGTCGTCGGTTTTACCGGTGCCTCGCACACCTATCCGTCACATTCCGACAAGCTGACCGATGCCGGCGCTGAAACCGTCATCTCCCGCATGAGCGATCTGCCCGGCGTCGTCGCCGCACTCGCCGAGTGGGAAGGCGTTCTGTAAGGCTCGTTCTTCCTTGAAAAGGCCGCGCTCGTGCGGCCTTTTGTTTTTCAGCCCGCCCTCGGCGCTAGCGCGCATCTTACCGATCGCCTCCGAGAGGGAAGACAATGCGCAAGCCGTCTTGCAAGCGTCTTTGCTTACGCTCGCGATTCCATCGCAATCGTCAGATTCTCAGGCTTAGCGCGCCAGCCACGATCTCGAAGCGTGCCGGAAGCTGCCCGGGCGCCTCGCCGTCGCTGTCGATCGGCACCCCGACCTTGCCTATCGGCCATGCCTCGACGAGTCGCGCGCGATGGATGCTGACAAGCGGGCTCTTGAGATGACCGCCGCTGTAGATGCTGTTCATCAACGTTATGACCTTCAGCCTGCCGGCGCCGCGGATGATGACCACGTCGAACAGGCCATCGGCGACATCGGCATCCGGAGCCACTTTCATGCCACCGCCGAACCAGGCGCCGTTGGCAACGGCGACCGCGGTGATCGGCCCTTCATAGATATCCTCGCCATCCAGCCTGAGGCGGATGTCCCGAGGCTTGTAGCGCAGGATCTGAAGCAGGCTATGGAAGAAGAAGACCATCGGCCCGGGTAGACGTCTGCCCTTACGCGCCTCGTTGACGGCACGCACGATATGGCCCGACACGCCGAAGCTCGCGATGTTGGCGAAGTGGCGGCTGACCGTGTCGCCGTCCTCGTCGTCGCAGGTCAGCAATCCGGCATCGATCTGCCGGACGGACGGAGAGGTCAGACGGTTGGCGATCGTGGCAGGATCACGCGATATCGAAAAATTCCGGGCAAAATCACATCCAGTGCCAGTGGCGATGAAAAAGAAAGCCGTGCTCGGCCGATGCGACTTCAGAATGCCGCCAGCCACCTCGCCGATCGTCCCATCGCCACCGACGGCGATCACCAGATCGGCCCCGTCATCCGCCAACTCGCGCCCGAAGCGTTCGGCATCGCCGAAGCCCTTGGTTTCACGCAGGCTGAGATCGGTGACTCTCGCCTCGATGGCGCGCCGCAGCGTCGACCAGAACAGCTTCTTTCCGCGCCGCCCCGACGCCGGGTTCAATACGATGCCGATTTTCAAGCGATCTGCGCTCCCGGCGCCGGCCAGCATGGCGATGCGGAAACAAGGGCGTTTTTCAGGCCTTCTTCTTTTTCGTCGACACCGGTCCCTGATCGAAACCGATGTTTACGCGCACCAGCGCGCCAGACCCGACCGGAAGCTTGATTCCGTCCTTGCGGAACAGGGCCTGCGTGGCTCCGGAGCCGACCTCGACCGGGAAATTCGTGACTTCCGAATAGAGCGCATCCTCGCCGTCATAGACCGTGATGCGAACTGGGAGCGTGACCTTACCGGAAGAGCCGGCCGGCCCGGCAATAACACGGAGCTGCGCCACCACGGTCATCGTCAGGTTCGTGTCGTTGAGGCTGCATTGGCGGGTATAGTCGCCGATCGATGCCTGATAGGCGAGTTTCTGCGGATCGCCGGTCTTCGCACCGCCGGCATAAGTCCGGAAGATCGCGGCGCTGTCCTTCATGAACATCTGCGGGCACGCGCCCTGAACGACGGGCGCGGCGGTACCCGAGGCCGTCTTGGCGGTCCCGATCGATGCGTCGTTGGACGACGGGTTGGACGGCGCCAGCGGCATGATCTGCCCATTGCCATTCGATTGGGCTGGTGCGGTTGCGCTGTCTGAGCCCCCGCCGACGCCGAGTGAATTGCAGCCGGCAAGAATTGCCGCGAACGAAGCCGAAACGATGAGACGCGAGACCTTGCCAAGCACGATTATTCCACCCTCTCCACAAAGTTTTTTGGCAGGCCTAATCACTTGATGGCAGGCCTTTCGTGACAGTTTGCGATGGTCTATATCAGCGGCGCAAACAAAAATCGATTGGGTAAGAACCGTTTTGATGCACATTTCGGGATCGCAGCCGACGGCCGGCAGGGTAAGCGAGATGCAGCGCGAGGCATACTTTCCCTCCAACCCGGATCTTCTCCGGCCGGCACATCAAGGATGACGACAGTGGATTATATCTCGACCCGCGGCGAAGCCCCTTCCCTCGGTTTCTGCGATGCATTGCTGGCGGGTCTGGCGCGCGATGGCGGCCTCTACGTGCCGCGCAAGTGGCCTCATTTCACGAAGAAGGAAATCCGGGCGCTTCGCGGCAAGAGCTATCAGGAAATCGCCTTTGCGATCCTGTCGCCTTTCACCAACGGCGAAATTCCGGATGAGACCTTCCGGTTCATGATCGACGAGGCATACGCCACTTTCCGCCACCCAGCGATCGTCCCGCTCGTGCAGACAGGTCCGAACAGCTTCGTTATGGAGCTTTTCCATGGCACGACGCTGGCGTTCAAGGATGTCGCCATGCAGCTGCTGGCCCGGCTGATGGACTATGCGCTCGAAAAGCGCGGCGAGCGCGCAACCATTGTCGGCGCAACCTCCGGCGATACCGGGGGAGCGGCAATCGACGCCTTTGCCGGTCGCGAACGCACCGACATCTTCATCCTCTTTCCGAACGGCAAGGTCTCGCCGGTGCAGCAGCGCCAGATGACGACCTCCACAGCCTCCAACGTTCACGCGCTTGCCGTCGAAGGCAATTTCGACGACTGCCAGAATCTCGTGAAAGCGATGTTCAACGACGCGCCCTTCCGCGATCGCGTTAAACTCTCCGGCGTCAACTCGATCAACTGGGCTCGCATCATGGCCCAGATCGTCTACTACTTCACGACGGCGATCGCGCTCGGCGGACCGGACCGTAAGATTTCCTTTACCGTGCCGACGGGCAATTTCGGCGACATTTTCGCCGGCTACTGCGCCAAGCGCATGGGCCTGCCAATCGGCAAGCTGGTGGTTGCCACCAACGAGAACGATATCCTTGACCGTACGCTGAAAACCGGCCGCTACGAGATGAAGGCCGTCAAAGCTACGACCTCTCCGTCGATGGACATCCAGATCTCCTCGAACTTCGAACGTTTGCTGTTCGAGGCCTACGATCGCGATGCATCGAAAGTTCGCGCGGCGATGGACAGCCTGAAGCAGTCCAACGGTTTCGAGATTTCAAAGGACGCCCTCGCCTTCATCAAGAAGGCCTTCCGCGCCGGCCGCGCAAGCGAGAAACAGGTCGCCCAGACGATCAAGAAAACCCATGCCGAAACCGGCTATCTTCTCGATCCGCACTCGGCGATCGGCGTCTTCGTTGCGGACAAGCACGAGAAGCCGAACACACCGATGGTGACGCTTGCCACCGCGCACCCGGCGAAATTCCCCGCCGCCGTAAAATCCGCCTCCGGTATTGACCCCGCGCTTCCGACGTGGCTTGCTGATCTGATGCACGAGGAGGAGCGCTTTCAGATTGTGAAGCCTGAGCTCAAAGCCATTGAGACCTTCATCGGCGAGCATACTCGGGCCTAAGTAACGCAGGCGCAGAAAGATAGCCAATGACAGTTGAGTGCACCCGGCTCAAATCCGGGCTGACAGTAGTCACACAGACCATGCCGCATCTGGAAAGCGTTGCGCTGGGAGTTTGGATCAAATCGGGGTCGCGCAACGAGACGACAGACGAGCATGGCATCGCTCACCTGCTCGAGCACATGGCCTTCAAGGGCACGGCACGTCGCAGCGCGCGTGAAATCGCCGAAGAGATCGAGGATGTCGGCGGCGAGGTCAATGCCGCGACATCGACGGAAACGACCTCCTACTATGCTCGCGTTCTCAAGGACCATGTCCCGCTCGCTGTCGATATTCTGGCCGATATCCTGACGGAGTCAGCTTTCGAGGAGGAAGAACTCGAGCGTGAGAAGCAGGTTATCCTGCAGGAAATCAACGCGGCAAACGACACGCCTGACGACGTCGTTTTCGACAAGTTTTCCGAAACGGCCTATCGCGACCAGACTCTCGGACGGGCGATCCTCGGCACGCCGCAGACCGTGGTGTCGTTCACGCCGCAACAGATCCGCGGCTATCTTAGCCGCAATTACACGACCGACCGGATGTTTGTCGTTGCGACCGGCGCCGTAGAGCACGGCGAGTTCGTCCGTATGGTCGAAGAGCGTTTTGCGAGCCTTCCCACCGCGCCATCGGCAACGCCCGTTATGGAACCGGCGAAATATATCGGCGGCAATATCCGCGAAACGCGCGACCTGATGGACGCCCAGATCCTGCTTGGTTTCGAAGGCAAGGCCTATCACGCCCGCGACTTCTACTGTTCGCAGATCCTCGCCAACATCCTCGGCGGCGGCATGTCGTCCCGCCTGTTCCAGGAAGTGCGCGAGATCCGCGGCCTCTGCTACTCGATCTACGCCTTCCACTGGGGCTTCTCCGATACCGGCATCTTCGGCATCCACGCCGCGACCGGTGGCGAGAACCTGCCGGAGCTGGTGCCGGTTATCATCGACGAACTGCACAAGTCGGCGGCGACGATCGAGCAGAAAGAAATCGAACGCGCCCGCGCCCAGATCCGCGCGCAACTGCTGATGGGCCAGGAAAGCCCCGCCGCCCGCGCCGGTCAGATCGCAAGGCAGATGATGCTTTACGGCCGCCCTATCTCCAACCAGGAGATGATGGAACGGCTCGAGGGCATCACGGTCGACCGCCTGACGGATCTTGCCGGACGCCTGTTCTTCGATACGGTGCCGACCCTCTCAGCCATCGGCCCGCTCGAGCATCTGGCGCCAATGGAAGACATCGCCGCGTCTCTTTCCTCGCCCGATCACCAGGGCAAACAGGCCCTCGTCTGATCCCACGTCCATCCTGCGGGGAGTGATCGATGCCAAAATCGGTTTTTCGGTTCCTGTCGCGACAGCCGGATTCGGTGGAGCTCGAGAACGAGCACTATGTGCTGCGCCTGCCGCGCTACCAGGACTTCAACCAGTGGCACAAGCTGCGGGCGGCCAGCCGGCAGTTCCTGGAACCCTGGGAGCCTACATGGCGTCGTGATGAATTGACGGAGGGCGCCTACCGCGCCCGCGTCATCCGCGGCAAGCAGGAGTATGCCTCGGGCCAGGCAATCCCGCTCTTTCTGTTCCACAAGCAGAACACAACGCTGCTCGGCGGCATTACGATCGGCTACATCAGGCGCGGGGCGGCACAAAGCTGCATGATCGGCTACTGGATGGGCGAGGCCTATGCCGGTCAGGGCCATATGTTCGCCGCACTTCAATTGGTTATACCCTACATCTTCACAGGGCTTGAGTTGCACCGTATCGAAGCAGCCTGTATTCCAGACAATGCTCGGAGCATCCGCCTGCTTGAAAAAGCCGGGTTTCAGCGGGAAGGCTATCTGCGCGGATACTTGAAAATCAACGGTCAGTGGCACGACCACGTGATGTTCTCATTGCTCGCCACGGACACGGATAAAGGCAGGATAACCGACAGCCGATGACTAACAATCGCATGCTGCTCTCATCACCGGCCGGACAATTGATCGCGGTGATCGCAGCTCTCTTGCTGTCGGCCTTCATGCTAGCGCCAGGTCATGTTCAGGCAGCCGAACCGGTCAAGATCTCACGCGACGATACTGCGCTCGATCTGACTGCCACCACGGAAATCTACGCCAACCAGGGTGAAGCCTTTCAGGTTTCTACCGCTGCCGGCGCCGATGGCATTCGCCGCCGTATTGAGGTACGTGCCAGCTCCGAAAACCACCAGGGCGATTGGGCAGTCTTCGCGCTCGCCAACGTCTCCGACGAGCAACTCGAGCGCGTGATCGTGGCGCCCCATTTCCGCCTCGTGAATTCCAAGCTGTTCTGGCCAGACCTCGGCTCGCAGCGCATTATCGCGATCACGCCGAGCGAAGGCTTTGCACTCGACCGGCAGCCGAGCGACGAGGCGGATGTCTTCCGCATCACGCTCAACCCCGGCGCTGTCATCACCTTCGTCGCGGAGCTGACGACGCCGGAATTGCCGCAGATCTATCTCTGGGAACCCGACGCCTATAAGGACACAATCAACGCGTTCACGCTTTACCGCGGCATCGTACTCGGCATTGCCGGCCTGCTTGCGGTGTTCCTGACGATCCTGTTCGTGGTCAAGGGCACGTCGATGCTGCCGGCAACGGCCGCGCTTGCCTGGGCGGTGCTTGGCTATATCTGCGTCGACTTCGGCTTTCTCGGCAAACTCATCAGCATCGCTTCGACCGATCAGCGCATATGGCGCGCCTGTGCCGAGGTCGCGCTTGCCTCCAGCTTCGTCATATTCCTGTTCACTTACCTCAATCTCAACCGATGGCACACGCATCTCGGCTACCTGACGCTCGCCTGGGTGCTCGGCCTGGCGTTGCTCTTCGGCGTCGCGATCTACGATCCGGCAATCGCCGCCGGCATCGCGCGTCTGTCCTTTGCGCTGACCGCGACGATGGGCCTTCTGCTGATCGTCTATCTCGGCCTCAATCGCTATGACCGCGCGATCCTGCTGGTGCCTGCCTGGGCGCTGATCCTCGTCTGGATCTTCGGCGCCTGGCTGACGATTACCGGCCGGCTCGACAACGACATCATCCAGCCGGCGCTCGGCGGCGGCCTCGTTCTCATTGTCCTGCTGATCGGCTTTACCGTCATGCAGCACGCCTTTGCCGGCGGCGCGTTCCAGCAGGGGCTGTTCTCCGACCTCGAACGGCAATCGCTAGCGTTGACGGGCTCGGGCGACATGGTGTGGGACTGGGACGTGGCACGTGACCGCGTCGTTACGATCCCGGATGTATCCGCTAAACTCGGCCTTCCTCTCGGCACGATGCATGGCGCTGCCCGCAACTGGCTGCCGCGGCTCCATCCCGACGATCGCGACCGCTTCCGGGCGACGCTCGACGTGTTGCTCGAACATCGCCGTGGCCGACTGAACCACGAGTTCCGCATTCGCGCGGAAGACGGTCATTTCCACTGGCTCCTCATCCGCGCCCGACCGGTGCTTGGCTCGAACGGCGAGATCATTCGCTGCGTCGGCACGATCGTCGACGTCACCGAACAGAAGAATTCGGTCGAACGGCTGCTGCACGACGCACTGCACGACAATCTGACCGGCTTGCCAAACCGGCAGCTGTTCCTTGATCGCCTACAGGCCGTGCTTGCATTGGCGCCCGGTGGCGAGACGCTGCGCCCGACGGTAATAGTGATCGATATCGACCGCTATAAGCTGGTGAACGACACGCTTGGGATCGCCGCCGGCGACAACATCCTGATCGCGCTCACGCGCCGCCTGCGCCGGCTGCTCAAGCCGCAGGATACGCTTGCACGCCTTTCCGGCGACCAGTTCGGTTTAATCCTGACCTCCGAGCGCGATCCGACGAAAGTGGCCGACTTTGCCGATGCGATCAGCAAGGCAATCATGGTGCCGATCAATTTCGCCAATCGCGAGATCATCCTGACGGCGTCGATCGGGCTTGCCTCCTTCGTCGATCAGCAGGAAAGCGCCGCCGGTATGCTCAGCGACGCGGAGCTTGCGATGTACCGAGCCAAGCGCGCTGGCGGCAATCGCGTCGAACCGTTCCAACCCGCCTTCCGCGATTTCGGTGCCGACCGGCTGCAGCTCGAGTCCGACCTGCGTCGTGCCATCGAGCGCAAGGAACTGTCGATGGTCTACCAGCCGATCGCAGGGCTGGAGAGTGTAGAGATTGCCGGCTTCGAAGCCCTGATGCGATGGGAGCATCCGAAACGCGGCAGCATTCCGCCTTCGGAATTCATTCCGATCGCGGAGACATCCGACATCATCGACATGCTCGGTCTCTTTGCCCTGGAGCAGGCGACAAACGACCTGATGGGTTGGGAGAACCAGACCGGCGAGCTGCCGATCTTTGTCTCGATCAACCTTTCGAGCGCCCAGCTGCTCAATAACGAGCTCTACGACGACGTCCGCTCGGTTCTGGCGAAGACCCATTGCGATCCTGCGCGTTTGAAGCTCGAGCTGACGGAGTCCATGGTCATGGAGAATCCGGAGCAGGCCCGCCTCGTGCTCGAGAAGCTCCGGGAAATGGGCCTTGGCCTTGCGTTGGACGATTTCGGAACCGGCTATTCGTCGCTTGCCTATTTAACGCGCTTCCCGTTCGACACGATCAAGCTCGACAAAACGATGGTGTGCGACGCGAGTGACAAGAAGGCGACCGTGCTTCGCTCGGTGATCGCCATGGCGCGCGAACTGGATATGAAGGTGGTTGCCGAGGGGATCGAGTCCAACGAGGACGCGATCGAGCTTGCCAAGATGGGCTGCACCTTCGGGCAGAGTTACCTCTTCGGACCGCCAATGGCATCGGAGTCCGTCTTGCGGCTGCTGAAGGAACGCTTCCCGTTGACGAAGCGCGCTTAAGCGACCCGACTCAAGCTATTCTGCCCCTGTGGCGGCGTAGCGGCTCCCGCTATCAGCCGATGCATGTATTCGAGCTTGGCGACCACCGGCGCCGACAGCACGAATGGGTAGGAATCGGGCTGCCCCATGCTGCGCTGTATCGAGTTGATCGCAACGCTGAGCGGCACCCACTCGTCGACAAGCTGATCGGCACTTGCTGCCCTGTAGGGGTCGAAATCGACCTCTGCCGCCATCTCTTCGTGACCGCGGGGATCAATTGCAACGCCGAAGGCTCGCGCAGTCTCCAACGTGTCGACGATGTGGAGATAGTGAGCAAAGCATTCGGCGAAGTCTTCCCAAGGATGTGCGCTGGCATAAGCGCTGACAAAACTCTCCTGCCAGCCGAGCGGAGCGCCATTCTCGTAGTGCTGCGCAAGGGCTTCGCCGTAATCCCGGCGCTCATCGCCGAACACTGCCCGGAACTCATCGAAGGCGTTCCTGTCGCGCACGAGGCGGTTCCAGATAAAATGGCCCGTCTCATGGCGGAAATGGCCGAGCAGCGTCCGGTAAGGTTCGTTCATCGAGGTGCGCGCCTGTTCGCGCGTGAGGTCGTCGGCCTCGGCGGCCCGAATTGCGATCAGGCCCTCCTCGTGTCCCGTTATCGCCGGGACGACGCTGCCGTCATCCTGAACTGTATCTTCAAGGAAATCGAAAACAAGGCCGCCTACGGGATCCAGCGTGCGGTCCGGGTGCGGCAGGCGCCAGCGCAAGAGCGAGTAGAAGAGATGTCGTTGCGCCTGGCTGATGCGACGCCACCGGTCCACGCCATCCTGCGTCGCTGAATTCGGCACAAGCCGGTTATGCCGGCAGGCGACGCAGTAATCACCCGCGTCGCCGTCCTCTACGAGCCAGTTGCAGATGTCGAGGCCGGCATTGGCGCAGAAGCGTACCAGGTCCGGCTGAGCAGCGTATTGCCAGAGATCCCCGTCCTGCTGCTGAACAGCATGCATGCGCAGGCCATTCGGCTGGAAGCCAAGGCGATGACCGCACCGGACGCACTGGCGATTGTCGAAATGAACAACCTGGTCGCAATTGTCACATGCAAAGAGCCTCAACGCGCGCCTCCTCGATGACAGGGTCAGACCCGCTATGCAAAATGGACGGCGGGCAATTTCCAGCCGTGGCTTGTTGCCCGCGCCAGCAGAGAACGCGTTTTTTTGCAGATCGTTCCGCCAATTAGGCGTGGCCGGCCTCGGCCGAAAGCATGGCGGCATTGATGCCCATCGTGGCCAGCGCGCGCTCGTACTTGTCGTCGAGGCTGCGATCGAAGATCAGCTCCTCATTCGCGGCGCATGTGAGCCAGCCGTTGTTGCCGACTTCAGCTTCCAGTTGACCCGCGCCCCAGCCGGCATAGCCGAGCAGCATGGTGGCCCGCTTCGGTCCCTTGCCCTTGGAAATCGCGCGGATAATGTCGAGCGTGGCCGTCATGCAGATATCGTCGCTGACGGGAATGCTGGAATCGCAGAGATAGTCGTCGGAGTGCAGGACGAAGCCGCGGCCGCTTTCCACCGGCCCGCCGGTCTGGATCGGGCAATCGCGCGCATGCGGCGGAAGCACGATGGCCTCCTCGTCCTTGATCATTTCGAGATGCAGGAGAACATCGGTAAAGGTCAGGTTCTGCGGACGGTTGATCACGAACCCCATCGCGCCGGCATCCGAATGGGCGCAGATATAGATCACCGTGCGGGCGAAGTTTCGATCCTCCATGCCCGGCATGGCAATGAGAAACTGGCCATCGAAGAAGCCACGTTCTCTTTTGTTTTTCAGGGTCGCCAAGGACATCATTCCTCCTCTGCCAGACCGCACGAGGCCCCGACACCATGAGCATGAGCCAATGTCACGGATCAATCAACTGAAAATGAAAACTAAAATGGTGGCGAGTTCTAGCCGGGCATGGGGATTTTCAATAGAGCGTTGATCCATGCAAACTATTTCACGCGTCACCCGCCAATTCTGTTCCGCTTTCTGCCTGCTCGTGGCCGTCGTTCAGCTTTCTCATCCTGCCAGGGCGGAGATGAGTGCCTGGGCCAACAACGAGGGCGGTCGAATGCGGCTGATCGCGCTGCCACCTGATGCAAGCGGGACTATTCGCGCCGGACTGCAGATCGAGCCGAAGCCAGGCTGGATTACCTATTGGCGGGAGCCGGGGAACAGCGGCATCCCGCCTCAAGTCAGTTTTTCTTCTGAAGGCGTCTCGTTCGACAAGATGAGCTTTCCTATCCCGAAGCACATTGCCGACGACAAGGTCGATGAGGTGGCTTACGACGCGTCGGTGACCTTCCCGCTGCAACTGACGGCGAAAGACCCGGCTCTCAGGGAACTCAAGGCAAACGCCTTTATCGGCATCTGCAAGGAAATCTGCATCCCCTTCCAGGCAGAGCTGTCGCTGACCTTTGAACCGTTGGCCAGTTCGCGCCCTGACGAGGAAAAGATCCTCCGGGATGCCGAGGCTGCTCTGCCGGAAACCGCCTCGTCTACATTCAAGGTGGACGACCACACGCTGTCGGCCGACATGAAGGAACTTTCTCTCCGCATTACCCTTCCGGAGAGCGGCGAGAGCGCGCCGAAGGTGATCGTCGCAGGCCCGAGCGGGCACGTCTTTACCAAGCAAATGGCGACCCATCGCGACGGCAACAAGTTCACGACGACGCTGTCCGTCGGCAAGCTGCCGAAGGCATACGACATCCATGGAAAGACGTGGAGCGCACTCGTCATCGACGGTTCGCGCGCTATCGAGACCCCGCTTGCCTTTGAGTGATCGCGTTCTATAGTCGCGCCGAAATCGCGGCATTTGTGCCGCCTCATGACAAGGAGACGTCCATGACCATCGCAATCGGCGACAAGCTTCCTGCGGCTACTTTCAAGGAAAAGACGGCGGATGGCCCGGTCGAAATTTCGACAGAGCAGCTTTTCAACGGCAAGCGCGTCGTCCTCTTTGCGGTCCCTGGTGCGTTCACGCCCACCTGCTCGCTGAACCATCTACCGGGTTACCTCGAAAACCGCGACTCGATCCTTTCCAAGGGCGTCGATGATATCGCCGTTGTCGCCGTCAACGATTGGCACGTGATGGGTGCCTGGGCCCAATCCTCCGGCGGCATGGGCAAGATCCACTTCCTCGCTGATTGGGACGCAAGCTTCACCAAGGCGCTCGGTCTCGATGCCGATCTATCGGCCGGCGGTCTCGGTGTCCGATCGAAGCGCTACTCCATGCTCGTCGAAGACGGCGTCGTGAAATCGCTGAACGTCGAAGAAAACCCAGGTCAGGCCACGGTTTCCGGGGCAGCCAGGATGCTGGAGCTGCTGTAAGGCTTCACACCTCGACCATCTGAAGCGGCCCATGCGGCCGCTTTTTTATTTCCACGTTTAAGTTCGCAGCGCGCCACGTTTTTGCCTTATTTGTTATAACATAACGGTAATGTTATTACATTTGGTGCGATATGTATTTCTCGAAGTTTCAACACTCTAGGGGCCTGATGGCGCTTTCTGCTGGCCGTCGTGTTTTCTACGTCGCATTGATTGGCATCCCACTCTGGGCAGCGATCCATTGGGCGACGCTGCTGCCATGAGCGCCGTTGCGATCGAGCTTGAAGACCTGACGGTCGCCTATGAGCGGCATCCGGCCGTGCATCATGTTTCTGGAATCGTTGCGGTCGGAAGCCTTACCGCAATCGCCGGTCCAAACGGAGCCGGCAAGTCCAGCCTGCTGAAGGCGATCGTCGGAGAACTCCGTCCATCCTCCGGCACCATAAGGCACCGATTGAGGCGCACGGATTTCGGCTATCTGCCGCAAGCGGCCGACATCAACCGCCGCTTTCCGATCTCGGTGCTCGACACGGTTCTGTTCGGAGCCTGGCGGCAGTCCGGAGCTTTCGGACAGATCTCATCGGCGGAGCGGCAGAAAGCGCGCGACGCGCTCGCCATGGTTGGCCTCGAAGGCTTTGATCGGCGCGGCATCGGACCGCTGTCAGCCGGGCAGTTCCAGCGCGTACTCTTTGCCCGGCTGCTCCTGCAGGATGCGAGCGTCATCCTTCTCGACGAGCCGTTCACGGCCATCGATGGTCGCACGACGGGGGATCTCTTGGAGATCGTCGCGGATTGGCATCACGAGGGACGAACGATCCTCACAGTCCTTCACGATTTCGAGCAGGTCCGTGCCCACTTTCCGCAGACACTCCTGCTTGCGCGCGAAGTTGTCGGTTGGGGAGCAACGGCGGATGTCATGTCCCCGGGGAACCTCCGCAAAGCGCGAGCGATGGCCGAGCAGTGGGACGAAGGCGCCGGCATTTGCGAGCCAGCGAGATGACCGCCTACGACCTCCTCCTCGCGCCTTTCGCGGATTATGGCTTCATGCGCCGCGCGCTCGTCGCCTGCCTGTGCCTTGGGCTTGGCTCCGGGCCGATCGGGGTCTTCCTTATGCTGCGGCGAATGAGCCTCGTCGGCGACGCGATGAGCCACGCCGTTTTGCCTGGCGCTGCGATTGGCTATCTTGTCGCCGGTTCGCTCTCCTTGACGGCGATGGGGCTCGGGGGGCTCGTTGCCGGGCTTTCGGTTGCACTCCTCTCCGGCATGGTCAGCCGTGTAACATCCTTGCAGGAGGATGCGAGCTTCGCCAGCTTCTACCTCTCCTCGCTGGCGCTCGGCGTGCTCATCGTTTCCTTGCGCGGCTCGAATGTCGACCTGTTGCATGTCCTCTTCGGCACCATTCTCGCGATCGATGCTCCTGCCCTTTATGAGATCGGCGTCATCAGCACCGTGACACTGACAGTCCTCGCGATCATCTACCGACCGCTGGTCGCGGAGTGTTTCGATCCGGGTTTCCTCAGGGCTATCGGCGGACGCGGACCGATCTATCATTTTCTCTTTCTGCTGCTGGTCGTGCTCAATCTGGTCGCCAGTTTCCAGGCATTGGGAACGTTGATGGCGGTTGGTCTGATGATGCTGCCGGCTGCGATCGCGCAGCTCTGGTCGCGTAGTCTCCCTTCGATGATGGCGATCGCAGCCGCGAGCGCTACTGCCTCCGGCTATCTCGGGCTCATTGCCTCCTACCATCTCGGACTCGCCTCCGGACCGACGATCATCATGACGGCGGCACTGCTTTACGGCCTTTCGATCTTCCTCGCCCCGTCGGGCCTCGCCCGGCGGTATTTCCCTCGCCCGCACCTGAAGGGCTGACAACCCCGGAGACCCTCATGATTTCCCGCAGACTGCTTTTCTCAGTGATGCTCCCCGCGCTCGTGGCGCTTTCGACGACGTCCGTATCTGCCGCGCCCCTCAAGGTGGTGGCATCTTTCACCGTTCTCGCCGACGTGGTCCGCCAGGTCGGCGGTGACCGCGTGACTGTCACAAGCCTCGTTGGCCCGAACGGCGATCCCCATGAGTTTGAACCGTCGCCAAGCAACGCAAGGAACCTCAATGCGGCGCAGGTCGCCTTCATCAGCGGCGAAGGGCTGGAGGGCTGGATGGACCGCCTCATCAGCGCCTCAGGCTACAAGGGAAAGCCCGTCGTCGTCTCGGAAGGGATAGAGTTCCGCACGATGGACGAGGACGGGCAGACGGTCACCGATCCGCATGTCTGGAACAGTCCCGTCAACGTCAAGGTCTGGGTTGCCAACATCGAACAGGCGCTTGCGAAGGCTGCTCCGGCCGATACTGCGGCGTTCAAGACCAATGCCGAGACCTATCTGAAGCATCTCGACGCGCTCGATGTCTATGCGCATTCGAAGCTCGATACCATCGCTGCCGACCATCGCAAGGTGCTGACCAGCCACGACGCGTTCGGCTATTTCGGTCGTGAATATGGCGTGAAGTTCCTCGCCCCGATCGGCGTTTCGACAGAGAGCGAAGCCTCCGCCGCGGATGTCGCCAAACTGATCGAACAGATCAAGACCGAGCACGTGAAGACGTATTTCTTCGAGAACTCCAACGATCCGCGCCTCGTCAGGCAGATCGCGAACGCGACGGGTGCAGAACCCGGCGGCGAACTCTACGTCGAGTCTCTTTCCGACGCCAAGGGGCCAGCATCGACCTACGAGAAGATGTTCCGCTACAACGTCGACCAGCTTGTGGCGGCGATGGCGAAAGCCAGCTGACGACGACGGCTGGGTCGCGCAATGGTGCGGCCCAGCCTCAATAATTGAGATCGAACACGATCAGGCCACCCAGACCACCATCCGTCGAGGAGACAATGCGCTCGCCGACGCCCACATGCTCCGGATGCACGAGGTAGGCATCGCGCGCTTCGGCGCTTTCAAAGGTCACGGCAAAACCGTCGACATAACCGGCGTGCAGCCCCTCCGGCGAGACGTTCGGGCCGTATTTGATGTCGATGATGCCGGGGATCACCTGCTTCAGCGCGACGATCGCTTCGAACAAGGACTGCTTCTCTTCGACCGTCATCGCGGCCTTCAGCCGCATCAGTACGCAGTGCAGGATCATATGGCATCCTCCCAATGACATTGGCTGCAAGCATAGAGAGGGAAGCGTGGGCCGGGCAACAACAAAGGCCGCTCTCAACAGGAAAGCTGGCAGTCAATGCCCGACGGCCATTTCGACCCCTCAAACCGTCGCAATCGGAACAACGCTGTGGCCATTCTTCTTTAGTCTGTTGTCAACGGCCGGATCAGGTTGAGGAGCCAAGGACGGTCGACAGCATTTTCAACGGAGGAGATGAAAATGAGCAAGAACCGAGGCGTCGTCTACATGCGGCCCGGCAAGGTCGAAATCCACGACATCGACGATCCGAAACTCGAGGCCCCCGACGGCCGCAAGATCGAACACGGCGTCATCCTGAAAGTGATCTCCACCAACATCTGCGGATCGGACCAGCATATGGTTCGGGGCCGCACGACGGCGATGCCCGGCCTCGTCCTCGGCCACGAAATCACCGGCGAGGTGATCGAGAAGGGCGTCGATGTCGAGATGCTTCAGATCGGTGATATCGTCTCCGTGCCGTTCAACGTCGCCTGCGGCCGCTGCCGCTGCTGCAAATCGCAGGACACCGGCGTCTGCCTGACGGTCAACCCGTCGCGCGCCGGCGGTGCCTACGGCTATGTCGACATGGGCGGCTGGATCGGCGGCCAGGCGCGTTACGTGACCATTCCCTATGCCGATTTCAATTTGCTGAAATTCCCCGATCGCGACCGCGCCATGGAGAAGATCCGCGATCTGACCATGCTCTCCGACATCCTGCCGACCGGCTTCCATGGCGCGGTGCGCGCCGGTGTCGGCGTCGGATCTACCGTCTATGTCGCCGGTGCCGGCCCGGTCGGGCTTGCAGCGGCTGCATCCGCCCGCATCCTCGGCGCTGCGGTGGTGATGATCGGCGACTTCAACAAGGATCGCCTTGCCCATGCCGCCAAGGTCGGCTTCGAGCCGATCGACCTGTCGAAGAGCGACCGGCTCGGCGACATGATCGCGCAGGTGACCGGCAGCAACGAAGTGGACAGCGCAATCGACGCCGTCGGCTTCGAAGCGCGCGGCCATAGCGGCGGCGAGCAGCCGGCGATCGTTCTGAACCAGATGATGGAGATCACCCGCGCGGCGGGCTCGATCGGCATTCCGGGCCTCTACGTGACCGAAGACCCGGGTGCGGTCGACAATGCCGCCAAGCATGGCAACCTGTCGCTTCGCTTCGGTCTCGGCTGGGCAAAGGCGCAGTCCTTCCACACGGGTCAGACGCCGGTGCTGAAGTATAACCGCCAGCTCATGCAGGCGATCCTGCACGACCGGCTGCCGATTGCCGATATCGTCAACGCCAAGGTCATTCCGCTGGAAGACGCGGTGCAGGGCTATGAAAGCTTCGACCACGGCGCGGCCACGAAGTTCGTCCTCGACCCGCATGGCGAAGTCGCCAAGGTAGCATAGTCGACAAGCCTCCCAAGGCTCGGCGCAGCGGATGCCACCTGCACCGCTGCGCCATCCGGCAGTGCTCTCCCCTACGAAATCTCCAGCAATAGCGCCCGATGATCGGAAACCTCGGGCTCTTCAACGACGTCGAACGCTGCGACATTGATGTTCGATGTGACCAGCATATAGTCCGCGTAGCGGCCTTCCTTCGCGTAGTGCGAGGTCCGCGTATCCGTGTGGCCGCGCGAGGTCACGAGGTCGGTAAGACCGAGTTCGGCAAGCGCTCCAAACATTTCACTGTCGGGGAGCACGTTGAAGTCGCCGCAGACGACGAGCGGCTCGCCCTCGCGCCATATGCGGCGGATGAGAGCGACCAAGGCATCCGCCTGCCCGCGACGCGCTGGTGTGTCTCCCTTCCCGGCAAGGTCGCGCAGACCGTGCAGCTGGGCGATGGTGATCGGGCGATTGGCGCGATAATCGAACAGGCGAAGGCACTGCGTATTGCGCGCACGGGGGTGCGCGCCATAGCCATCAGCCGAGAAGTCGCCATGCACGAAATCCATGGCCTGGCCGATAATCGGGTGAGATGGGCGCACGAAGGTCGCAAGACCGAATTCCGACATGACAGAGGTCCCGCCTTCAAATAGTTCGCCCCGCGCGGTCGGCGCGAAGAAGGCGTCATAGGCGGGAAGGACCGCCTTGATCTCGGAAAACAGATTGGCGCGCTGCGGCAGGATGTGGCTGCCGTCGCGGTATACCAGCCAGTCATTGGAAACGGTCACCGAGCGGGTGATCTCCTGCAGGCAGAGAACATCCGCGTCGATCCCGGCGAGGTAGGGAATGAGGGGCGCATGCAGCTTTCCGCCCCATGCATTCAACGAGACAATCCGCATGACATCCCTCCGGTCTGCGCCAAGCGCTTCCTTGCAGATTCAGGGAAACGCTCGATGTCCGTGTTTCTGCGACATTCCGAGCGACAAGCTCTAGCGCTTCTTGAACGGCTCCATTCCCTTGCGGGCGAGTTCGTCGGCGCGCTCGTTTTCAGGATGGCCGGCGTGGCCCTTGACCCAGTGCAGAGTCACCTTGTGCTTGTTTCGGGCTTCCTCAAGCGCCTGCCAGAGCTCCGCGTTCTTCACCGGCTTCTTGTCCGCGGTCTTCCAGCCGTTCTTTTTCCAACCGAAAATCCATTTGGAGATGCCGTCCTTGACGTAGACGCTGTCCGTGTAGAGGTCGACTTCGCAGGGCGTCTTCAGCGCCGTCAAGGCGGAGATCGCCGCCAGCAGCTCCATACGGTTGTTGGTGGTTTCGGGCTCGCCGCCGAAGAGTTCCTTTTCCGCCTCGCCGTAGCGCAGCACTGCCCCCCAGCCGCCGGGGCCGGGATTGCCCGAGCAGGCGCCGTCCGTGAAGATATCGACGTGCTTCATACCGCAAGCCCATATTCGGCGGCTGAGCCGATCTGCCGGTGGAAGCGCAGCTTGCGCAGATATTCGAGCGGGTCCTTCTTGGTGACCAGCGCGCCCTCCGGCGTCGTCAGCCAATCGTAGAGGCGCGTCAGGAAGAAGCGCAGCGCCGAACCCCGCGAGAGGATTGGGAGCGCTGTCAGTTCGGCATCACTGAGAGGCCGGACACTCTGGTAGCCCTCCAGCATCGCCATGCCCTTGGTGATGTTGTAGGCGCCGTCCTTCTCGAAGCACCAGGCGTTCAGGATGATCGAAACGTCATAGGCAAGCAGGTCGTTGCAGGCGAAATAGAAATCTATCAGGCCGGACAGTTCGTCACCGAGGAAAAAGACGTTGTCCGGGAACAGATCGGCGTGGATGACGCCATCAGGCAGATCCTTCGGCCAATGGGCGGCGAGGAAATCGAGCTCCGTGCGGATCTCTTTCTGCAGTCCCTTCTCCACCTCATCGGCGCGAGCCTCGGACTTCTCCCAAAGCACCTTCCAGCCATCGACGGACAGCGCATTGGGACGCTTCAGCTCGAAGCCTTCGCCGGCAACATGCATCTGGGCGAGCGCCTTGCCCACCTCACGGCAATGCTTGGCTTCGGGCTTGCGCAGCCACATGCCTTCCAGGAAGGAGATCAAAGCTGCCGGACGATCGGACAGCGTGCCTAGCAAGGCCCCGTCCTTACGCGGCAGCGGCAGTGGGCAGGACAGGCCGCGGGCCGCCAGATGCTGCATCAGCCCCAGGAAGAACGGCAGATCGTTCTTCTCGACGCGCTTCTCGTAAAGGGTGAGGATCAGCGGGTCCTTGGTGGTGTGCAGCAGGAAGTTCGAGTTCTCGACGCCTTCCGCAATGCCTTTGTAGGAAAGCAAAGTCCCGGCATCGTACTCCGTCAGGAACCACTTCAAATCGTCTTCGGAAATATCGGTGTAGACTGCCAATTTACGTCCCGCGAAAATGTTTGATCAATTGAAGACTGCGCCTACCCGGGCGCCAGTGGCCGCCGCAATCGTCCCCTCGACGGTTGCTCCCGCAAAGCGGAATTGCGGTTTACCCGTTTACGAATGCCATGTCTGCCGTCGTCAGCTCTATGTTGCGCAGTTCGCGGTTGACGAGGAAATGCTCGTTTTCCTGAACCGTCTCGGCGAGCTCGACCTTGGCGTCGAAGCGAGCGCGGAAGGCCTCGATAATTTCGTTGACGATCACCTCCGGCGCCGATGCACCGGCGGAAAGTCCAAGCGTGGAGATCTGACCGATCTCATCCCAATCAAGTTCCGAGGCGCGTTGCACGAGGAGCGACTTCTTGGCCCCTGCCCGCAGCGCCACCTCGACCAGTCGCTTGGAATTCGACGAGTTCGGCGCTCCGACGATGATGAAGAGATCGCAGCCGGGAGCAGCCTGCTTGACCACTTCCTGACGGTTGGTGGTCGCATAACAGATCGAGTCGGCGGCTGGCGCCGTCAGATTGGGAAAGCGCTCCTGCAGGCGCGCGATGACGCCGGCCGTGTCGTCCACCGACAGCGTCGTCTGCGTCACGTAGCCGAGATTATCGGGATCGACGGGCTGATAGGCGTCGGCGTCCTCGACCGTCTCGATGAGGGAGACAGAGCCCTCCGGCAACTGACCCATCGTGCCGATGACTTCAGGGTGACCGGCATGACCGATGAGCACGACATGACGGCCGAGCCGGCTGTGGCGCATCGCCTGCTTGTGGACTTTCGACACCAGCGGACACGTGGCGTCGAGGTAGAAGAGATTGCGAGCGCTCGCATCTTCAGGCACGGATTTCGGAACGCCGTGAGCGGAGAAGACGACCGGCTGGGCACGATGCTCTTCCGGGATCTCGTCGAGCTCCTCGACGAAGACTGCGCCCTTGGCTTCGAGGCCTTCGACCACATAGCGATTGTGGACGATTTCATGGCGGACATAGACCGGCGCCCCGTAGGATTTCAGCGCCAGCACGACGATCTGGATGGCGCGGTCGACGCCGGCGCAAAAGCCGCGCGGTCCGCAGAGCCTGATCGTCAAGGGTGGTTTCGCCGCAATATTCATGTCTGTTCCGGTGTGTGAAGATAGCGCTCTCTAGCCCAATATAGGCAAGAATTGAAGCGATACTATTGCGCCGGCCCCCGCTTACGGAAACGGGCGACCACAACGATGATCACGAGCGTTGCCGCAAGCCCATACCATGTGAAGGCATATTGCAGATGGTTGTTGGGCAGATCGACATCGGTGACACCGCCGATCGGCAGCCCCTTCGGATTGGGGGTATCGTCCGCGTCCACGAAGAAGGGAACGACTTGAGCCTGGTCGAGCCCGACACTGGAGGCCATCACATCGAGGTCCTTCCAGTAGAAGATGTTCTTCGCTACATCATTGTCGGGCACGACCCAGGATGGCTTGCCTGCCAGTTTTGCGCGGGCGAGACCGGTGACCGTCTGCTGATCGGTCAGCTGCCCCTGCATGCGCATTTCCGGTTCCTTGTTCTCATAGGGAACGAAACCTCTGTTGACGAAGAGATAGCGGCCGTCGGCAAGCTGCAGCGGGGTGTAGACATAGAAGCCTGTCTGGCCATGCCAGGTCGCGAAGAAGTGCCGCTCCTTGCTGTTGACGTATTCGCCGGTGACCGTGATGTGACGATAGTCGACGTCCTCGCTTTTCGATGCCATGCCTTCGATATCGGCAAGCGATGCCGGCGGCGCCTGCCGGCGCTCGGCGATGTCGGCGAGCAGCTTTTCTTTCCAATGCAGCCGCTCGACCTGCCAGGTACCGAGCGAGAGAAGAATCGCCAATGCGATCAGCACCGCCGTTCCGGTGAGGATCGACCGCTTCCGGCGAGACGCCGAAACATGAACTTCAGTCACGAGAGATGCGCCCCTCGCTGGCGTTATGGCGATACTGCATCGCGATCAGGATCCCCTTGCACCAGCGCAGGGCAAACAGGGAGAGAATGACGGTCAGAGGGCCGAACAGCAGAATGTGCAGCCAGATCGGCGGCGCGTAGTTGACCTCAAGCCACAGCACCGAGCCGATGATGATGAAGCCGACAATCAGAATCACGAAGACCGCGGGACCGTCGCCGGCATCGGCAAAGGCGTAATCGAGACCACAGGCCGAGCAGCGCGGCCTCAGCGCCAACAAGCCGTTGAAGAGCTTTCCCTGGCCGCAGCGTGGGCAGCATCCCTTAATGCCTGTCTTCACCGGATCGACCGGCGGGAAATGTGCGCTGTCCTCGTTCATGCCATCCTTCCAATTGCCTATGGCCAACCAGGGCCTCTGCCTTAACTCACCCATAAAGTATTCGCAGAGGGAAAGGAAATACCTGCGCTCTTTCGCCTCAGCGATTCGCGCCAAACAGAAGAAGAAAACTGATGACCTACGACAGCTCGGCCGGACAGATCGTCATTCTGAACGGCGCCCCGCGCAGTGGAAAATCGTCGATCGCCAACGCGATCCAGGAGCACTTCGATGGCCCCTGGATGAACCTCGGCGTCGACACCTACAACGACATGACACCGGAGCGCTATCTGCCTGGGATCGGGCTGCGCCCAGGCGGAGAACGCCCCGACCTCGAGGAGATGGTTCCGTTTCTCTATGCCGCGCTCTATGAGTCGATCGCCATTCATGCCGGGCTCGGCCTCAATGTGGTGGCTGACCTCGGCCATCACGACAGCTACTCTCAGCCGCTCGGCATTCTCGCCGATTGCGCGCGCCGGCTTGAGGGATTGCCGGTGCTTTTCGTCGGTGTCAGATGTCCGATCAAGGTCATCATGAAGCGGCGAAACATCCCTGTACCCGGGGGACATACGCTTTATGTGAAGGCGACCGAAAACGACGCGGTCCCCCATCCCGTCCAGCTCTGGCAGGAGCAGGTCCATATCCCCGGTATCTACGATCTTGAGGTGGACACCTCGGTGTTGACGCCGCTCGAATGCGCCGAAGCAATCCGGCAACGCCTCGACCTCGGCATTCCCGAACCCTCCGCATTCCAGCGCATCGCCGCCATGCGATGATCCAGAAAACAAAAAGGGCGGGTGCCGTGGCACCCGCCCTTTTTAATCCATGACCTCGGCTCAGCCCGCAGCCAGCGGCGCGCCCCAGCCGCCCCAGACGTAGATGCAGAAGAACAGGAAGAGCCAGACGACATCGACGAAGTGCCAATACCAGGCCGCTGCCTCGAAGCCAAAATGCTGTTTCGGCGTGAAGTCGCCGCGGATCGCGCGCAGCAGGCAGACCAAGAGGAAGATCGTACCGATCAGAACGTGGAAACCATGGAAGCCGGTCGCCATGAAGAAGGTCGCGCCGTAGATCGAATTCTTGAAGGCGAACGGAGCGTGTGCGTATTCGTAGGCCTGTACCGTCGAGAACAGGATGCCGAGCAGGACGGTCAGCGTCAGGCCCTGAATCAGGCCCCTGCGGTCGTTATGCAGCAGCGCATGGTGGGCCCAGGTGACTGTCGTGCCGGACAACAGCAGGATGACCGTGTTGTAGATCGGCAGGTGCCAGGGATCGAGGACTTCGATCCCCTTCGGCGGCCACTGACCACCGGTAAAGGCAAGGCGGGAGGCCTGAATCGCTTCGTTCGGGAAAAGGCTGGCGTCGAAGTAAGCCCAGAACCAGGCGACAAAGAACATCACTTCCGACGCGATGAACATGATCATGCCGTAGCGAAGGTGCAGCGAGACGACGCGCGTATGGGCGCCTTCATCTGCTTCCTTCACGGTGTCCGACCACCAGCCGAACATGACGTAGAGAATGATCGCAAGGCCGATGAAGAACAGCCACGGATGGGCCCACTCGACGCCGAAGAGGTGCAGCGAGCCACCGTTGAGATAGCGCATGAAGCCGACGCCGCCGAACGTGATGACGAACGCGCCGATCGAAGCCAGCAGCGGCCACGGGCTTGGGTCGATGATGTGGTAGTCGTGATGTTTCTGATGAGCATCAGCCATGTAAGCTATCCCCGGATCTCTTCCTCTCCGCTCCGGCATAGCCGGAAACGAACCTCAATCAAAGTTTCTTTTCAAGCTTTACCGTTCCACCCTCATTCGAAGCCACCGGCTTCGGACCCTCTTTCGGATAGAACGTATAGGACAAGGTAACGGTGTGGATATCCTTCGATTCCACAGCCTTGGTAATATCAGGATCGATATAGAACACGACCGGCATCTCGAGCTTTTCGCCCGGCTTCAAAACGGTCTCATTGAAGCAGAAGCACTGCACCTTGTTGAAATAAACGCCCGCCTCGCCAGGGGTCACGTTAAACACTGCCTGACCGCGCTGCGGCTCGTTCGACTTGTTCACCGCGGTGAAATTCACCTGAATGGTTTCGCCGATGCGCGGGTTGACCTCGCGCTCGACCGGCTTGAACTCCCAGTCGAGACCCGGCGCAACGTTGGCGTCGAAAGTGACTCGCATCTTGCGGTCGAGGATCACGCTGGAAGCCTGCTCGACGCGCTGCGTCGTGCCGTTATAGCCGGTGAGCTGGCAGAACATCCGGTAGAGGGGAACAGCAGCATAGCTGGCAGCGCCCATCCCGAAGACGAAGGCAAGGCACATGAAAACGACGGCACCGTTGTTACGCGGCTTTCTCGGCGTGCTCTGCATCTCGCTCATCCCATGTGCCCCGACGTAAACTTCACGATCGTGATCGCGTAGAACAGCACGACCAGCCCGGCAAGGACCAGACCGAGAGCGACATTGCGGTTGCGGCGCGACTTGCGCTGCGCTTCCGTAAGCTTGACGACGTCCATCAGAAAATGCCTCCCGCGTGTGAAACGAGCACAGCCGCAAGCCGGTCGAACATCAGGGCGGAGAAGATCGCGAAGAGATACAGGATCGAGAAGCCAAAGAGCTTCTTCGCCGGGATCATCTTCTCATCGCCGTCCGGCATCCGCCAGACGGCGATGGAACAGTAGATAAAGATTGCGCCGAGTGCTGCGGCCACCAGGCCGTAGCCGAGGCTCGCAAAACCGAGCGCCGTCGGCAGTACGCCGCACACTGCCGTCAGCACGGCGTAGGCAACGATCTGATGCTTGGTGGTACGCTCGCCCGATACGTTGGGCAGCATCGGGACACCGACTGCCTCATAGTCTTGCATCTTGAACAGCGCCAGCGCCCAGAAGTGAGCTGGCGTCCACAGGAAGATGATCATGAAGAGCACGAGGCTCTCGATGGTGACGGTCCCGGTCACGCAGGCCCAACCGATCATTGGTGGAAAGGCACCGGCTGCACCGCCGATGACGATGTTCTGCGGCGTCGAACGCTTCAGCCACATCGTATAGATCACAGCGTAGAAGAAAATCGTAAAGGCGAGGATCGAGGCTGCGAGCCAATTGACGGCGAGCCCGAGGATAATCACCGAAAAACAGGAAAGCACCAGACCGAATGCCAGAGCCTCGCGCGGAGCGATACGGCCGGCCGGGATCGGACGCTTGGCGGTGCGGGTCATGATCGCATCGATATCGGCGTCGTACCACATGTTGAGTGCGCCGGAAGCGCCCGCGCCGATGGCGATGCAAAGGATGGCAATGAGACCGAGAACCGGGTTGATGTGGCCCGGGGCCAGAACGAGACCGGCAAATGCAGTGAAGACCACGAGCGACATGACGCGCGGCTTCAGGAGCTCGAAATAATCGCGCGCACTCGCTTCCGACAGGCGGAACTCGCCGTCGTGTGCCAGAGCTTTGCGGTTGCCGATTACTGTCATTCTCTTGTCCTGCAAACTTGTAAGCCGACCGCCGCACTGTAACACGCGGCGGTCGCAATTTCTCGCATCTTACTTGATGCGCGGGAGCTGTTCCCACTGGTGATACGGCGGCGGAGAAGACAGCTGCCATTCGAGCGTCGTTGCGCCCTCACCCCACGGATTGTCCCCGGCAACGCGCTTCTTGGCGAAGGCTTCAAAGACGCCGATCAGGAAGATCAATACGCCGACGGCCGAAATGTAGGAGCCGATCGAGGAAACATAGTTCCAGCCGGCAAATGCATCCGGGTAGTCGATGTAGCGGCGCGGCATGCCCGCGAGGCCAAGGAAATGCTGCGGGAAGAACACCAGGTTGACGCCGATGAACATGACCCAGAAGTGCAACGTGCCGATGAACTCGTTGTACATGTAGCCGGTCATCTTCGGGAACCAGTAGTACCAGGCAGCGAAGATGGCGAAGACTGCGCCGAGCGACAGAACGTAATGGAAGTGGGCCACAACGTAGTAGGTGTCATGCAGCGAACGGTCCAGGCCGGCATTGGCGAGCTGAACACCCGTGACGCCGCCAACGGTGAACAGGAAGATGAAGCCGATCGCCCAGACCATCGGCGTGCGGAAGCTGATCGAGCCGCCCCACATCGTCGCGATCCAGGAGAAGATCTTCACGCCCGTCGGAACGGCGATGACCATCGTTGCGAACACGAAGTAGCGCTGCGCATCGAGCGACAGACCGACGGTGTACATGTGGTGAGCCCAGACGACGAAGCCGACGGCACCGATCGCGACCATGGCGTAGGCCATGCCGAGGTAGCCGAAGACGGGCTTCCGCGAGAAGGTCGAGATGATGTGGCTGACGATGCCGAAGCCGGGCAGGATCAGGATGTAGACTTCCGGGTGACCGAAGAACCAGAACAGGTGCTGGTAAAGGATCGGGTCGCCGCCGCCCTCAGGCACGAAGAAGGATGTGCCGAAGTTGCGGTCGGTCAGCATCATGGTGATGGCGCCGGCGAGAACCGGAAGCGACAGCAGCAGCAGGAAGGCGGTGATCAGCACCGACCAGGCAAAAAGCGGCATCTTGTGCAGTGTCATGCCCGGAGCGCGCATGTTCAGGATCGTGGTGATGAAGTTGATCGCACCGAGGATCGAGGACGCACCAGCGATGTGGAGCGCAAAGATCGCAAGATCGACAGCAGGCCCCGGCGTACCCGAGCTCGACAGCGGCGGATACATCGTCCAGCCGCCGCCTGCGCCGTAAGCGCCGGCAGGACCTTCAACGAACATCGACAGGATAAGCAGCAGGAAAGCCGGAACGATCAGCCAGAACGAGATGTTGTTCAGACGCGGGAACGCCATGTCAGGCGCACCGATCATGATCGGCACCATCCAGTTGGCAAAGCCGCCGATCATCGCCGGCATGACCATGAAGAAGATCATGATCAGCGCATGCGCTGTCGTGAACATGTTGAACATCTGCTTGGCGCCGTCGATAGCGGCGTCGCCTTCATAGCCGTAGACCATCGATGCCAGACCGTGGAAGATCTGGATGCCCGGCTCCTGCAACTCCATGCGCATGGCAACGGAGAGCGCGCCGCCGATGATGCCGGCGATGATCGCGAAGATCAGGTAAAGCGTGCCGATGTCCTTGTGGTTCGTCGAAAAGAACCAGCGATTGACGAAGCTCGGCTTGTGCGAGTGATCGTGGTGGTCGTCATGGGCGTGCGCGCCATGAGAAAGATCATGCGAGTGATGATCGTCGTGTGCGGAAGGTCCAGCCATGTCCCGTTCCCTCTTCCCTTACTTAGCCACGTTTTCGGCAACGTTGACGGTCCCTGCGGCACCATCGGTTGCGGCCATGAGTGTTTTGTACGCGCCCGGCAGATCGGTAGCCGCACCGGCGAGCCACTGCTTGTACTTGTCCTCGGAAACGACGCGGATGGCGATCGGCATGAACGCATGATCCTTGCCGCAGAGCTCGGAGCACTGGCCGTAGAACAGGCCTTCGCGCTCGGCGCGGAACCAGGTTTCGTTCAGGCGACCCGGAACGGCGTCGATCTTGACGCCAAAGGACGGCATGGCGAATGCGTGAATGACGTCGGTCGGGGCAGCGGTCACGAGAACGCGGACAGTCTTGTTGACGGGCAGAACAAGCTCGTTGTCGACAGTCAGCAGGCGCGGATAGATCGCCTTGTCTTCCTTGCCGGCGGCTGCGCGGTCGGCATCCTTAAGCAGGAAGGAATCGAAGGCGAGCGGGTTTTCGCCCGAGCCTTCATATTCGTAATTCCACTGCCACTGCGTCGCGGTCGCCTTGATGGTGACGTCAGGATTTTCCGGCAAGGTCAGCTGGGCGGTCAAGAGATTGAACGAAGGCACAGCGAGGAAGAGAAGCACGAGGACCGGTCCCACGGTCCAGGCAACTTCGATCATCGTATTGTGGCTCGTTTTGGACGGCACCGGGTTTGCGCCGGCGCGGAACTTGAGACAGACGACGATAAGAAGGACCAAAACGAAGAGCGTGATCGGAACGACAAACCACAGGGTATATTGTTCGAACCAATGAATGTCCCGCATGATCGGCGTGGCTGCCGGCTGCAACGTCGCCTGCCACGGCATCGGTTGGTCGGCATAGCTGCCGGAAGCAAAAAGCAGACAGACCAGCGCGGTCAGAGCTGCATAAGCCTTCTTAATCACGTTAAAATCTCCCTCGAGCGCTGATCTGCGCAAAATCACGCACAGAATCCTTGCCATCTCAGCGCTTCAAACCACAGTTTGTCATTGATCGCAACAGCCCAAAGCGTTTGTTCGTGCGGCATTTTCGCTTTCAGCCAGGCTGATCCAACCATAACGAAACATTCCATCTTTTCGTTATAATCGGTGAAATATCGCTTGCGACCGTGCCATCCCACCAACATTCTCGGATAAACGTCCCATTTCCGCCGTAGTCCCCGGCTTTTCAGCGCATGGGGCTTTTCATTTTTGGTGGCGCGCCCCAACTTAGCGGCACTGATTCGAATTGCAGAGGTTTTCATGGGTTTCCGTTCCCTCGCACGGCCGTTCGTGCTGACAGCGTGCATTGCGGCCGCGGCGACTGCTCCCGCTTTCGCCCAGCAGCAGCCCGCGCCGGCACAGCCCGCGCCCCAAGCTCCGGCGACGCAGGCAACGCCCGGCCAGACGCAGCCGCAGGCACCCGGCACCGTAAAGTCGAACCACGGCGCATGGTCGGTGGTCTGCGACAAGCCGGCTGGCGCCTCGACTGAGCAGTGCGCCTTGATGCAGAACGTCATCGCCGAGGATCGGCCTGAAGTCGGTCTCTCCGTTGTCGTGCTGAAGACCGCGGACCGCAAGTCGAAGATCCTGCGCGTTCTGGCACCGCTCGGCGTTCTCCTGCCGAACGGCCTCGGCCTCAATGTCGATGGCAAGGATATCGGCCGGGCCTATTTCGTCCGTTGCTTCGCCGATGGCTGCTATGCAGAGGTTGTTCTCGAGGACGAACTGCTGAAGACCTTCCGCAGTGGTGCCAGTGCGACTTTCATCGTCTTCCAGACCCCGGAAGAAGGGATCGGCATCCCTGTCGATCTGAAGGGCTTCGCCGAAGGCTACGACGCCCTCCCCTGACCTTCTCATTTTTCGGGGCTTGCTCGAACCGTCCACCGGACCTACATCGGCTGAGAGCATTCCTGCTTCAGCGGAGCATAAAGACATGAATACGGATCTCCTCACGCTTTTCGATGCCGACGAAGCGAAGATGCGCTCGCTCGTTGCCGAGGCGCTTTCGGGCGCTGATGACGGGGAGCTCTACATCGAACACGCCCAGGCGGAATCGCTGATGTTCGACAATGGGCGCCTGAAGGGCGGCAGTTTCAACACCGAGCAGGGTTTTGGCCTGCGCGCGGTTGCCGGCGAAGCCGTCGGTTACGCGCATGCGGGCGACCTTTCGGTTGCCGCCCTGAAGCGAGCGGCCGATGCGGTTGGCGCCGTCACCCGCGGTCATTCCGGCAGCTATGCGGCGGCTCCCCAGCGGACCAACAAGAAGCTCTATTCCGACGAGAACCCAATCGGCACGCCGACCTTCGAGGAGAAGGTCAAGGTGCTGCAGGACATCGACGCCTATCTCCGCGGCAAGGACGCCAAGGTGCGCCAGGTCACCGCGTCGATCGCCGCCAGCTGGCAGGTCGTCGACATTCTACGCGCCGACGGTCACTGCGTTCGCGATATCCGCCCGATGACTCGCATCAACATCTCGGTCATTGCGGGCGAAGGCGATCGTCAGGAGAGCGGCTCCTACGGCAGCGGCGGCCGCATCGGCTTTGGCGATTTCATCGCCGAGGACAACTGGCAATACGGCGCCGACGAAGCCTTGCGGCAAGCGCTGGTAAATCTGGAGGCGATCGAGGCGCCGGCTGGCACCATGGACGTCGTGCTCGGTTCCGGCTGGCCAGGCGTCATGCTGCATGAAGCGGTCGGCCACGGGCTCGAAGGCGATTTCAACCGAAAGAAGACGTCGGCCTTTGCCGGCCTTCTCGGCCAGATGGTCGCGGCACCCGGCGTGACCGTCGTCGACGACGGCACGATCGACAACCGCCGCGGCTCGATCACTATCGATGACGAGGGCACACCGTCCGGCTACAACGTGCTGATCGAAAACGGCAAACTCGTCGGCTACATGCAGGACCGGCAGAATGCCCGCCTGATGGGTATGGCCCCGACCGGCAACGGACGTCGACAGGGCTACGCACACGTTCCGATGCCCCGCATGACCAACACCTACATGCTGGGCGGCGACAAGACGCCGGAGGAAATCATCTCCTCCGTCAAGAAGGGCATCTATGCCGTCTCGTTCGGCGGCGGTCAGGTGGATATCACGTCAGGCAAGTTCGTATTCGGCTGCACAGAGGCCTACCTGATCGACAACGGCAAGATCGGCGCCCCAATCAAGGGCGCGATGCTGATCGGCAACGGGCCCGAGGCCATGAAGCGCGTTTCGATGGTCGGCAATGACATGCAGCTCGACACCGGTATCGGCAATTGCGGCAAGGCCGGTCAATGGGTTCCTGTCGGGGTCGGCCAGCCGCACCTCAGGATGGATCAGATCACCGTGGGCGGCACGAAGGCTTAGTCGAGAACGAGAAGCGGCGATGAGCGAAATTGAAATCAGACCTTTCGTTGGTTCCGATGTCGATGATGTTTTCTCGGTGATCCTGCCGATCCAGCGCGAAGAATTCGGGATAGAGATCACAGCCGACGATCAGCCGGACCTCTCCTCCATCTCTGACTTCTATCAGTCCGGGAAGGGTCAGTTCTGGGTCGCCGTGCGCAACAGTCAGATTGTCGGCACGATCGGGCTGAAGGACATCGGCAACGATCAGACGGCACTGCGCAAGATGTTTGTCGCGGCCGACGTACGCGGCCACGAACACGGCGTCGCGGCAAGGCTTCTGGCGGAACTGCTGGCACATGCGGAGACCGAGGGAATCAAGGACGTCTTCCTTGGAACCACGGACAAATTCCTTGCAGCACATCGGTTCTACGAAAAGAACGGATTCGGCGAAGTTTCGAGAGGCGAGCTGCCGCGGTCGTTTCCGCTGATGGCTGTGGACAGCAAATTCTATCGACGCAGCATCATTGCGGCCTAACGTCTAGGCCTGCTCCGGCTGGAAGAGCCATTTGCGCTTGATCGCCGCCGAGAGATCCAGATCGTTCCTGTGGGCAAAAAGAAGGACGTGGCCCAGCACGTCCGCCGCCTCGTCAGCGAGATCGCGCACCAGTTCCTCATCCGATCGGCCCTTCCGGCGTCCTCTACCGCTGACGCGGTTCCAAGCCTGGGTAAGCTCGCCGATTTCCTCCTGAAGCTTCAGCAGAAACCAGTCTGCGTCGCGCTCGATGCCGTTGGCATCGGCATAGTTCCGTGAAGCACGCTCGAACTTTTCAGCGAGATCATTCAGCATGATGTTCTCCTTCTGTTTACAAAGGAGAACCCTGATTCTGTCGGAAAGTCGAGATGGATCAGCCGTGATCGGGCAGCAGCATGCAGTCGTAGGAACGCTGCTTCAGGGCGTCACAGGCAGATGCAGCCGCCTCTCGGCTCTGGAAGCCGATGAAGCGAGCGCGATAGACCTTGTTCGCGCCATTGCCGACAGCCTCGGTATAGGGCGACGCGGCTTTCAGGGCCGCACCACCCTCGGCCTTGGCCTGGGCAAGAAGGGCGCGGGCGGCATCGTCGCTCGATGCCGCTGAGATCTGAATCTGCCAGTCACCGGAAGCCGCCGGCGCACCAGCGGATTTAGCGGCGGGCTTGCCGACACTGGCAATGCCGGCAAGAGCGGACGGACGCTCCATCGGTACTGTCGTTTCGCTCAGATAGCCCAGCGCCTTTGGCGACAGCTCATTGGTGCGGGGCGCGGTTTCCGGGACCGGCATGTCGCTATCATCCGCTGCGGAAGCGACTTCCACCGACTGGCGAGCGTTCGTGCTTGCGACGAGCCGCGCGCCGCCGGACGAGGACGCACGGCCGAGATACTTGTCGAGCAAACCGGCCATCTTGTCGTCGCGGCTGCGGGCGGTGCGGCCGCCGAGCACGACACCAACGACGCGGCGGTCGCCATCCTTCACGGCGCTGACCAGATTGAAGCCCGAGGCATTCGTATAGCCGGTCTTGATGCCGTCCATGCCCTGGTAGCGGTACATCAGATTGTTGTGGCCGCGGATCGTGCGCCCACGGAAAGTGAAGCTCGCGGTCGAGAACAGTCGGTATTCGCTCGGGTAATTCCGCATGAGCGCCACGGCGAGCGTGGACATGTCACGTGCGGTGGTAACCTGCCGGCCATCCGGGAGACCCGAAGCGTTATAGAAAGTCGTGCGGCTCATGCCGAGCTGCCGTGCCTTCTGCGTCATCATGCTGGCAAAGTTGCTTTCCGACCCACCGAGCTTCTCGGCCATGGCGGCGGCGGCATCGTTGGCCGACTTGGTGATCATGCCGAGGACCGCGTCGCGAACCGTGATGGAATCACCGGCGCGAACGCCGAGTTTCGTCGGCGGACGCGAAGCGGCGTATTTCGACATGACGAGCGGCGTGTTCCAGGTGATCTTGCCGCGGTTGATCGCCTCGAAGGCCATGTAGATTGTCATCATCTTTGTCAGCGAGGCTGGATGGTTCAGCACGTCGGCATTCTCGGCGCTGAGCACCTTTCCGGTTCGGGCATCCAGGATCAGGGAGGCGCTGCCTGCCATCGCCGTCAACGGCGCCGCAACGACAAGCGTCGCGGTCATAATCGCGGCCAACAGCTTTTTCATGCAATTCCCCTCGATGAACGAATAGCCGGCGCCATTCGGATTTGTCCCGTTCCGCTACAGAAGCCGCCAATGTGGCGCGACTTTGCGGCGACTGGTATGATTTTTGACGAGTTTTATCCTTCATAGTGAAAATCGCGTAAAGAGGACACTCAAAAATCCTCATTCAGCAAGACTTAACCTCGGGCTTGCTAGTTTCGCCGCTCCGGAAACCAGCGGGCGAATGAGATGACGGCGAGCATCAAAAGGCTTGCGAAGCGGATTGCGATTGCAGGCGGTCTTGAGACTGCCAATCTCCTGCGCGCAGCTGGCGTGATGCGCGGTGCTCGCGGACTTGGCGCCATCTTCACGCTCCACCATGTCCGTCCTCACGAAGAAGCCGTGTTCGAGCCGAATGCGCATCTGGAAATCACACCGGAATTTCTCGATCTCGTTCTCGATCGCTTGAAGAGCGACGGCTATCGCTTCGTGGCGCTTGAAGAGATCCCGGCACTGCTTTCGCAAACCGGGTCCAATCAACCCTTCGCCGCCTTCACGCTCGATGACGGCTACCGCAATAATCTTGTCTACGCACTGCCCATCTTCGAAAAGCACGAGGCGCCTTTCACCGTCTTCGTCACCAAGGGTTTCGCCGAACGCACGCATACGATCTGGTGGGAGACGCTTGCAGCGCTTCTATGCAAGGAGGAGAAGATCGGCTTCGATTTCGGCAGCGGCCACGAGATGCTCGACGTCGCGACGACCGATGCAAAGGAGCGCGTTTTCGCGCGCATCGCCAACCATCTTCATCGACAGGACGAACGCGCCGCCGTCGCAGCCATCGACCTGATGGCGCGAAAACACGAAATTGACCCGGACGAAATCGTCGACGATCTCGTCATGACACCAGCGGAACTCAATCTCGTTGAGGCCAGCCCGCTGGCCTCGCTTGGTGCGCATACAATCAGCCATAGGGGTATGTCGCGTCTCTCCGACCGGGAGGTTCGCGACGAGATGCAGGCGTCCCGCGATTATGTTGCTGCGATCACCGGCGACCTGCCAGGCTCCTTCGCTTACCCCTATGGCACGCGCGAGGCGGTAATGCGCAGGCAGGCAGAGATCGCGCGCGATGTCGGTTTCGATATCGCGGTGACCACACAGCCCGGCGTCGTCACCCAGCGCTCGCTCGGCAGCATCACCTATCTGCCGAGGCTCTCGATCAACGGTCTCTATCAAAACGTACGGTACGTGTCCGGTCTCGCTTCCGGCATTCCGTTCCGATTCACACCAAACAGGCCTTGAGCGCGCCTGCTCATGCCCCGATCAGGGATACATGCGGACCTTCGTCCAGTCGCCTTCCGGCGACGACCGACGAAACTCGATGCGATCGTGCAGGCGGAACTTCTGGTCCTTCCAGAATTCGATCGACACCGGACGGATCCGGAAGCCCGACCAATGCGCCGGACGCGGGATCTCCCCGATTGCGTAGCGCGCCGTGTATTCGGCCACAGCTTTCTCAAGCGCGAAACGGCTCTCCAGCGGCCGCGACTGCTTCGATGCCCAGGCGCCGATTCGGCTGCCGCGGGCTCGTGTCTTGAAGTAAGCGTCGGCTTCTTCGTCCGTCACGATTTCCACAGGCCCGCGCAGGCGAACCTGCCGCCGCAGCGTTTTCCAGTGGAAACACATGGCGGCTTTCTTCTGCCCGAGGATCTCCTGACCTTTCTGGCTCTCGAAATTCGTGTAGAAGACAAAGCCCTCGTGATCGAATCCCTTAAGGAGAACCATGCGGACATTGGGAAGGCCGTCCTCGTCGACCGTCGCAAGTGCTACCGCATTCGGGTCATTGATCTCGGAAGCCTCCGCCTCCTTCAGCCAATCGGCAAAAAGATCGAACGGTTCGTTTCGCTCGGTGAAGTCACCGCTTGTTAACTCATTTGCCGACATATTAGCTCAAATGCCCCGGGTTTATTCAAAGTTTGCCCAGCTTTTAGCTACCGGACAGGACGCAGGGTGGAAGTCATAGCAAAGTCAGATCGTGATACAAAGGGTCTGCTGCGTCGCAGCGCGGCCTTCTGCATCGTCGGTATGGCGGTGCTCTCTCTCTCCGGCTGCGTCTCCAGCGGTCTGGATCTCTTCAGCAGCTCCAAGGTCGATCGGTCGGTCGCGACAGGCACCGTGCCGCAGCCCGCGCCGACGAGCGACTCGATCTCCGACGAAATGACCGTCGGCAACGCCGTGACCTCAGCCGACATCCAGCGGCTGGAGGGTCGCCCCCTCCCCTGGGCCAACGCTTCGACCGGCAGCGCCGGCGTCATCGATACGATCGTCGAGGATACGGATTCCGGCCAGGTTTGCCGCCAGTTCCGCACGACGCGCCACTCTTATGTCGGCATTGCAAAATTCTACGGCAAGACCTGTCTCGTCGGCGGTGGCAATTGGCAACTCATGAGTTTCCAGCCGGAAAGCTGAACGCCACACGGGGCACGCTTAACGCACACGCCGTTCTCTTTTGATGTTTAGCAAAAGGCTAACCATTCGGCACAAAAGCGAGACGTCTCCCACGTCGAATAAGAACTGATTAGCAACTTCTCCCCACAATCCGCTCTCAAATGCGCTCGGTTTCCTCCTTAAGATGAACTCGGGCGCCGAATGAGAGGCTTCGGGGTGCTAGGCAGAGGAACAAGCACACCGCATCGGAACACCGGCGGTTTGGGACATGCGCGATCCTTATAAGATTTTGGGCGTCAAGCGGGACGCGGGGCAGGACGAAATCAAGGCAGCTTGGCGCAACATGGCCAAGGCGGTTCACCCTGATCACAATCAGGGCGACCCGACGGCCAGCGCCCGCTTTGCGGAGATCGGCCGCGCCTATGAAACGTTGAAGGATCCGAAGAAACGGAGCCTCTTCGATAATGCCGCCCGCATGGCCGAAGCCAAGGCCAACGAAGGTACGATCATGCAGCAGCGCCAGGCGGCTCGCGAAGCCGCCGTGCGTGCCAAAGCAGCGCAAGCCAATGCAGAGCGCGTGATGGAAGAGCTTGCCCGCGCCGCCGCGCAAAAGGCTGCGGCCGATGCCGCCAAGCAGCAGAAGACCGGCGCGGCCGAGCCGCCGGAAGAAATGATCGAACGCATATTCGGCACGCAGGCGCGCACCGCGGCCGGCGGCGGACGCGCCCAGGGCTTTGCCGCCGGCGCTCCGAAGCGGCCGGAAGCGGAGGCTGCGACCGCGGACAAACAGCCGGATGCCGGCAAAGCCGAGGCTGAACAGCAGCAGGCCGCGGAGGAGGCCGCCGCGCAGGCTTCTGCGGTCATGCAACCACTTAGCTTGCTGACTTCGCTCGTTCGCCGCTTTACCGGCGGCAGCGCTGCCGTGCCTGAAAAGGCGCCGGATCAATTCGTGACAAAGACCGTCACCGTCGACGAGGTCATCAAGGGCGGATGGGTCACAGTCGACCTCGGTGAAGGTCGCGACATCGGATTCGCGCTGGCGACAGGCACGACGGAAGGCCATCAGGTGCGGCTCAAGGGCCAGGGACACAAGCTCACCGGCATGCAACGCGGCGACGCCGTCATCAACATCCACATTGCTCCCGATGAACGGTTTACGGTCAACGGTTTCGATCTGCATACGGTTTTGCCGGTGACGATCGAAAATGCCGTCCTGGGAAGCGAGGCACGCATCGATGGCCCCAATGGTTCGGTCACCGTCACGGTTCCCGCCTGGTCTGGCTCTGACAAGACAATCCGGATTCCGGGTCAGGGGCTGACAAACGCCGAGGGCGGCAAGGGCGATCTCGTCGTCGAGCTGCGCATTATGTTGTGGGAAAAACCCGACGACAAAGTCACCGATCTGATGCGAAGCATGAAGAACGGGCTGTTTCTGTGAAATTTTGGTGACAAGCGCACCCTTTGTTACGATCCCTAACAGTTGATGATTGCTGCCAATCTTGAACCGATTAGCAGCCTATGCCATAGGCAGGACCGATCAGAATTCCTTAGGGGGCGAAATATGGCTCAGGCAACAGGCCTCATGTCAGGCAAGCGCGGCGTCATCATGGGCGTTGCCAACAATCGTTCGATTGCGTGGGGTATTGCCAAGGCTATTCATGCACAGGGCGGCGAGATCGCATTTACCTACCAGGGCGATGCGCTGAAGAAGCGCGTGGAGCCGCTGGTTGCAGAGGTAAACGGCGTTCTTGCCGGACATTGCGACGTCAGCGACGAGTCGACCATCGATGCGGTCTTCGACCACGTCGAAAAGCTGTGGGGCAAGATCGACTTCATCGTTCATGCGATCGGCTTTTCGGACAAGGACGAACTGACGGGCCGCTATGTCGATACGTCGGCCGACAACTTCGCCAAGACGATGCAGATCTCCGTCTATTCCTTCACCTCGGTTGCGCGTCGCGCCGAGAAGCTGATGACGGACGGCGGCTCGATGCTGACGCTTACCTATTATGGCGCCGAAAAGGTCATGCCGAACTACAACGTCATGGGCGTTGCCAAGGCTGCACTCGAAGCCAGCGTCAAATACCTGGCAGTCGACCTCGGGCCGAAGAACATTCGTGTCAACGCCGTCTCCGCCGGCCCGATCAAGACGCTTGCAGCTTCCGGCATCGGCGACTTCCGCTACATCCTGAAGTGGAACGAATACAATGCGCCGCTGCGTCGAACGGTGACGATCGAAGAGGTCGGCGATGTCGGCCTGTACCTGCTCTCGGACCTCTCGCGTTCGGTTACGGGCGAAGTCCACCATGCTGATAGCGGTTACCACGTCATCGGCATGAAGGCGGTAGACGCGCCCGACATTTCCGTCATAAAGGACTGATCGCACTCTTTGCTGCGTCGCGCTCGCGACCCCTTTCCTCGCGACAGCGATTAAGGGGTTGCGTGCCCTAAACGGAGCCGATCATTGCTTATCTACGTCGTCAGACACGGCCAGACCGACTGGAACGCAGAACGTCGCCTGCAAGGCCAGAAGGACATCCCGCTTAATGCCATCGGCAGAGCGCAGGCCTGGCAGAACGGTATCGACCTCGCCGAGATCCTCAAGGTCGAGGCAATCCCCTTCGAATTCGTCGCAAGCCCGCTGGCGCGCACCCGTGCCACCATGGAGATCATGCGCGAAGCGATGGGTCTCCCATCAAAAGACTACCGAACGGACGAGCGCCTGGTCGAGGTTTCCTTCGGCGATTGGGAAGGCTTCACGATCAAGGAACTGAAGGCCACAGCCCGCGACCGCGTCACCGAACGCAATCTCAACAAATGGGATTTCATTCCGCCGGGAGACGACGCGGAAAGCTATGAAATCATGTCCTGGCGCGTGGCATCCTGGCTGAATTCTGTCGACAAACCAACGGTTTGCGTCACGCATGGCGGCGTCATCCGCGCCCTTTTCAGAACAATTGCCTCCTGGCCCAAGGAAGAGGCTGCCGAGGGCGAAATTCCGCAGGATCGCATCCTGAAGATCGATCGGGACAACGGACTGATCGGCTGGATCTAGTTCCGTTTGACGTGGCGGACGCCATCACCAGCGCATTTTCAGGCCGATCTCACCGCCGATCGATTGGCCGAGATCGTCAAATTCGATCTGATAGTCCACATTGGCATAAAGCGAGACATTTTCGCGGAGACTTGTGTCGAGACCAGCATTCAGTATCACAGAGGGACCGGAAAAATCGGATTTGAACGGTTGTGACTCCCCGTCCGCCGAGAATCCGATCGTCGGTGTCTCTAGAAACTGATAGGCAAAACTTGCGCGCAACCACGCGGTCAATGGCAGAGGATTTACCTCCTCCGGCTTGAGATCCCAGATCCTGACGAGGCGCCCGCCCGCCCGGCCGAGCAAGCTGTCTACGTCAGAGAAACTGACGGTCGCAGCAGAGTCGCTCGCATCATCGATGGAAATGTGTTGGTAGCTGACCTGAGCTTGCGGCTCGATAATCCATCCGTCCTCAAGATGAAGTGGATAGCCTACCTCGATAGAGGCGCCAAAGCCGAGACCATTTGGCGAAATCGAATACGGTCGATCAGAATCGGCGTTGATATCATACGATGTACCCTGCAGTAGGCCATCCAGATACCAGCCGTCCTTGCCGTAATGCGTCCAATAGCCGCCGAGCGTGTAGGCATTCAACCTGTTGGAACCAACCGATGCCCCGAACAGACTACTGTCGCCGTGGCCCTTGCCGACGACAGCATAAATGCCCGCCATCTCACTCGCACCATTTGCACCTTCAGCACTGTAGAGATCGATGCCGCCCTGAAAGGCGAACAGATTGTAATCCAGCTGCTTGCCGCGATTGACCGCGCAACGCTCATAGCCGTGCCTGCCGATTGTGCGGCCCCAGACATACGGTGGACCAGAGGCGTTCAACATGCCGCTGCCTGCCGCCTTGTCGTCGCCCTTGCGTTGGTGGAGCGTGTCAAGAAGCATCGAACCGTATCTCAGAGCGAGTTGCGGGCTGCTGGTATACAGTCCGACTTCGGGTCGAAACGCCCCCTCGTGACCGATTGTCTCGCCACTACCGCCACTGCCATTGCCACTACCGCCACCACCGCCGTCGCCGCCATTGCCGCCGCCGTCGCCGTCACTGTCACCGCTGCCGTCCTCCGGTTCACAGGGGGCCTCGCTTCCTCCCTCCGTACGCAGATACCAATTGTCGAGGCCGCTGCCGTCCTTGCTTGAGCGGAAAAGGTTGTATTCGAAAGCCCCCTTGGCGACAGGGCCATCAAGGACGAACGCCCCGCCAGCGGTGGTGCCGCCGTTAATTGCCTCCACGACCAATATACCGTTCCCGGTTGTCGCTTTGCCGCCGCCGCCGGCGTCCACGATGTGGAGCTTGGTGCTGCCCGAAGCGTTTCCGCCGTCGATCACGAGCTTGTCCGATGCTGCTCCGTCGCCTTTCAGTTCGGTATTAAGAGACAGGCTGCTGCCGACACCGCCAATGTAGTCGCCCTGAATGACAAAGACGTCCTTTGCGGAATTGTCGGTTCCGACCAAGCTGATGGTTCCGAAGTTGGTAACTGTGACCCCCGTGCCGTCAAACGACAGAACCGCCGCGTTTCGACCGCCAGCAAATACTGTGCTGCCCACACCGATGACGAGCTCGCCGGTCCCGGTACCCGCATCGCCGAGCGTCAGAATGCCATCGACTTGATTGTGGGGCGCCATGGTGAGCGTTGCGTTCTCCAGAACAATCCGTTCCCAGTTCACGAATCGGTTGGCGTCCAGCACTGCCACGCCCTGCAGCGTCAATGTGTCGTTACCAAGCTGACCGTTGACGGTAGAACTTGCAGTGGCCACCTGCGGGCTCTGCAATACAAGGACGTCATCTCCATTCGTGCAGATGACATTAATGCCGCTGACGGTGCAATCCGCTCTGGCTATCTCCGGAAACCACCAAATGGACCCCGCAAGAAACGTCAATGCGGTTGTGGTTGCTCGCATCCGGAACGAACGCCCGACGGTATAGCCTCTTGCCCCGCAGCGAAGATCGCTGCGATCGCCAGTGTCGCGATATGTTTTGCTTTCTTTATGATCGCGAGTCGTCGATCGCCGTGGGCCCATCCGTCGTCGTGATGGCCACTGCCTGCGGATAGCCTCGGTCCTCAACAAGACACGTAGCGCCTCCCCGTCACCGGTTCCCCAGCAACAATATTCCGGGCAGGCCGAGACTTGTCAACCAATGGTTAAGAGAGAGACGATTTCCGCTGCTTTACTATCTTTCAGGTTGTATGCGCGGGAGTTCGTGGCGAGGCGCTGGCGAAAAGCAGAGCAAGCGGAAATCGCGGCTACGGCGAGTGCGGCGCGATGATTCCCCGTTTCGCTTATTGGACGATATCGAGATCGTTGATGACACGTTTGCCATCGACCTCGGTGTAGAAGACGATAACCTTCACGCCCGCCTTCAGTCCCTCGAAATTGAATTCTTCCGGTGCCTGGTAGGTCTTTCCGTCATCCAGCGTGAGGCTGAGGTTAGTCATATCGACCTTCTTGATCGTCGCCTCGACGTCCGCGCTCTCCGCAAATCCGCTGATCGGCGACAAGAAACTGGCTGTGGCCAAAAGCGTAGCGACTACGAAGCGCATGACAGCATTCCCTCGAAAACACGACTCAATAATCCAACTGCGCACAGATAACCTCCCGAATATGGCGAAATTTGCCCTGAAGAATGACCTGCCGCGTCAAATTGGTGAAGAGTATTTTAACAATAGCGGCATCGGTTCGTTAATTGCATTTCCAGTACGTTTCCACGTTCGGCAAAGGGTATTGGCGGGCAATCGTAAATTAACTGCTTCTATCTACAGTCGTCCCGAACATGGGAGACTGGGTTTTGCTATTCCGCCTTAAAGACAGCAACACATTGCGGCGCGTCTTCAGGAATACCCGTCTCGCCCTCCTGGTTTCCGGCCTCGTTGCTATTGTTGTGGTCATTGTCGGCTTCGGGCTGGACCGTGCCAATACTGCCGCTCATCGGCGTGAAGTGACGATACGGACAGAAAACGAAGTAGGTTTGATCCGGGCGCGGATGACTGCGCAGATCAACATGGACATCACCGTCGTACGCGACCTGGCCAACATGGTGGCGGTCAGTTCGAGCGTGAATACCGAGGAGATGGAGCGGCAGATCAACTGGCTGCTCATCCAGAACCCCCACTTCCTGAATATTGCCGTCGCACCGGATTTCATCGTCGGCGCCGTCTATCCGCCACAGGCCGGGAAAGGACGGATCGGGAAAGACGTCCGCGACATTCTTGCCGCGCGTCAGTCGGTGATGCGCACGACCGGCGACCAGCAGGCGCGCTTCTATGGACCGATCGCCGCCGGCGATGGTGCGGAGGCCTTCGCGATCTTCTTTCCCGTTTTCATTAAAGAGAATGGGCAGCGGCGGGTCTGGGGAGCAGTCGAAGTCACGATCGATGCGGACATGTTCTATCAGAACACCGGCTTGCAGCCGGCGCGCAACAGCGAGAATCAGGAGAAGTACCCGCACCTCGATCACCTCTCGATCGCGGTGCGCGACCTCTCCATGGCAGACTCGGCCACGCCCTTTTTCGGCGCACAGGATCTGCGCGAAAAGCAACCGATAACGCGAAAGGTCGCTTTTGCCGGCGGGCGCTGGCAGATTGCGGCGGTCCCGAAGACGGGCTGGAACGCCGTTCCCGAGAACCAGTCAACGCTTCGCCTGATCATCGCGGCCGCCGCCTGTATCACGATCATCCCGGTCTTCTTTGCGACCTTGCTGCTCGGCGAGCGCAATCGCAATATTGCCCAGCTCAAGGTGCGCGAGGCGACGCTGCTGAAGCTGTCGCAGCGCCTCAATCTGGCATTGGAATCGTCGAATATCGGGATATGGGAGCTGCACGAGCACGGCCACACCCTGTTCTGGGACGCCCGGGCCTCAGCACTGCACGGCAAACCCGCGGAAGACGGCAGTCATTCGCTGGAAGACTGGCTTGCTGCGATCGTCGCCGAAGACCGGCACATCGCGGAAGTCCACTTTTTCAACTACAACGTCGCCGGCTCCGCCTACGAAACACAATACCGGGTCACAGCCGAGGGCGGCACTGTCCGGCACCTGCGCTCCATCGGCTCCTTCTACACGGACGCGGCAGGCGACGAAAAGACTATCGGCATCGTCTGGGACGTCACAGCCGACGCGGAAGCGGCCGAAATCCTGCGCAAGGCAAAGGATGTCAGCGACATCAAGAATGCCGAGCTGGAGATGGCGCTGGACGAACTGTCACGACGCGAGGCCGAGCTTTCCGAGCTCTCCGGCAAGCTCGATCTGGCGCTCGACTCCTATCAATGCGGGATCTGGGAAGCGACGCTCGGCGACGAGGGCTCCATCTGGGACGAGCGAATGCACGAGCTTTACGGGCTGACGCCAAGAGCCGGTTTCATGACCGAACCGGTCTGGCTTTCCTGCATTCTGCCTGAAGATCGCGACTTGGCCCTCGAAAGCGCCCGCCATTTCAAGCAGGTCGGTGACACTCATACCCTGATCTGTCGCGTTCCGACCGAGGACGGCTCGATCCGCTACGTTCGCTCGACGGGTAAAGTTCACCAAACCCCGAGCGGTCACCAGAAGATCATCGGCGTTGCATTCGATGTTACCGAGGATGCGCTGATGACAGCGCAGCTCAAGGCTGCCAAGGACGAGGCGATCGCCAAGAATATCGAGCTCGAGCTTGCCAAGAACCGCATCGAGCACAACTCGCTGCACGACCCGCTGACGGCGCTCGCCAACCGCCGCAAACTTGATATCGCACTTGAGAAGCTGACGCTCGACGGCCGGAGCGAGCGGCAGAAATTCGCAATCCTCCACATCGACCTCGACAGGTTCAAGGAGATCAACGACACACTCGGTCATGCCGCCGGCGATGCGATGCTGATCCATGCGTCGCGCGTGCTGTCGAGGAACCTGCGCGGAGATGACCTCGTAGCGCGCATCGGTGGCGATGAGTTCGTGATCCTGGCACACAACGCCAGCGATGCGGATATGTCTGCCCTTGCCGGCCGGATCATCGAGCAGATGCGCCAGCCGATCGACTTCGAGGGATTCGCCTGCCGTTGCGGCGTCTCCATCGGAATCGCGCTTGCGAATGGCGTGCACGTCGATGCTCGCAAGGTGCTGATCAATGCCGACATCGCCCTTTACCGCGCCAAGAGCCAGGGGCGGAACCGCTACGAATTCTTCAATCACAATCTCCAGGCCGACATCATCAACAACAAGCGCCTGGCCGACGAGATTCTTGCCGGCATCGAGAACGGCGAGTTCACCGCCTGGTATCAGCCGCAGTTCTCAGCACGCACGATGCAACTCACCGGCGTCGAAGCCCTGGTTCGCTGGCAGCATCCGTCCCGGGGACTGCTGACGCCGGACAAATTCCTGAAGATCGCCGACGAGATCAACGTCGTCCAAACGCTTGACCGTATCGTTCTCGACACCGCGCTGAAGGACAAGATGCGCTGGACGGCAAGGGGCATTTCCGTTCCGAAGATCTCGGTCAACGTTTCGGCACGACGGCTGCATGACGAAACCCTCGCAGAGTCACTGCGCGGCCTGCAGATCCGCCCCGGTGAGCTGTCCTTCGAGCTGGTCGAATCGATCTTTCTCGACGAGAGCGAGGATGTGGCCGCTCATAACCTCGATCAGATCAAGGCGCTTGGGATCGACATCGAGATTGATGATTTCGGGACCGGTCATACCTCGATCGTCAGCCTCCTCAAGCTCAAGCCGAAGCGGCTCAAGATCGACCGACAGCTGGTTCAACCGGTGATGAATTCGCCGCAGGAGCGCGCGCTGGTCAGCTCGATCATCGACATCGCCCGCTCGCTTGGTGTCGAAACGGTGGCGGAAGGCGTAGAAACGGCGTCGCATGCCGCCCTCCTCAACGAGCTCGGCTGTGACCTGTTGCAGGGCTACGCATTCTCCCGCCCGCTTTCTTTCGAGGACTTCGCGCAAATGGCGGCCGGAAGTTCCTGGCGTATCGCCTCCTGACACCATCGTTTACAATCAGCGGAAACACCATTTCCTTTCGTTGACGGTTTCGAGCAAAGAAAGGCTTTTGCCGCTGCGTTTTTTTGGCCTATGAGTGTCGCGCATTTTTCAGATGAAGGACGCCGCCGGTGACGACCGGTTGGCGCGATCCGGTCGGGACACATGTCGCATAACACATTCGGTCATCTCTTCCGTGTAACCACCTGGGGCGAAAGCCACGGGCCGGCGCTTGGCTGCGTCGTCGACGGCTGCCCACCCGGTCTGCGCTTCAAGCTCGAGGACATTCAGATCTGGCTCGACAAGCGAAAGCCCGGCCAGTCGCGCTTTGTGACGCAGCGTCGCGAGGCTGACCTGGTCAAGGTGCTGTCCGGCGTCATGCTGGACGCCGACGGCGAGACGATGATCACGACTGGCACGCCGATCTCGATGATGATCGAGAACACCGACCAGCGCTCCAAGGATTACGGCGAGATCGCACGACAGTACCGGCCTGGCCATGCCGACTACACCTACGATGTAAAGTACGGCATTCGCGACTATCGCGGCGGCGGCCGCTCGTCGGCCCGCGAAACGGCGGCGCGCGTAGCAGCAGGCGGCATTGCCCGTCTTGTTGTGCCCGGGGTCAAGGTGCGCGGCGCGCTGGTGCAGATCGGCAAATACAAGATCAACCACCAGAACTGGGATTGGGATCAGGTCGACCAGAATCCCTTCTTCGCGCCGGATGCCGCGATCGTTCCCGTGTGGGAAGAATATCTCGATGGCATCCGCAAGAACGGCTCTTCGATCGGCGCTGTCGTCGAGGTAGTGGCCGAAGGCGTGCCGGCAGGTCTCGGCGCCCCGATCTATGGCAAGCTCGACCAAGACATCGCCTCGCTGCTGATGTCGATCAACGCCGTCAAGGGCGTCGAAATCGGCAACGGCTTCGAAGCCGCTGAGATCACCGGCGAGGAAAACGCCGATGAGATGCGCATGGGCAATGACGGCAAGCCATTGTTCCTGTCGAACAAGGCCGGCGGCATCCTCGGCGGCATCTCGACCGGTCAGCCTGTTATCGCGCGTTTTGCCATCAAGCCGACGTCATCGATCCTGACCGAGCGCCGGTCGATCGATGCCGATGGGAACAATGTCGATATTCGCACCAAGGGGCGGCACGATCCGTGCGTCGGCATTCGCGCCGTGCCGATCGGCGAAGCGATGGTCGCCTGCGCCGTCGCCGACCATTACCTCCGTGACCGCGGCCAGACCGGCCGACTGAAATAGGAACACTGACATGCCTTATGATCAAAAGCGCGTCGTCGATGCCATTCGAGCCTTCGAGGCCGGCGAAATCGTCGTAGTGATGGATGACGACGACCGCGAGAACGAAGGCGACCTGATCGTTGCGGCTGTTCACTGCACCGCGGAGAAGATGGCTTTTATCGTGCGTCACACCTCCGGCATCGTCTGCACGCCGATGCCAAAGGAGGAGGCCCGCCGGCTCAACCTGAATGCGATGGTTGCCGAAAACGATTCGGCCCATACGACCGCCTTCACCGTTTCGGTCGATTTCAAGCATGGCACGACGACGGGCATTTCCGCCGACGACCGCACGCTGACGGTCCGCAATCTGGCGAACCCCAATGTCGGCCCGGCAGATTTCGTCCGTCCCGGCCACATCTTCCCGCTCGTCGCTCGCGAGGGCGGCGTGCTGATGCGCTCCGGCCATACGGAAGCCGCGGTTGATCTCTGCAAGCTTGCCGGGCTGCCGCCGGTCGGCGTGATCTGCGAGCTTGTCAATGACGACGGCACCGTCACGCGTGGCCCGCAGGTGGTCGACTTCGCAGCAAAACACGGGCTGAAGCTCGTCTCGGTCGCCGATCTCATTGCCTATCGCCAGCGCAAGGAAACCTTGATCGAACTCGGCGCCAGCTTCGACATCGAAACGCCTTTCGGCAAGGCCAAGGCCCATACCTACTCGCTCCCCTGGGATCCGATGCAGCACCTCGCCGTCGTCTTTGGCGACATTCGCGACGGCATCGATATTCCAGTCCGCCTGCACCCTGAAAATGTCGCGGAGGACCTCTTCGGCAAGCGCAGCCCGGTCGATCACTACATGCAGAAGATCGCCGAGGAAGGCCGCGGTATCATCGTCTATCTCCGCGAAGGTTCCGTCGGCGTCGGCCATTACGACAACGGGCGCAAGACGCGCAGCCAGGGCCGCGAATCCCACGCCGAAGCCAAGAGCCGCGAAAGCGAATGGCTGGAGATCGGTCTCGGTGCGCAAATCCTCAAGGACCTCGGCGTCAGCTCCATCAAGCTGCTCACCAGCCGCGAGCGTCACTACGTCGGCCTCGAGGGCTTCGGGATCAAAATCACCACTACGGAGATTTGCTGAGATTCAGCTAGATAGTATTGGCAAAGATCTCAATATTGACAAGACGATCGTTGCGATAGGTTATCGAGAAGTCGTACGCATAAGGCTGCAGAATGTAATACCAGCGCCGCCACTGCGCTATAAGGCTGCTACAGCTCTCGGTATGTTCAGTGCATCCAAAGCTGAGCGTGCGATCGGAACCGTTTGGTAGAATGCGCGTGTTATCGTTGTACTTCAGATGCTGCGCGCTCAGCCAAGCGGCCCCTTGCTCCGGACCTCCCAAAGTATCCAGCATCCGGAATAGACAGATTTGCGCATCCCGCTCCGTACGGAAACGGCTCCAATCGATCTCGAAGGAGTCCTGCTGCGCACAGCTTTCAGCATCCGGCCATCTTTCGAGGGCGCGCAGTAACCCAAGTGCGATATCGTAATGCGGATCGCGCAGCATCCGATAGTTTCCCAGAGAAACAATACCGTCGGGGCTGATCGAGGTGATGTGGCTCTTGAGATATGCGACGTAGGCCGCAGCGCATCCGGCCAGCGCGACGACCACTGAAAGAAATCGAAGAATACGGCGAACCTTGACGGAAGCGAGCATCGCTGTGTCCAGCCTTTCATCTAGCTCTTCGTGTACCACGCATCCAGCAGCACGACCTTCTCCAGTCCCGCAAACTTTGCCACGCGCTCCAGTTCGGCATGCAGCCTTTCCAGTCGCCCGACCGCAGCCTTTACGCCCGGCTCCAACCATAGCCGCTTGACGTCCAGCGTTCCGCCTTTGCGATCTGCCTTCATGTCGATGCGGCCGATCAGCTTGTCACCTTCCAGAAGCGGGAAAACGTAGTAGCCGTATTCGCGCTTCGGCTCTGGCACGAATACTTCAATGCGATAAAAGAAGCCGAAGAGGCGTTCAGTGCGATTACGGTCGCGGATCATCGGATCGAAGGGGCTGAGCACACGCACGCGCGGGGGCGCCTCGGGATAGTCCTGAAGGCTCGTGAGCAGATCCGGGAAGGCCCAGGATGGGCGCGACTTGCCACCAAGCGCCGGCTCGATCAGCACCTCGGTCAACTCGTCGCGATGCGCGTTGACCCAGGTTTTCGCTTCATCGGGCGACAGCAGATCCCAGAAAGCGGCAATCTCGCCATGCGTGGCAAAGCCCAACCGCGTCAGCGCACTGCGGCAGGCCCAGTCGACAAACTCCTCACGGCTGACCTGAGGCTCGCGATATTCCGCCGGGATGACGCGCTCGACCAGATCATAGATCTTCTGGAAATTTGAGCGGCCGGCAATCGCGAACTTACCTGTATGCCAGAAATACTCCAGCGCCGTCTTGTTCGGGTGCCAGTTCCACCAGCCGCCGGAAACATGCCCATCCGCCTTGATCTCACGCGCCATGATCGCGCCGTCGCGGACGACCCGCTCATAGGTTTCATCGAAGGCATGCTCGAAGCCCTCGCCGCGCCATTTGCGCCAGCGCTCGATGATGGCTTCTTCCTCGTGACGGAACTTGTGCTTCCAATATTTGAAGAATGCGCTCGGCAGGATGGAGGCGTCATGCGTCCAGTGCTCGAAGAGCGAGCCCTCTTTCTCCAGCAGTGCCGTCAGGTGCTCGCGCTTGTAGGTCTGGTTGCGGGAAAACAGGATCTGGTGATGCGCCCGCTCCACCGTCTGGATGCTGTCCACCTGCACGAAACCGAGTTCGTGGATAAGCTCCAGCAGGCCGGCTTTCGTCAGCGCCTTGTTCGGCGGCGCGCTCAGGCCCTGCTTGGCGAGGAATATGCGGCGGGCATCGGAATTCGAAACGAGATTCGTCATAGCGCATCATAGGCCGGAAAATGTTCCTAGCCACCCGATAAGTTTGAGGGGACCAGTCAGGAAGGAGCAACCAACATTCATTGCGAGATTTTGAGCTTTCAAAGTGCGAAATTCGTTATAGAACGGCCTCTCAATTCACGAGGAACCAGGTGGATATCCGTTTCGAAGGCGCAGGGGTCAGCTATGGTGCACGTGTCGCGCTGGCGCCCGTGACGCTGCAACTCAACGAAAAGCGCATCGGCATCATCGGCCTCAACGGCTCGGGCAAGACGACCTTTGCGCGCCTCATCAACGGCCTGACCAAGCCGAGTGTCGGACGCGTGATCGTCAACGGCCGCGATACGGCCGACGTCAAGGCCGTTCTCACCGATGTCGGCTTCATCTTCCAGTCCCCGCAAAACCAGATCATTCTGCCCATCGTGCGTGATGACATCGCCTTCGGGCTGAAGAGCCGCGGCTACAAGCCGGCGGAAATGGAGGCTAAGGTGGAGGCGGTCCTGCAGCGTTTCAGCGCCGCCCATCTAGCTGAGCGCCGGGCGCACGAGCTTTCGGGCGGAGAACTCCAACTTGCCGCCCTGTGTTCCGTGCTGGTCACCGGTCCAGACATTCTCATTTTGGACGAGCCGACCAACCAACTGGACCTCAAGAACCGCGGTCTCGTGCAGAGGCTGGTGGAAAGCCTTCCCGAGAACGCGATCGTCATCAGCCACGATCTGGAGTTGGTCGCCGACTACGAGCGGGTGCTGGTTTTCCATGAGGGCAATCTCGTTGCCGACGCGCCTGCTGGAGAAGCGATCCGTTGCTACAGGGAGATCGCCAGCAGATGAAGTCGCTTTTCGTCGAAGGCAACAGCGCCATGCATCGGGTTTCGGCTCGCGCCAAGCTGCTTGCGCTTGCCGCCCTCGGCGTCGTGCTCTTCCTTTCGACGAATCTCCTGCTGCTTGCCTTGGCGGTGGTCGCCACGGCCGCGATCTACTTCAGCATCGGCCTTCCGGGACGATCCGCGCTTGCGCGGCTGAAGCCGGTCTTCCTGACGATCGTCATTGTGGCGTTGTTCAGTCTGGCCTTCAATCCCTGGCATGTCGCAATCGTCGCCCTGCTGCGCCTGACCGCATTGATGCTGTTTGCTGCCGCCGTGACAGCAACGACCACAATTGCGCAATTCATTGATGAGATTACACTTCTGGCACGACCGCTGGAGCGCCTCGGACTTCTCCGGGCCAACGATGTCGGCCTTGCTGTCGGGCTCGTCGTCCGTTTTGCACCCGAAATCCTCGATCGTTACAGTGCCATCCGCGAGGCGCACGCGGCTCGTGGCATCAAGGTACGACCAACGACCGTGCTCGTGCCGCTGGTCATTCTGACGCTGAGGGATGCGGATAACATTGCGGCGGCAATTGACGCGCGCGGCGTTCGGCGGCATCTCAATTGAGAACTCGCTAACAGGAGCCCTGCATGAGCACTCGCGACCTCGTTCTCTCCGCCCTCTTCGCGGCCATCATCGTCGCGCTCGGCATTCTGCCGCCGATCACGCTCGGCTTCATTCCGGTGCCGATCACGGCGCAGTCGCTCGGCGTGATGATGGCGGGTGTCGTGCTCGGCGCGCGCCGCAGTACGATTGCCGTCCTCATCGTCCTCGTGCTTGTTGCAATCGGCCTTCCCGTGCTTTCCGGCGGTCGTGGCGGGCTGGCAGCCTTCGCCGCACCGACCACCGGCTTTCTGATCGGCTGGGTATTGGCGGCTTTCGTCACCGGTTATCTCAGCGAGCGGCTGGTCAAGTCAGAGCAATCGGCGCTGGTACAGACGGTCGGCTTCTTCCTTGCTGCGATGATCGGTGGCATCGTCGTTCTCTATGCCTGCGGCATCGTCTATCTGGCGTTCGCCGCCCAGCTTGGCCTCTCCAAGGCCTTCCTTGGCTCAATGGCGTTTATCCCCGGTGACGTCATCAAGGCGCTCGTTGCAGCGCTTGTCGGCCGTGCCGTCATGGTCGGCTATCCCTTGCTGCCGGTGCGCAGCTAATCGACGAAACCATAAAGCCAGTCGCGCGTGACTTCGGGAAGCGGGACTGGCGAACGATCTTCGCGTGAGCGCGCCTGCCAGATGATCTCGACCTCGGCAGAGCGCTCATCGCCAATGTCGGCTGCAATGATGAAGCCAACCGAACGCACACCGATCTTGTCCACCGACGCAGTGAACACGACCCGCTCATCGTAACGCAGCGGCCGATGGAGAATGCAGGTCACCTTGCTGGCGATGTAAAGCGGTTCGTCCTGCAACCGTGGCCTCGACGACCAGAAGGTCGCCAGCACGGACTCGGCATAGGAAATATAGGAGCCCAAAAATACCTGGCCGTTCATGTCGACATCGCGGAACGGCACATTCATCTCAACGGTGCGCGTGACCTCGTTCATTGATCTTTCTACCAATTTCCCCCTCCCCTCAGACTAGCCGCGAGGCCGACCGAAGTAAACGGGAGGACCGGTGCGAGGAGCAACGCGCGCGCTTGTTGAAATCGGCGCATCGAGCCCCATCTGCTGTGGATCATGACGGGAGGGAAAGATAGAGTGATCCCATGAGCACCCGCCTTTACGAGCACCCGATTTTCCTGGAACACGTAACGCCCGCCGGCCATCCCGAGCGGTCCGACCGCCTGCGGGCGATCAACGTGGCGCTGGAGCATCCGAACTTTGCGGGGCTTGATCGCAAGCGCGCTCCGCAGGCCGCCGAAGAAGCCGTGCTGCTTGCGCATCCCGAGGAGCACCTGCTTTCGGTGCTGCACCAGGTGCCGGAAGAGGATGGCGAGATCAATCAGCTCGACGCCGATACCTATGCCAGCAGAAAGAGCTTCGAAGCGGCGCTGACAGGGATCGGCGGCGCGATGGCCGCTGTCGATGACGTCTTCACCGGCAAGGCGGACAACGTCTTCGTTGCGGCCCGGCCGCCCGGCCACCATGCCGAAAAAACAACGGCGATGGGGTTCTGCTTCTTCAACAATGCCGCCATTGCCGCCCGCCATGCGCAGAAGGTGCATGGCGCGGAGCGCGTGGCAATCGTCGACTGGGACGTGCACCACGGCAATGGCACCCAGGATATTTTCTGGGACGATCCTTCCGTGCTCTTCTGCTCAACGCACCAGATGCCGCTTTACCCCGGGACCGGCGCGAAAGAGGAGAGCGGCAAGCACGGTACCATCGTCAACGCGCCCTTATCGCCGAATGTCGGCAGCGATCAGTTCCGTGAGGCGTTCAAATCGCGGGTGTTGCCGGCACTCTTCGACTTCCGCCCGGACCTGATCATCATCTCCGCCGGTTTCGATGCGCATCACCGCGATCCGCTGGCGCAGATTAATCTGGTCGGCGAGGATTTCGACTGGGCGACCGGGCGATTGCTCGAGGTGGCCGACAAAAGTGCCGCAAACCGGGTCGTCAGCCTGCTGGAAGGCGGCTATGATCTCGAAGGCCTCGCCGAGTCGGCTGGCCTGCATATTCTCAGAATGATGAAGGGTTGAGTATGACTGACAGCGCCAAGCCGGAGGTTTCCGGTCTTTCCTTCGAGAAGGCCGTCGCCGAACTCGAAAGCATCGTGGCCCGCCTCGAACGCGGGGACGTGGCGCTGGACGAATCGATCGAGATCTACGAGCGCGGCGAAGCGCTGAAGAAGCATTGCGAAACACTGCTTTCGGCCGCCGAAAACCGCATCGAGAAGATCCGCCTCGACCGATCAGGCAAACCCCAGGGCGTCGAGCCGCTGGACGGCGCATAAGCAAACCTCCAGCGAAATCGTCATCATCCTGAACAGAGCGTCGCCGTTCGGGCGATAAGTTTTCCTAGTCCGCCATCATCAATCGGGCTAGCGTAGAACCAGTGCTCATCGGAGATCTGCGATGTCCTTCTTCCCCGGTAAAGACCCCCTGCCCGGCGACGCTTTCAGCTGCGACGCGATCGAAAATCTCATCATACCGCGCACCAGCGATCTCGGTGGCTTCCAGGTGCGGCGCGCGCTACCGACCCGGGAGCGGCGGCTCGTCGGACCGTTCATCTTCTTCGACCGCATGGGGCCGGCGATCCTGAAGCCGAACGAGGCGCTCGACGTGCGGCCGCACCCGCATATCGGGCTTTCGACGGTGACCTACCTCTTCGACGGCGAGATCCGGCACCTCGACAGCCTCGGCACCGAGAAGGTCATTCGCCCCGGCGACATCAACCTGATGACGGCTGGACGCGGCATCGTCCATTCCGAGCGCACGCCTGATAATCTGCGTGGACACCCGCTGTTGATGTCGGGCCTGCAGACCTGGCTGGCGCTGCCCGACGACAAGGAGGAGATCGATCCCTCTTTTGTGCATACCGAAAAGAGCGACATGCCAGTCATCGACGAACGCGGGGTGCGCGGGCGCGTCGTCATCGGATCGTTTGAGGGAATGTCCTCGCCGGTGAAGGTGTTTTCGGATACGCTCTATGCCGATATCAGTCTGGAACCCGGTGTGAAGTTCCCCTTCGCCGCGGGACATGAAGAGCGGGCGGCCTACGTGCTATCAGGCGAAGTCGTGATATCCGGCGACAGATTTGCCGCCGATCAGCTGCTGGTCTTCCGCCCCGGCGACCAGATCACGCTCGAAGCCGGCAGAGAGGGCTGTCATCTGATGCTGTTCGGCGGAGCGGCGCTGAACTCGAAACGCTACATCTGGTGGAACTTCGTTTCCTCCTCGAAAGAGCGCATCGAAAAGGCAAAGGAAGAGTGGCGAACGGGCAAATTTGACATTGTTCCGGGGGACGAAGAAGAATTCATACCTTTGCCGGAAGGCTGATCTCCTTTAGAGAGGAGTTTCAGCCGTTCTTGAAATCGACTTTTTTCACCGCAATTTATGGCTTAAAGGCATCCTGCCCAAGAAAGACAAGAAAGAGTGCCCGCCCGTGACACAACCGCCGAAGACGCCGCTGCTGGACAAGGTTGCCTATCCAGCCGACCTCCGAAAGCTGGAGGATCGCGACCTGCCGCAGCTTGCGCGCGAGGTCCGCGACGAGATGATCGATGCGGTATCCAAGACCGGCGGGCATCTGGGCGCCGGCCTCGGCGTCGTGGAATTGACGATCGCCATCCACAACGTGTTCAACACGCCTGACGACCGACTGATCTTCGATGTCGGGCATCAGTGCTACCCGCACAAGATCCTCACCGGTCGTCGCGACCGTATCCGCACACTGCGCCAGGAGGACGGCCTTTCCGGCTTCACGCGTCGCGCCGAAAGCGAATACGACCCCTTCGGCGCCGCTCACTCCTCGACGTCGATTTCCGCTGGCCTCGGCATGGCGGTGGCCTCCGATCTCGACAAGACCGACCGCCGCGTGATCGCCGTGATCGGCGACGGCGCGATGTCGGCCGGCATGGCTTATGAGGCGCTCAACAATGCCGGCGCACTCGACGCCCGGCTGATCGTCATCCTCAACGACAACGACATGTCGATTGCGCCGCCGACCGGCGCGATGAGCGCCTATCTTGCGCGCCTCGCGTCCGGGCGCACCTACATGGGCTTCCGCGATTTCGGCAAGAAGCTGACGGCCTATCTCGGCAAGAACGTCGACCGCGCCATCACCCGCGCCGTCGAGCATGCGCGGGGCTACGTGACCGGCGGGACCATGTTCGAGGAGATGGGTTTTTACCACATCGGCCCGATCGACGGTCACTCCTTCGAACACCTGCTGCCCGTGCTGCGCAATGTCCGGGACAATGCGAACGGCCCGGTGCTGATCCATGTCGTGACGCAGAAGGGCAAGGGCTATGCGCCAGCCGAAGCAGCGGCCGACAAGTATCACGGCGTCAACAAGTTCGACGTCATCACCGGCGCGCAGGCGAAGGTGAAGCCGAACGCACCGAGCTACACGAGCGTATTCGCCGAAGCCCTGGTGCAGGAAGCCGAGCTCGATGACAAGATCGTCGGTATCACCGCCGCCATGCCGAACGGGACCGGCCTCGACAAGCTCGCAAGCGTCTTCCCGGCCCGCTGTTTCGATGTCGGCATCGCCGAGCAGCATGCGGTGACGTTTGCGGCCGGTCTCGCTGCCGAAGGTTTCAAGCCGTTTGCCGCGCTTTACTCAACCTTCCTGCAGCGCGCCTACGACCAGGTGGTGCACGACGTCGCGATCCAGGGCCTGCCGGTTCGCTTCCCGATCGATCGCGCCGGCTTCGTCGGCGCCGACGGACCGACCCATGCCGGCTCGTTCGATACGACGTTCCTGGCGACCCTGCCGGGCTTCGTGGTCATGGCAGCGGCCGATGAGGCCGAACTGAAACACATGGTGCGAACGGCGGCGGCCTATGACGCCGGTCCGATCTCGTTCCGCTATCCGCGTGGCGAAGGCGTCGGCATCGAGATGCCGGTGCGCGGCGAGATTCTGAAGATCGGCAAGGGCCGCATTGTCAAGGAAGGCGCGAAGGTGGCACTGCTCTCCTTCGGGACCCGCCTGGCCGACTGTCTGCTTGCGGCCGAGGACCTGGATGCGGCCGGCCTTTCAACGACGGTTGCCGATGCGCGCTTTGCCAAACCGCTGGATCACGATCTGATCCGCCAGCTCGCCCGCCACCACGAGATTCTGATCACTGTCGAGGAAGGCGCAATCGGCGGCTTCGGCAGCCAGGTCATGCAGTTCCTGGCGATGGACGGTCTCCTCGACAACGGCCTGAAGATCCGCTCGCTTGTCATGCCCGACCTGTGGATGGAACAGGCAAAGCCTGAGGTGATGAACGCCCATGCCGGTCTCGACCGCGCCGGGATCGTCTCGACCGTCTTCCGGGTGCTTGGACGCCCGGCAGCCTTCGGTGTCGGCGCCGCTGGCTAGTCCGGCGTCTGTGTAGTCCCCGAGTGTGATGGTGCATCATTGATCCTGAGTCGTCAGGAAGAGGATGCATTATGGGAAGTATTCTTCACGGCAGCGCCCGCACGACGCCGCGTCTACGAGCCGAACTCCAAGCGTCGCAAGAAAGCACCCGGCCCCAGCCGCCGCTTCCTAGGCCCACACATCTTCGACCGTGTCTGCATCGCCAACGGCATCGAGCATCGGCTGACCAAGCCCTACCATCCCTGGACGAACGGCCAGGCCGAGCGAATGAACCGAACAATCAAGGACGCCACCGTCAAGGTCTACCACTATAACGACCTGAAAAGTCTCAAGGCCCATGTCCTAGCCTTCGTCACGGCCTACAACTTCGCCAAACACCTCAAGGCGCTGCGATGGCGAACGCCCTATCAGGCAATCTGCGACGCCTGGACAAAGGAGCCGTCAATCTTCAAAATTAACCCGCACCATCTCATTCCGGGACCACACACCTAGTCGGGAGAATTGAAAACGGCTTCAATATGGTGACCATCTGGGTCGACCACGAAGGCCGCGAAGTAATGTGGTCCGTAGTGAGCACGAAGACCAGGCGACCCGTTATCAATGCCTCCGTGTGCGATGGCCGCCTCATGAAAGTTGGCGACCGCTCGTCTACTCGTGGAGACGAAGGCTAGATGAAAGCCGGGACCCGGGGCGCGCTGGCCCTCTGGGCATAATTTGATCGCAAACTTATCGCCGCCACCAGCAATTCCGTAGCCGACAGCCTGATCAGCTTCTCCGGGCCTCAGATCCTCCCAAACACGAGTAAAACCGAGGGGAGCAAGAGCGGCGTCATAGAACGCCGCCGAGCGTTCGATGTTTGAGACGCCAAAAGAGATATGATGAAGCATGCGTTCACAATCTCCTATTTCCTATGATTCTCCGTCACACCCTAGAACAAGCTTCTGCTTAAACATAGGAAATATCTTCGGAAAACGAAACCGCTCGCAGCGGCTTGCTGCGAGCGTTTCTCGTTTCTCATAGGTACAGATTTTCACATTTAAGTAAGTGGCCGACCGAAAAACGGGGCTTTTCTTTTATGGTCACGTGCCTTTCAGCTCAGAATTCCGTCCAGTCCTCCTGAACGGCAGCAGCCGTTGCAGCCCTGCCGCCACCGAAGGCCTTGGCCACCGTGCGGGTCAGCGCGCGGGCCGGCGAAGCGACGGGGCGTGACGCGGGGCTGGCGACGGCCGCCCTCGGCGCGTCAGCATGGGCATGGCCGAGATTGAACTGACCGAGCAGATCGTCCAGAGCTGCTGCCTGTTGCGCGAGTGAGTGGCTGGCCGCCGTCTGCTCTTCGACCATGGCCGCATTCTGCTGCGTGCCCTGATCCATGTTGTTGACGGCCGTGTTGATCTCCTGCAGGCCAATCGACTGCTCGCGCGTTGCGGTGACAATCGCGCCGACGTGCTTGTTGATCTCCTGGACAGCGACGACAATCTCTGCAAGCGCCTTGCCGGTTTCGTCGACGAGCGAGACGCCGGCATTGACCTGCGTGCCCGACGTGTTGATCAGCGCCTTGATCTCCTTGGCGGCGTTCGCGGAGCGCTGAGCCAGTTCGCGGACTTCCTGCGCTACGACAGCAAAACCCTTGCCCGCTTCACCCGCACGTGCCGCTTCGACACCTGCGTTTAGCGCCAATAGGTTGGTCTGGAAGGCGATGTCGTCGATCACACCGATGATGTTGCTGATCTCACCGGACGATTTCTCGATTTCCTGCATCGCAGAGACGGCCTTGCGGACGACGTCGCCGGACTTTTCGGCGCCGAGACGCGTGCGCTCAACGAGCTGACCGACATCCTCGGCGCGCTTGGCGGAGTCGCGAACGGTCGTGGTGACCTCTTCGAGCGCTGCCGCGGTTTCCTCGACGGCCGCAGCCTGCTGTTCGGTGCGGCGAGCAAGGTCGTCGGCAGCCGAGCGGATTTCACCGGCGCCGGCATTGATCGCGGATGCATTGCGGCCGACCGACTGAAGAGCGCCCTGCAGCTTCTCGACGGCGTTGTTGAAGTCGTTGCGCAGGCGATCGAATTGCGATGCGAACGGCGTCGTGATGCGAACGGCGACATTGCCGTTGGCGAGATCCGACAGACCGCCGGCAAGGCCTTCGATCGCGAAGCGAAGTTCCGCTTCCTCACGCGCCTTCTGTTCGTCGCTCACCTGGCGCTGACGCTCGGCATCGCTGCGCATGCGATCCGTTTCGCCGGAGAGGCGAAGCTTCTCGATGGCCGCATTCTTGAAGACCAGAACCGATTGAGCCATGCGGCCGACTTCGTCCTGCCGGTCCAGGGCCGGAACGTCGATATTGTTCTCGCCGCCCGCAAGGCGTCCCATCGCCGAGGTCATGCCAACGATCGGCCGGACGATGCTGCGCGACAGCATCCAGGCAAGCAGGACGGCAGCAAGGCCAGCGGCGACACCGCCGACAAGCAGCGTAGTGCTGAGATCGCTGCTGGCGTCGGCCTGAATGGCGGCAAGGGCGTCCGATTCTTCGCGGGCAGCAGCCTTGATCTTGGCCGATGCCTGACGGAAACCGTCGAGCTGGCCCTTGGTTTCGTTGACACCGATCTTGACGACCTGGTCGACCGGCATGTCGGTTTCCTTGCGAGCCTTGGATTGCGGCTCGGCAAGCTCATGGAAATAGAGATCGGCCGCCTTCTGCATGCCGTCGATCTGCTGGATGAAATCGCTCTTGCCGGCCGCCGTTTCGCGTGCCGCAGCGATCGCCTTCAGCATGCGCTCGCGGTTGGCAAAGATGTCGCCATAGGTGCTGTCGCTGCGGAAAAGCAGGAAGCCGCGCAGGTTTACCGCCTGTTCGAGCATGGCCTGCAGCGCGTCATCGATCTGGTTGACCAGACGCTCGGATTTCTTCTGCTGCTCGGAAGCGGCCGCAACGGCGCCTGCTTTCGAGTAGACAAAGGCGGAAACGGACAGAAAGATAAGGATCAGCACTGCGAATGTCGCGGCGAGCTTACCATTCAAGGACATGTTTCTAGCAAACATCAGTCAATCTCTCCTGACGGCCTGCGGCCATGGGGAAACGGCACGCCAAGGCATGCCCGAAAAATTCGGCGGATGGGAACATGATCGGCAAATTGGGAGGAAGCCATCATGGCGGGAGGCAGCTTCACGAGCCGCCGCAATCCACCCGACCCTATGACGGCAGACTTTAAATTTGCTTAAGTTTGTGCGACGCGGCAAACGTCGCGAGCGAGACACGGAAGCGTTTTCGGAACAAAAGGCTTGCAAGGCTTGGCTTTGCCCTGCATGGACAGCGCATGTCAGATCAGAACACGCAACGCCTCGACCAGCTTCTTGTCAGCCTTGGCCTGTTCGCCAGTCGCTCTCGCGCGCGTGATGCCGTGCAGCGCGGCACCGTGAAGGTTGGCGGCAAGGTGGTGACGAAGGCCGGCGCGCTGTTTGGCGAAGACTCCACCATCGAAATCGATGATCCGGCGCAGGACTATGTCTCGCGCGCCGCGTTGAAGCTCACCGCTGCCCTGGATCATTTCAAGCTCAACCCATCAGGACAGCACTGTCTCGACGTCGGCGCATCAACAGGCGGCTTCACGGAAGTCTTGCTGGCGCACGGTGCCGCACATGTCACTGCGATTGATGTCGGGCATGGCCAGATGCATCCTCGTATATCGAACGATGCTCGCGTGACCAACATCGAAGGCCTGAACGCTCGCAACCTCACGGCCGAAGACGTCGGGCACCCGGTCACCTTCGTCGTGTCGGACGTCTCCTTCATCTCGCTGAAGCTGGCATTGGCCCCTGCCCTCAATCTTGCGGAAGCGGGAGCCGTCGCTGCTCTCCTCGTCAAGCCGCAGTTTGAAGCCGGGCGCGATGCGATCGGTAAAGGCGGGCTTCTCAAGGACCCGTCTTCGGCGTCTGATGTCGCAGCAGAACTCGAGCGTTGGTTCGTCGAGGACATGGGCTGGAACAGCCTTGGCCTCATCCCCTCCCCGATCGCCGGTGGCGACGGGAACCAGGAATTTCTACTCGCAGGAACGAAACCGTGAGCACGCAAACAGTTACGATCGAAAAGCTCGGCGCCCAAGGCGACGGGATCGTGCATGCAGACGGCGGGCCGATCTACGTGCCCTTCACCCTACCGGGTGAAACTGTCGCCATCGCACGCGTCAAAAACCACGGCACATTGATGTCCATCGCGACTCCATCGGACGATCGTCAGGACCCGCCGTGCCGCCATTTCGGCCCGGACGGCGTGAACGGCACCTGCGGCGGCTGCAGCCTGCAGCACATGAACGATGCGGCCTACCGCCGCTTCAAGCGGCAGCTCGTCGTCGATGCGTTGAAAACGAAGGGGCTGACGCCTGACGTCGCCGACCTAGTCGCCGCTCATCCCGGCGAGCGCCGCCGCGTCGTCTTCGCCGCGCGGCGGACCGAGAAGGACATGCTTGTTGGATTCAATCAGGCGGAAAGCCACCATATCGTCGCCATTGAGGAATGTCCCATCTCGTCGGCTGGCATCATGGCCAGGCTGCCGGCGATCAAGGCGATTGGGGCAGCACTTGCCAATAACGCCGAAGCGTTCCGCATTGCCGTATTGGAGACCCTGTCGGGCCTCGATCTTGCAGTCGACGGCATCAAGAAGCTCACGGACCAGCAGCGCCGCAAGGCAATCGAGACCGTGCTTTCCCTTCGGGGTATCGCCCGCATCTCGCTCAACGACGAGATCCTCGTCGAACCATCCAAGCCGATCGTCGATTTCGGCGGCGTCAACGTCGTTCCGCCGCCCGGCAGCTTCACGCAGGCAACCAAGCCGGCGGAGGATGCAATGGCAGAGCTGGTTCTGGCGCATGTCGGCAAGGCGAAACGCATCGCCGATCTCTTCGCCGGCGCCGGCACATTCTCGCTCCGCCTTGCCCGTGTCGGTCGCGTGCATGCGGTCGAGAGCGAGGACAAGCCGCTGGCAGCACTCGATCATGCCGCCCGCAACACGCAGGGCCTCAAGCCGGTCAGTGTCGAGAAACGGGACCTTTTCCGGCGACCGCTGATGACCTCGGAACTGAAGGTCTACGATGCCGTGGTCTTTGATCCGCCACGCGCCGGCGCCGAGTTTCAGTGCAAGGAGTTGGCGCGCTCGAACGTGAAGAAAGTCGTGGCGGTCAGCTGCAATCCGCTGACGCTCGCTCGCGATCTCGCTCTGCTCGTCGACGGAGGCTATCGTATCACCGGTGTAACGCCGATCGACCAGTTCCTGTGGACGCCGCATGTCGAGGTCGTGGCGACGCTGGAGAAGTAGAGCGCGCCCTGCGAGCGGCCAATCTCAGCGGTCTTGGATCGCGAAAGGAATTCGATGCGTTTTATCAATCCCATCCCTTTCGTTCGCGACATAGATCGCTCCAGGGAAGTCTACCGCAAGACACTTGGCCTGCAGATTTTGGAGGACTTCGGAAACTTCGTCCTTTTCGAGACCGGCTTTGCGATTCACGACGGAACGTCCCTTGAACAAACGATCTGGCGGCTATCGTTTTTCGCTGAAGAACCCTAGCGGCGAAGAAATCTGCTTTTGTATTTTGAACATGAGGATGTCGATGTGGCCTTCGAAAGCATCGCACCGCATGTCGAACTGATCCATCCCGTCGAACGGCAAGCATGGGGTCAGAGGGTGTTCCGTTTTTATGACCCTGACAGGCATGCGATCGAGATCGGGAAGCCTCAAAATCCTGGACCTCCGAGCCATTCGCAGAAGTCGTGATCTTCGCGACAAGATCGCCGGCTCTGGAAACTCCCGGCGATCCCTGTCGCGAGCCGCCTGATTGAGGATATTCCAGAATCCGTCAAAGGCCCGCATTTCGTACGGGCCTTTTTTGTTCTGAGCTTGATGCGCCTCAGGCAGCGCGATGGCTGTACGCGGCAGCCTGGGATGCGGCCTGCAGATTGAACTGGCTCAGCAACTGCATCAGCTTCGCCGCCTCCTGCGCCAACCCATGGCTCGCTGCAGTCTGTTCTTCAACCATGGCGGCATTCTGTTGCGTGCCCTGGTCCATCGTGTTGACGGCCGTGTTGATCTCGGCGAGTCCGGTCGATTGCTCGCGGGTCGCGGTGACGATCGCATCGACATGACGGCTGATCTCCTGGACCTGGCCGACGATCGCTTCCAACGCCTTTCCGGTGTCGCCAACGAGCGTGACGCCCGAGCGGACCTGATCGTTGGAGGCGCTGATCAGGCTCTCGATTTCCTTCGCGGCCTTAGCCGAACGCTGTGCCAATTCGCGTACTTCCTGAGCGACGACGGCAAAGCCCTTGCCGGCTTCACCGGCACGGGCAGCCTCCACGCCAGCGTTCAGCGCCAGCAGATTGGTCTGGAAGGCGATGTCGTCGATCACGCCGATAATATTGGCGATCTTCTGCGACGACTGCTCAATTTCGGTCATCGCGGAAACCGCCTTGCGAACGATGTTGCCGGACTCTTCCGCGCCGGAGCGTGTACGAGTGACCAGCGTGCCGGCTTCTTCCGCGCGACGCGCCGTGTCCTTGACGGTCGTCGTGATCTCTTCGAGTGCTGCAGCCGTTTCCTCGATGGAGGCGGCCTGCTGCTCGGTGCGGCGCGCAAGACCGTCCGCGGCCGTGCGGATTTCTCCGGCGCCTGCATCGATCGCATGAGCATTGTCACCGACCTCCTGAAGGACCGCCCGCAGCTTGGCGATGGAAGTATTGAAATCGCTGCGCAGCCTATCGAGGTGATCAGCGAAAGGTGTCTCGATCGTCCGCGTAAGATCGCCGTCGGAGAGCGCGCCCAGCGCCTCCGCGAGCGCACTGACGGCATGCTGGATTTCCGCGGCTTCGCGAGCCTTCGAGGCTTCATTGCGCGAGCGCTCCTGCTGCGCCTGTTCGCGGGTATGCTCGGCGCTGCGTTCGAGGTCAAGGCGTGCGAAGGAGTTGTCGCGGAAGACTGCAACGGCGGCAGCCATGTCGCCGATCTCGTCCTTGCGCCCGACATAGGGAACGGCCGCGTCGAGATCGCCGTCTGCCAGACGGGCCATGCGGGTGGCGATCGTCGAGATCGGCTGTGAAATACGCTTCCAGGCGAGGAACGCGGCAGCCACTGCGACGGCCAGCGCGACGGCGAGACCACCGACGATCGACAGGACGCCCGCGCTGTAGTTGCCGGCTGCGGCGGCGAGCGCCGCATCGGTCGACTGCCGATCCTTTGCCAGCATTCCGTCAACGAGGGTCTGAATGTTGTTGGCGGACATCGAGAGTTCGCCACGATAGAGAATGTTCGCCTGGCTGCGCTTATTATCAAGCGCGAGGGCAATGATCTTGTCGGCAAGTGCGGCATCGTTGGCGAGCGCCTTCTGCAACCGGCCGAAATTCTGGCTCATGTAGTCGCTCTTCGGCTGCTTTTCGAACGCGTCGATCGCGGTGGCGAGACGCTGGCGGCGGGCCTTCAGCGTCGTCTCGGCGTTGCGGAAGTCCGTCTTGCCGGTGGCCAGGAGATAGTCGGCGTAGCTGCGGCGAACGTCGTTCAGCGTCGTGACGATCGCATGAAGCCGCTCGCTGTTCGGAATGTTCTGCGCGCCGATCTGCCGGGTGTTGGCTTCCAGATTGGTCAGCGAGAAGACCGCGATCGCACCCTGTACCAAGGCAATGAAAACAAGAGACAGGAAGAGAAGTGGAAGGAGCGTTTTTATCTTCAGTTTGGACATGGGGCGGTCTCATGCGGCCAAAGTGACAAGGCCCAACCGATCTGGATCGATCGCCTGGGCGCCACTCGCCTTGGTGATATCGGAAAACAATACGGACGATATCCGTCATGCGTCATGCATTGGATCTCACTAGAGACCAAGATCCGTAAGATTTGATTAAAAGTAATATGATTCGAGCGTGTTCGCCGCGTGGCGGAGTCGGTAGCCGCATGTAAACAGAAATGCCCGCGACAAGCGGGCATCCGATCAGGCTCTTGACGTTCAAACTTTCCGGCGTCAGCGGTGCATGAAAGCTTCGAACGCGGCCCTTGCTTCGGCGCTGTGGAGACGCTCGAAGAAATGGCGTGCCTCATCATCGATGCGGGCGATGATCTCCTCGCGGTCGCCGCGGATCAGGTTGCGAGCGATCTTGAGCGCTTCCGGCGGCTTGGCTGCGAGCTTGGCAGCGGTTGCGAGCGTCGTGGCTTCGACCGCATCGGGTGCTGAGACCTTCCAGACAAGTCCCGCTTCCCGTGCTTCCTCGCCCGAGAAACCCTCGCCAAGAGCCAGAAGCGCGAAGGCGCGCTGATGCCCCATGATACGCGGCGCAAGGAGGCTGGACGCCGCTTCCGGAACGAGGGCGAGATCGACGAACGGAGTGCGGAACTGGCTGCGTGCGGAGGCGATGGTCAGATCGCAATGCATGTGCATCGTGGTTCCGATACCGATTGCCAGCCCGTCGACGCCCGAGACGATCGGCTTCTCGGAGCGGACCATGGCATAGAGGAATTCGACGATCTCTCGAGGCATCGCGCCGCCCATCGCAGCAGCAAGGAAATCACCGAGATCGTTGCCGGCGGAGAAGCAGCCCTCGGTGCCGAGAAAGGCCGTCGCCTTGATCGCCGCATCGGCATTGGCGGCAATCAAGGCGTCAGCCATTTTCCGATACATCGCGCGGGTGATGGCGTTCTTCTTTTCCGGCCTGTTGAACCGGATGATCTGGATGCCGGGGTGGGCGGCATTCTGCTCGACGATGACCTGCTCTGTCATGATGGTTCCTTAGGCGAGAACGACTTTTGCGGCCGCAAGGCTTGCAGCACCGTTGACGACGCAGTCTTTCAGCGCCGTTACTTCCGAAAGAAGATTTTCTGCAGCAAAGCGGCAGAGCGCGATGCGCCCTTCGGCCCCACCGTCCGGCGCCTGAGCGAACCCGCCCTTTGCCAGGTAGCAACCGGTCAGAACAAGGCCGAACATCCGTTGATAGGGCGTCGCGCCGGCCAGCGCCTCTGTCACCTTACCCTCACGAACCTGCGCCAGCAGCCAATCCGTCGCTTCACCAAGGTCCGTTATGGCGGCATCGAGCCGATTTGCCGTCGCGCCGAAGCCGTCCAGGTTGGAATGGCGAACCTCATCGGCGATCTGCTTCAAATCGGCGATGAAGGCGTGCACCTGCTCGCCGTTCGAGAGCGTCAATTTGCGGGTGACGAGATCGATTGCCTGAATGCCATTCGTGCCCTCGTAGATCGGCGCAATGCGCGCATCGCGCAGGTAGCGCGCGGCCCCCGTCTCCTCGATGAAGCCCATGCCGCCATGGACCTGAATGCCGAGCGAGGCAACGTCGACGCCGACATCGGTGGAAAAGGACTTGGCGATCGGAGTCAGCAGGGCAGCGCGCTCCTGCCAATGCTGTTTGCGGTCCGAAGCACGATGCGACATGTCGATGGCGTGGGCGCAGGCGTAGGAAATCGCGCGCGCCCCCTGAGTCAGCGCCTTCATCGTCAGGAGCATCCGAGTAACATCGGGGTGTTCGATGATCGGGCTCATGCCGCCGCCCGTCCAGCCCGGTGCCTTCCCCTGGGTACGCTCTTTCGCATAGGCGGTCGCCTTCTGCGTCGCCGCCTCGGCAACGGCAACGCCCTGCATACCGACGGCAAGGCGAGCATTGTTCATCATCGTGAACATGCAGGCGAGGCCCTTGTTCTCTTCGCCGACCAGCCAGCCGATCGCGCCCTTCTCGGAGCCGAACCTGCCGTCGCCATAGATCATCGTGCAGGTCGGCGAGCCGTGGATGCCGAGCTTGTGCTCCAGCGAATGCGCAAAGAGATCGTTGCGAGCGCCGAGCGATCCGTCGGGATTGACGAGAAACTTCGGCACGAGAAACAGGGAGATGCCGCGTGTTCCGGCCGGCGCATCCGGCAGACGGGCGAGAACCAGGTGAACGATGTTGTCTGCGGCGTCATGCTCGCCCCAGGTGATGAAGATCTTCTGGCCGAAGATGCGGTAGCTGCCGTCATCCCGGCGTTCGGCCCGCGTCTTGAGCACACCGAGGTCGGAGCCGGCGTGTGGCTCGGTCAGGTTCATCGTACCTGTCCATTCACCGGAGACAAGCTTCGAGAGGTAGGTATTCTTGAGGTGGTCGGAGGCGTGATTGTTGATGGCTTCGATCGCCCCCATGGTCAGCGTCGGGCAGAGCGCGAACGCCATCGATCCGGAGTTCCACATTTCGAGCGCCGCGACGTTCAGCATGTACGGCAGCCCCTGCCCGCCGAACTCCTCTGGTGCCGTCAGGCCGTTCCAGCCGCCAGCGATCCAGTTCTGATAGAGATCCCGCCAACCATCCGGCGTCACCACCTTACCATCAACGAGGCGCGAACCCTGACGGTCGCCAGTCTCGGCAAGCGGCGCCACTTCATCCGTGGCAAATCGCCCCGCTTCATGAAGGATGGCATCGACGAGATCCTCGCCGAGATCGCCCAACAAGCCGGCCTCTATTGCACTCCCCAAGCCGGCAACATGCTTCAGGGTGAACACAATCTCCTCGACGGGCGCCTTGTACATAACTGATCTCCTCGCATCGCAGGCCGTCGAGCGATAACGCCCTCCGGCACCTCCACGGGCAGAGCTAATTGATTTTTACGTAAACGTCAATTTCAAACTTTCCGACGTAAAATGCACCGGACAGTAACGCATGCCTTGCATTATTGCGCACTTGCACAAACAACCGTCATAGAGAATCTCTATGGACACTGACCGCCATCGCAAGAGGACCGGCGCACCAATGGATACTTTGCCCGCCAACATTCCCGGACTCGTGTGGGCCTACCGCTTTCCGCCAGAGGGCGGCAAGGCAATACGCCTCCCAAACAGCGCGCCGCAGGCTGAGCTGACCAACGGTGGCGGCTTCTACTGGCTGCATCTGAACCTTGCCGATGCCCGCGTTCCCGGCCTGCTCGACAGCATCGAGGGCTTGAACGACGATGCCAAGGCAGCCTTGATCACCCGTGACACGCATGCGGTGATGACCGTCGACGAACAGATGCTCTACGGCACGCTTGTCGATTGCCAGCGGGAGTTCGATCACGAGACTGCCGATCTCGGCTGGCTGCACTTTGCGATATCGGATCGCTTCATCATCACGACGCGGCTACAGCCGCTCCGCAGCATCGAACGCGCTCGCGCACTTGTGGAGAAGAACCCGGCAAAATTCGAACGACCCGTCGACCTGTTCGAGATCCTGGTAATCGAATTCCAGCGCACGCTGATCTCTATCGTCATGGAAATGACGGATGAGCTCAACGTTATCGAGGATTTCGTTTACGACAACTCGCCACGCGACGAACGCCGGCGGCTGGCGCCGGTGCGACGCACGGTCGTCAGGCTGCACCGGCACCTGAGAACCGTGCTGGCCCTGATGCGTCGCGCTGCCGCCTCGCATGATGACGAAATGCCCTTCGGCTTCGATGATGTTGCGACGCGACTGACGAGCCGCCTCGAAACCGTCGATCACGATATTTATGCACTGCAGGATCGAGCGCGCTTGCTGCATGAAGAGATCGACTCGAAGCTGTCTTCCGAGACGAACCGCCACCTCTACATCCTGTCAATCATGACAGCCTTCCTGCTGCCGCCGACCTTGGTAACGGGCTTCTTCGGCATGAACACCACCAACCTGCCTTTTGCTGAAGGCAGCGGCGGCACGGAATATGCCGTGGCCCTCATCATCGCTTCTATCCTGCTGGCATGGTGGCTATTGAGGCGCGTTCGCATTCTTTGAATGCAGAAGACCCGGCATTGCTGCCGGGCCTGAAACGTAAGCGCCTGCGTCACTCAATACTAGGGTGAAACGCACTGCTGACGTGGGCCATTGTACGGCTGAAAGGTATTGTCGTAGACTCGATAGGAGCGGTAACGAGCTTGGCACCATGCCACGTGACCCGACGCGAGCGGAGCCACGGGCGGTGCGACATAGGTCGGCTGCGAAGCGATTGCACCACCGATCACCGCACCGGCGCCAAACGCAGCAAGCGGGAACCAGTATCCGTTGTAGTAGCGGTAACCGTTGCGATAGTAGGGATAGCCGCGATAGCCACCGTACCAGCCGGGACGATAGGCTGGGCGATACCCCGGATAATAACCAGGCCGATTGCCGGGATAGTAACCCGACCGGTATCCAGGGCGATAACCGGGGCGGCAATACGGGCCACGGCAATACTGGACGTTCTCTACGGCACCAGACTTTTCGACCTGCGGCAAGGCTGGCATCTGCATCGCCTGCGAGGACGCATAGCCACTTGCCAGCGTGACGAAGGAAACGGCGGCAATCGCTATCTTCTTAAAAAATCCAGTCATGGAATCTCCATTCCCAGGTTGGAATATGCGCGCATAATAACGCCAAGGCTATGAAACCGTTCCAATGACCGGTTTTCATGCCGTTGTTGCAACTTTCCGTTTTTAAGCGATCGCGGATTAACTGGACATTAACCGCCTTTCACCACGCTCACTCCATGAAGCAATCCTGGAGAAATCTTCTGCTTCGCTTGCTGGTTCCGGCGTTTGTCGTCGGGACTCCGTTTCAGGCTGTGGCCGCTGACACCCTTCCCTGGAAGAACCCCGATAACGCCCTCGTCGTCGACGCGTACGAACTGAATACCATCGATTGGGGTTCATTGCTTTCCGACAAACGCATCGCCGCCTTCATCTCAAAGGCCTCCGACGGACTTCCCGAGAGCTTCTCATGCACCGGCGATCATGCCGGAGACACGGTCGCGCATTGCAAGACCATGTGGCGCAAATATGCGGTGAGCCGCGAGCTCTTTCAGACGCGGCGGCTCGTTGCTCGGGCCGCCGGTCTACTATGGGGCTCCTATCACCTTGCACGCCCCGGCAACCCGGTCGACCAGGCCAACCATTACCTCGATTACGCCGATCCCAAGAACGACGAGATGATGATCCTCGACCTCGAGGGCATCGATCCTCAGAAGTTCATGTCGCTGGAGGACGCGCAGATATTCGTGGGCCACATCAGGGCAAGAACCGGACGTTACCCGGTTCTCTACACCAACCATAACACCGCTCGCTACATCGCCGCCTACCACAACGACTATCCGGTACTGGCCCGGCTGCCGATCTGGTATGCGCGATACAAACCCGATGTGAAGGGCGTGTTCCCGATGGGAAACTGGGACAACTACCTGATGTGGCAGTTCTCGTCAGGACTGAATTGCAGCAAGCGCCACTGCCCTTACCGTGTTCCGGGCACCTTGACAGATATCGATGTCAATGTCGCGCCGATGAACCGAACCGAGCTTGCAAAGCTATGGGCCCGGGGCAACCTTCTGCCAGCGCGCGAGCCCGACCCGCCACTCATCCTTGCCAAGATCGAGATGGAGCCACGCGGAAAACCTGCCCAAGGCTTGGCCGCCGCACCGGTAGCATCGGACCCTATCGTCACCTCTTCGATACCCCCGGGCGAAGTCGCTCGTACCCGTCGCGACTTCTGAGGAGCTCTCTTCCAAAAAAAGACCCCGCCTCTCAGAGAGCGGGGTCACTTGGGAGGGAGCCTTTTTGGGATCAGGCGACGACGGATAGCTTCGCCTGATCACCCTGGAGCCGATTGACCATGAAGTTTGAGTACCATTCGAGGAACTGCATGACGCCGCCTTCGTGCAGCATCGAATAGGGGCCGGGCTCGTATGCCGGCGAGTGGATCCCGAACGCGTTCTCTTCAACGATGCGGCGATCCTGATCGTTGGTTTCGGTCCAGACGTGCGTGAGGTCGGCGAGATCGTAATCGACGCCCTCGACGGCATCCTTGTGCACCAGCCATTTCGTCGTGACCGCAGTTTCGTTGGCACTGAGCGGCAGCACGCGGAAGGAGATCGCATGGTCGCCGAGAATGTGATTCCAGGTCGTCGGATAGTGGAAGAGCAGCATCGTGCCGATGCGATCGATCGTCACGTCGTCAGACAACGGCCGCTTGACAGCACGCTTGCCAGACATGGTGTAGCTCTCGGCATCCTCGATCAGAGGCATGCGAGCCGCGCGGAACTGACCATCGGGAGAAATCTGGAATTTGCTCGGCAGTCCGGCCGCCTCGCAACGCGCCCAGTGACCTGATATCTCCGGATCATCGGCGCCGCCATCCGTGCCCGTAACGCTCGGTGCTTCGGGGTAAGTGCGGCAAAGTTCGGGGTGGTTGGCCGCGCAGTGATAGCACTCGCGGTTGTTTTCCCAGACGAGCTTCCAGTTGCCCTTCTCAATGATGGTGCTCTGGAAAGCCACCTTCGCATCGCTCAAGTGATGGGGCAGCATGTAGGGAGCCACCATGTCGCGTACCGGCTGGAAATCCGGCGCGTTCTGGGCGAGACAGATGAAGATATAGCCGCCGAAGCTCTCGCAATGCACCGGCTTCAGGCCGTAGCCGCTCTTGTCGAAATCGTCGCCCATGTGGCGGGCAAAAGCGAGTTTGCCGTCGAGGTCGTAGGCCCACTGGTGATAGGGGCAGACGAGGCGAACCGAGGCGCCGTGGTCCTTGGTGCAGACACGCGAACCGCGATGACGACAGCTGTTGTGGAAGGCGCGGACGACATTGTCGCGGCCGCGAACGATGACGACCGGATACTCGCCGATCTGAACGGTGAAATAGGCGCCCGGCTTCGGCAACTCGCAGTCATGGCCCATGAATAGCCAGTCGCGATAGTAGATCATTTCCATATCGAGCTTGAAGTAGTCCTCGTCGATATAGAAGGGCTGCTCGAGACTGAAGCCTTCCCGGCGAGTCTTGAGTTGCCGCAATGCGTTGCTGCGAATATCCATCTGCATATCCTCGTATAATGGGACCGCCGCTTGATAGAAGGCGAAACTCGCCGAAAGCTGCGCTCCCTTTCCGTCAGGAGACTTTCTTGAAAGACATTTAAGCACCGCTGGGGCGCGGCGTTTGGTTGTAAAGCGACATCGGCTTCGAAAATGACGACAGGCGACAAAGGAGTGCGGAATCGAACACGGCTCCAACCTCCAAATGCTTCGTTCTCGGCAAGTAAGGCCAATTACGACATCGACGCAACCCAATTCACGTTTGGACTTTCGGCACGACATCGCCGCGACTATCGTATTTGCGACATGCCGATCTTGAGTCAGGTCCCACCAAGGCCCTGACTCGCGGTCACGTTTAATCGACCATTAAGCATGATCGCCTATCCTTGCCGGCATCAGACATGCATGCGGATATCCACATGGCGAAGCTTCGCTATTTCGACACCAGCAACAGCAATGCGCGCAACGCGGCACCGGTCGCCTCGCATTCCGAATTTCTGCGCACCGGAAAGATCACTCGCACCCGGGCGCACTGGCTCGCCGAGGAACGGCGCTACCTCACGCATGACGAAGTGGCCGAGAGAACCGGCCACAAGCTGGAGACGGCCGGCGCCAAGACGCATCAGCATATCAACGGCTTTCACCGCTCGATCCAGTTTCCGAAGATGCTGTTTCATCGGACGTTGGAGGACAGCCCGCATCTTGGCTACTGCCATGTGACCGCGTCGCGGACAAAATTCGCCCGCTACGAGGAAGTCAGCTGGGCCTTCTACATTGCAAACTTCTACGCCGACATCGGCGACAACGACAATTTCTTCCAGAAGATCGATGTGAAGTATTCGCGCATGTACTTCGCGGTCGCCATCAAGCCGGGCGAGCATACGCCTGAGAAGATGACGATCGACCGCTCGGTGCGGGGCAACGGAGTGCTCTTCCGCACGGACGATCCACAAATCGCCATCAAGAATGTGCTGCTGCTTGGCGCACGCAACGAGCAGCTGCGCGAGATCATCCGCCAACTCTGATCGTGATCATTCGCGAACTCTGATCGGCATCATCGGCCGCTCTGATATTGATCCGATCGCCCGGAAGGCATAAGGACTGCCGGACAGCAATCCGGGCAGCGCATGGCACGATCGATCGACATCACGAAGGACAGGCAGCAGGCTATCGAAGCCGGTTGCGCAGTGCTTGGCGAGGGCTTCCCGATCGCGATCCCGACGGAGACTGTCTACGGGCTCGCTGCCGATGCGACCAACCCGATTGCGATCGCCCGTATTTACGAAACCAAAGGCCGCCCCCGCTTTAATCCGCTGATCTGCCATATGGCTGATCTTACTATGGCCGAGCGGCACGCCGCGTTCGACCCTATTTCGCGCGCACTGGCCGAAGCCTTCTGGCCCGGCCCGCTCACACTCGTCCTGCCGCTGAAGCCGGAGAGCGCCATTCATTCGCTGGCGACCGCAGGGCTTGATACTGTCGGCATCCGTGTTCCGAAGGGCTTTGCAGGTGAACTGATCCGCGCCTTCGGTCGACCGCTCGCCGCGCCCAGCGCCAATACGTCGGGCAAGATCAGTGCGACGAGCGCGGATCATGTCGACGCTGATCTCGGCGAGCGCATCAGGCTGATCCTCGATGCCGGCGCCAGCGCGGTCGGTGTCGAGTCCACCATCGTCAAGGTCGAGGACGGCAAAGTCAGGCTCCTCAGGCCAGGTGGGCTGCCCGCCTCCGAGATCGAACGCGTGACCGGTCAGAAGCTTCTGCGAGCCAGGAAGGCGTCTGCGGCCATCGAGGCTCCGGGAATGTTGGCGTCCCACTACGCACCTGGTGCCACTGTTCGATTGGACGCAACGCATGTCGATGCCGGCGAGGCGTTGATTGCCTTCGGCAGCACCTCCGTCGCCGGGGTCGATGATGCCAGGATCGTCCTCAATCTCAGCCAGGACGGCGATCTTGCCGAGGCGGCGGCCAACCTGTTCGACTATATGAAGAGAGCCGACGCCAGCGGTGCCTCGACGATCGCCTTTTCGGCCATTCCCGACGAGGGACTCGGCGAGGCAATCAACGATCGGCTCCGCCGGGCCGCTGCACCACGCGAATAAGCAAGAAGGACCAAGGTTCGATGAGCGCAGTTTCCACCGAACTTCTAGACCGTTTCGCCACCATCGTCGGTGAGAAACATGCGCTCCGCAGCGAAGCGGATCTCGCGCCGCATCTGATCGAAAACCGCGGCCTTTACCATGGCTCCTCGCCTCTCCTTCTGAAGCCCGGCTCCGTCGAAGAAGTGTCGGCGATCCTGAAGCTCGCGACTGAGACCGGAACTGCCGTCGTGCCGCAAACAGGCAATACGGGTCTCGTCGGCGGCCAGACGCCGCGCGAGGGCAAGTCCGACATCATCATTTCGCTCGAACGCATGAACAAGGTTCGCGACGTCGATCCGATTGCCAATGTCTTGGTTGCCGACGGCGGCGCGATCCTCGCGGACGTGCAGAAGGCGGCCGAGACACACGGCAGGCTGTTTCCGCTGTCCCTTGGCTCGGAGGGCTCCTGCCGGATCGGCGGCAATCTCTCGACGAACGCCGGCGGTACCGCCGTGCTTGCCTATGGCAACATGCGCCAGCTCTGCCTCGGTCTTGAGGTCGTGCTACCCACCGGTGAAATCTGGAACGGGCTGCGTCGTTTGAAGAAGGACAATACCGGATACGACCTGCGAGACCTCTTCATCGGCGCAGAGGGCACACTCGGCATTATCACCGGCGCGGTGCTGAAGCTCTTTCCGCAGCCGCTTGGAAAGCAGGTTGCGTTCGCGGGCCTTAACTCGGTCGAGGATGCGCTTGCGTTCTTCAATCTCGCGTCCAGCCTTTGCGGCACGTCGCTGACCGGCTTCGAGCTCATGCCGCGCTTCGGCGTCGAAATTACCGCCCGCAATATCGAGGGCGTACGCGATCCGCTGGAATCGGTACATCCCTGGTACGTCCTGGTCGATATCTCCACATCCGATTCCGCCGAAACCGCCGAGCGCATGATGACGGCGCTGCTTGAGCAGGGCTTCGAGGCAGGGCTGGTTCAGGACGCGGCGATCGCCTCCTCAGTCGCGCAGCAGAAGGCGCTCTGGCACATGCGCGAGAGCATGTCGGACGCTCAGAAGCCGGAAGGCGGATCGATCAAGCACGACGTTTCCGTGCCGGTTTCGGCTATCCCGGCCTTTATGCACGAAGCCGGCGAAGCGGTCATGGCCGCGATGCCCGGCGCCCGCATATGCGCCTTCGGTCACATGGGCGACGGCAATATTCACTACAACATTTCCCAGCCGGTCGGCGCCGACAAACAGGCCTTCCTGGCGTGCTGGCGCGAAATGAACCACATCGTTCATGGCTTCGTACTGGCACACGGCGGATCGATTTCCGCCGAGCACGGGATCGGCCAGCTGAAGCGCGATGAACTGGCCTCGATCCGTCCGGAGATCGAAATGGACCTGATGCGCAGGATCAAGCGCGCTTTCGACCCTGCCGGCATCATGAACCCCGGCAAAGTCGTCAGCGTCGACTAGAAATATTCGAGATCGTCAGCTTGACTTGCCGCCGGTCAAAATCGTCAATGCGGGCGAGTTGCTGGAGCTGTTCTTCAGATCGTACATGGCGGTGAACCGCTTCAATAGCTTGTCGACCTTCTTCGAATCTTGGAGATCGTCGAGATTGACAAACTTTTTCAAAACATCGACCTGCTTGTCGACGTCCATGCTCGAGATGCCGCTTGGCAGGCTGTAGGTTGTCGTGATGACCTGGAACAAGGCCTTGTCGCCGAGGATCGTGTAGAGCGAGGTGATGTCGGGCGCTTTGCGGGCAAAGTACAATGCAAGACGTACGCCGTCATTGCTTTCACCCTGCTGCGTTTCGAGCGTCTGCTGAAGATAGTTCTGCTGCGTGCGATCCTCGGCGCCGGTATTCTGGACGGCCCCGATCTTGGCGCGCGTCAGGTCGCCCTCGGTGTCGAAGTTGAAGTCGGTGACGATTTCCTTGAATTTCGAATCCGCCTTCGTGTTCAGATAGCTCTTCGGATCAGAAGGATCGGACGTGAAGATCTTTCTCAAGGTCTCCTCGTTGTATTTCTTGGGATCGAGGCCATTCGCCTTCAGCACGAAGCTGGTCAGCTTGTCGTTCTTCAGGAAATCGTCGAGCGATTTCACCTCGGCCATGCCCTTGGCGAACTCGTTGACCGCCGTGGTTGCATCCTTGGCGGCTTTGTCCTTGATAGGGCCATCGTTCATTCCCATGGTGGCGCGCGATTTGTAGTTTGTCGCATATTTGGCCATAACGGCCGATGGCAACGCTTGGAGCTCCGACGCGATCTTGCCGTTGCTGCCAAAATTGAAGGCACGGACAAGGTTCGTGATACGCTCGTCCTTGAATGAGGCGACGTAGCCCTTGGGATCGTAGGGATCGCTTTTCAACAACTTGCGCATCGTCGACCGCGGTACCTCCTGCTCCGTCAAACCGTAAGCACGGAGCGCCATCTCGTAGGGGTCTGGCAGGCTGTCATTCTTCTTGCTCAGATCCGCTGCCGCATTGGAGCGAAGGAAATCGTCCACGCTCTTAACGTTGTCGTCGCTCATTCGCTCCTTGTAGTTGGCGACCGCCGCGTCGATCTCATCCTGCTGAGCGTCATCATAGCGAGCGTTGTAATTTCTGGTGGTATATTGCAGCTGCACGCTGCTTTGCGGACCGGACGCAGCTGCTGCCGAACCGTCCGAGGCAAAGTTGAACGCCGCGTTGACGTTGCTGAAGCCCTGGGCGGAGGCAAAACTCGAATCGGTGAGAATGCTCTTCAGGTCCGCATCGCTGGTATCGGTAGGCATCCGATAGACCGACTTGATAAGACTTGTGAGCTTCTGATCCGCGATCAGCTGATCCACGTTGGAGATGGAGCCTATCTTGCTTTGGAAATAGCTGAGATTGGCGTTGGCACTGGAACTTGTGGAGCGCGCCTGTGCAGTCGTCTGCGCAACGCCTTTGTCCGACGACACAGTGCCATCGGTGAGAAAGTTAAAGGCCGCATGGACGTTGTCGTAGCCGAGCGTCGAGGCATAGGTCGAGTCCGTGAGCACGCTCTTCAGATCGGCATCGCTCAGGGTTTGCGGCATGCCGTAGGCATCCTTGATGAAGCGCGTCAACCTTGGATCGGCTACCAGATCGTCGACGTTCGTAATTGTGACGATCTTGGACTGGTAGTAGCTTGACGCTGCTGACGCCATGTTGGCCATGGCATCGATCTGATCGGAGGTTTGCGCCGCATAGGAGGCAGCGCTGGAATCGATCGTACCGTCCAGGTTAAAATTGAAAGCGCTGTTGGCTTCGCCATAGCCCAAGGTATTCGCATAGTTGGCATCGGTCAGCACCAGTTTCAGGGCGGCATTACTGATGTCCCCCATGCTGAATGCTGTCTTGATGTAGGACGCCAGCCGGCTGTCGCCGACCAGGTCACTGACATTCGTGATCGTTCCGATCTTGGACAGGTAGTAAGCCTTGTTATAGTCGGCTGCCGCTTGCGTCACTGTCGACGGGACCATCAGGTTGTACTGTTCCATGACGGTGCTTTTCTGCGTAGCCGTTTGCGCCGCGCCGTTCACCGTGCCATCCGCGTTGAAACTGAACTGTGCAGCGAGTGCTTTGTACTTGTCGTTGCCGTTGACGTTCACAAAGCTGTTCGGGTCGTTGACGTCGCTCGTCAGGACCTGCGTCAGGAAATCTTTCGACACGTAGGTTGGGTCAATGCCGTAGGCTTTCAGCACATAGGTACGGGCGCGGCTATTGCCGACCAGATCCGAGACGTTTTGCACGTTGTCGATGACGTTGCTGTAATAGTTCGTCTCGCTGGCCGCCGTCTTGCTCTCATCCGCAAAGGACTGCGTGTAGAGACCGATCAGATCGTCTTCCTGTGCATCGCTCTGCGCGTCCGCAGCGGGCGACTTGAAATTGAACGCCGCCGCGAACTCCTTGTATCGAGTGTCAGTGAGCTTGTTGGCGAAGCTGTTCGGGTCCGTCAGATCGCTTTCCAGGACCTTCTTCATGAAGGCCTTGGCGTAGGTCATATCATCCAGACCATAAGCCGTCATCGCGTAGCTGTAGAGTCGATAGTTGCCGAGGAAATCGTCGACGTCTTTGATCTTGTTGATATTGTCCTTGAAATACTCGGCGTCGCGCTTGACCGTTCCCTGGGCGGCAACGCGATCCAGGCTCTGCTTCATGTTTCCCGACAATATGTTGTAGGCCATCGAAGCAGAGATCATAACGCGCCCTTTTCCGGCAAAGTCTTCAAAGTATGACAGATTGGTTCTGGGTCATTTTGCTATAAAAAGCTTACCCGAGACTTACCCCTGCCGCGTTGCAATATGGCACACCGCCCGTTCACCCTCCGGAAACCTTGCCGGCTTCGGTTTTGATAACCATCCAGGGAGGCAAAGTTTTCTTAACCGCGATTTTTAAGCTGTCCGGAACAGGCGGCGCCTATTGTCGAGCCATAGAGGGCGAAAAGCCCCAAGGAGAAGACCGGAAACCGGCTCTCAGGTAAGACAAGGGTAGAATGAATATGAACAACACCGTTATGAAGCCCGTATGGGCTGGAACGACACTGCGTCTCGATCCGTCTCGCTTTCCCCAGCAGGTCAGCTACGCCATCCACGACTCCTCAAGTGACGTCAGCATAACGATCGACGAACGTGGCGCCATCCTGCGCAAGGTTCTCCCCTCAAGCGGCCTGCCGCTTTCGATCGCCCTTCCCAAGCGCGCCTTCAAGGGCGTTGCCGCCCGCGCCATCGACCATGGCGACGGCGAAGTCACCGTAACCCTGGAGCTTCATCACGAAGATCCCGAACTTTGCGTGCCGCTGCTGGTCGCTCACGACCTGGCGGATATTGCTGCCGATTGGCGCAACTGGTCAGAAGCCTTCCGCATTCCGATGCTGATGGTCGAGGCCGATGGCGTTGCACGACCGCTGGAAGAGCATCTCGGCGACCTGCGTACCAGCGCATTGAAGCCGCGTCGCCGTCATTCCTACTTCGCCAATCGCCGCCCGCGTTTCCTCGTGCGCCGCACGACCGGCAAACTCGGCGTCGCCATGAAGATCGAAGGCAAGGAAATCATCGCCCGCAGCTAATCGGTGCGGCGTTTCAGACCATCAATGCCCGGCCCTTGTGCCGGGCATTGTCGTTTCCGCTTCAGGGCAGGGTGAAGAGAAGCGACAGAAAGAGGCCGAGGAAGATGATTAGGCCGACGCGATTGTTCGACTTGAACAGAGCAAGGCACTGATCACCATCGGTGATATCCAGCGTCATGATCTGCCACGCGAACATGCCGGCCGCAATGAGCAGACCGAGATAGGCGAACAGACCGACGCCTGCGACCAGGAAGGCGCAGAAGGCGAGCACGAGGGTCAGGCCATAGAGGCCGACGAGCCACTGTTTCGTCTTGTCGCCGAACAACCGCGCGGTCGAACGAACGCCGATCAGCTCATCGTCTTCCTTGTCCTGGTGGGCGTAGATCGTGTCGTAGCCGATCGTCCAGACAACAGAGGCGACGTAGAGGAGAACCGGGGCAAGCGAAAGGCTGCCAAAGATCGCTGCCCATCCCATCAAGGCGCCCCAGGAGAAGGCAAGGCCAAGGAAGAATTGCGGCCAGTCCGTGAAGCGTTTGGCAAAAGGATAAAGCGCCACGATGGCAAGTGAAACGATACCGAGGATAACCGAGAACCAGTTCAGCTGCAGAAGGACCAGCAGCCCCACCAGCGCCTGGAGGACAATGAACACCTTGGCCTGCGTTCGCGTCACCCGACCGGATGGCAACGGGCGCGAGCGGGTGCGCGCCACTTCCATATCAATCTTGTGGTCGACGAGATCGTTGTATGTGCACCCTGCCCCCCGCATCGCGACAGAGCCGATGAAATAGAGCACGAGATGGAACATCAGCTGGCCGCCGGAAAACTGGCCGAGATAGGCAGCCGCATTGGCAGCCATCGTAGCCGACCAGAAGCAGGGCCACATCAGCAGCTGCCAGCCGATCGGCCGATCCCAGCGCGCAAGCTGCGCATAGGGCCAGAGCCACGGAGGCAGCATCCGGTAAACCCAGTTGTTCGAGGGCGCATCCGCAACGCGCCCGTTTATTCCGCCGATCTGTTGCATGTCGCCATCTAGCGATCGGCCAAGGCGCGGGTCAAGCTGTCATGCGGCCGCAGCACCAAACTTCGCAGAACCTTGCTCCCCGGCAAGATAAACGCGGGCAAGGACAACCGCGGCATAGCTCACGCCCAGCGCCTGAAGAAACGCGGCAATCGCCAAGACCGCAAGCATGAGAATATTCGGCCTTCCATCAACCAACAGCAAGGGCGAGCTTGCGACCTGGGACGCCATGACGAAAATCAGCATCGACACGACCAAGGGCAGAATGATCCCCGCGATGAGGCGGGCGAACGTTGGAAAAAGTCGCGCAACGCCGCGCCGGAATGCATCAAAGAGCGATGTCCCACGACCAGTGACGCTCGATACGGGCCAAGTTCCCACAAGCGACAGTAGTAGCACGTAAACGATCATTGCGGCGGAGGTGAAGACCAGCACGGTTGCCGACACACCTAGCTCCGAGGGCAGTAACGTGAAGATCGGTAACGAGATCACAAGCGCAGCGATGAAAAGCGCTGCCGTCTTGAGGAAGTAAGGGAAGGTTTTTCCGAAGCCCGCGCACTTTCCAACCTGGGTAAAGGATCCAGAGTAGATCACCGCACCCTGAACGCACATCGCAAGATAGCCCCACATGAAGCTCGTCGCTCCACTGGACGTCGTTTTGCCCGAGAGTTCGTCAAATATCGAAAGCGCCATCGTACCAACGACGACAACTGCGTACATGGACCAGTTTCTGCCGATAATGCTGAAAGTCTCGCGTAGCATCCCGCCCTCCCCTCGTGCGTCTATGCACGCACTCAATCTGAGTCGGGACTGCTCGTCAAAGTCGTATTTCTAAGTTCCATTCCATCTCCGGATGACCGGTTCTGTCACATCGTGCTCGTAGCCAAGAACGCTGATGCTTGTTGTGTCCAGGATGAAGCGCGCGCCGTCCGTCGGCGGCAGGCCAACCCAGCGGGCGCCGAGAACGCGCAGGAAATGCGAACTGGAGAAGATCAGGATCGGGGCATTGGCCCGGCGCAACTCCGATATGATCCGGTCTGCCCGAGCACCGACATCGCCCGCCGCCTCTCCGTTCGGGCAGCCGTCGCGAAACAGCTGCCAGCCGGGTCGGCTCGTATGGATTTCCTTGGTGGTGATGCCCTCGTAGGCGCCGTAGTCCCACTCCGCTAAGTCGTCCTTGACGATCGCGCCGGTGCCGAAACCCGAGAGTTCGCAGGTGTTTCGGGCACGCTGCGACGGGCTGGACCACACGGCAGCGAAGCTCCTGCCCGCAAGGCGCGGACCGATCTGGCGCGCCGCCGCTTCACCATTTTCGGTCAAAGGAAGATCGCTGCGGCCGGTGTGCCGGCCGGACAGGCTCCACTCGGTTTCGCCGTGGCGCACGAGGCAGATCTCGGGAAGGGTGCTTGCCATTGCAATCAAGCTCCGAATTTGAAAGGACGCGGTCCTTGCCGCGCCCTGTGATCTGGGTCAGAGAATGACTTTTTCGAGCGGTGCCCGCGTCGCCTCGAACTCTGTCAGCTTCGTCTCCGCCGCAGAAATGTAGTCGCGGTTGTCAGGTGTCGAATACTGGTTCTTCGAAATCTGAACCTGCATGATGAAGAGCTCGTCCCAGCGGAAGCCCATTTCCGAGCCGGCCAAATAGAATTCCCACATACGGAAGAAGCGTTCGTCATAGAGCGCAACGGCCGCGGCCTTGTTCGCCACGAAACGCTCGCGCCAGTGACGGAGCGTATACGCGTAGTGCAGCGGCAGGACTTCGACATCCCGGACCAGCAGGCCCGCCTTCTCGATCGGCGGCAGCGTCTCTCCGATCGAAGGAATGTAGCCCTGGGGGAAGATGTACTTTTCGATGAAGGCATTGGTCGCAAAACTCGGCTTCGGTCGGGCAATGGAATGCAGAACCATGACGCCGTCATCGGCAAGCAGTTCGTGCACCTTCTTGAAGTACTTGTCGAAGTTGCCGATGCCGACGTGCTCGAACATGCCCACGGAGACGATGCGATCGAACTTCTGACCGGTCATCGTCCGGTAGTCCTGCAGCTCGAAGCGGACACGATCGGCCAATCCCCGCTGTTTCGCGCGCTCGCGCGAGATCTTCAGCTGCTCCTCGCTGAGCGTAATGCCCGTGAGATCGAGGCCGGGTGTCGCTTCAGCAAGGTACATGCCCATACCACCCCAGCCGGAGCCGATTTCAAGAACGCGCTGGTTCGGCTGCAAAAGTAACTTAGCGGCGATGTGCCGCTTCTTGGCAACCTGTGCCTCCTCAAGGCTGATGCCCGGCGGATTGTAGTAGGCACAGGAATATTGCCAGTCCTCGTCGAGGAACAGCTCGAACAGACGTTCCGACAAATCGTAGTGGTGGGCGACGTTGCGCTTGTTGCGATTGACCGGAAGGCGGCTCTTCAGCTGCTGAAGGGCAATACGGCCGATCAGAAGAGCGGCCATTGGGATATCGAAGATCTCATTGGTGGTGTTTTGCTTCACCATCGCCAGGAAATCATAGATGTTGCCGTGTTCGAGAATGAACCGGCCGTCCATGTACATTTCGCCGAGCTTGAGGGTCGGGTCGCGGCGGATCAGCCTTTCCGCTTCCTCGTCGGCAACGCGGACGACAACCAGTTCACCGCTGCCGTCCCCAACCATATGCGTCTCGCCATTGGCGAGAGTGAGTTTCAGATTACCCGTACGGACGATTTTTTTGACAATCGATAAGAAAGCCGACGCCATAAGTTAGGCCTCGCAATGTGACAGGATAGTCCGATCAACTTAGTATCTCTCATCCGCCTTACAAGCGCCATAATTCGCACGCCGGCGACATGGCCGCCGAAGTGTGACATTTTTGCAAATGCGATTGCTAAGCGCTTATTTTCGCTTCATGGCCTCTGCCAATGCAGCTCCAAAGGCACCCTGGCTCTCCGGTTTTGAAGACGCCGAACGGCGGTCGTTCTGACCGCGAACCGGCTGGTTTCCGCGCGACTCGCCACGCGGCGCGGACGGCTGCGAACCGTCGTCCTTTCGCATCGACAGACCGATGCGTTTACGCTTCGCATCGACCTCCACAACCCGAACCTTGACGACGTCACCGGCTTTCACAACTTCATGAGGATCTTTGACGAAGCGATCGGCGAGCTGGGAAACGTGAACCAATCCGTCCTGATGGACGCCTATGTCGACAAAAGCCCCAAAGGCGGCAACGTTGGTGACCGTGCCCTCAAGCACCATGCCTGGCTTGAGATCCGAGATCTCATGGACGCCCTCGGCGAAGGTCGCGGTCTTGAAGCTGGGGCGCGGGTCGCGGCCGGGCTTTTCCAACTCGGCCAGAATGTCCTTCACCGTCGGCAAGCCGAATTTCTCATCGATGAACTGACGCGGATCGACGGCCTTCAACACCGCGCTGTCGCCCATGAGCGAACGCAGGTCGCGACCGCAGGCGGCCACAATCTTCTTGGCGACGCCATAGGCTTCGGGATGAACCGAGGAAGCGTCGAGCGGCTCCTTGCCATCGCGAATGCGCAGGAAGCCGGCGCACTGCTCGAAGGTCCGCTGGCCGAGGCGGGCAACCTTCAACAGGTCACGGCGAGTCTCGAAGCGGCCTTCGCTGTCACGATGCTTGACAATCGCGTCGGCGATCGAGGCGCCCAGACCGGAGACGCGCGAGAGCAGCGGCGCGGAGGCGGTGTTGAGATCGACACCAACGGCGTTCACAGCGTCTTCGACAACGGCGTCGAGCGAACGTGACAGCTTCTGCTGGTCGACATCGTGCTGGTACTGGCCAACGCCGATCGACTTCGGCTCGATCTTGACGAGCTCTGCAAGCGGATCCTGCAGGCGGCGCGCGATGGAGACGGCGCCGCGCAGAGAGACGTCGAGGTTGGGGAACTCAAGGGCGGCGGTCTCCGAGGCGGAATAAACCGACGCCCCGGCTTCCGAGACGATGACCTTGGTCGGCTTCGGCGCAGGCAAGTCGGCGAGCATGTCGGCGACCAGCTTTTCGGTCTCGCGGCTGCCGGTTCCGTTGCCGATCGAGATCAGTTCGACATTGTGCTTGCGGATCAGTGAAGCAAGCTCGAGCTGTGCGCTGCGCACGTCGTTTCGCGGCTGGAAGGGATAAACAGTGGAGGTCGCGACCACCTTGCCGGTCGCATCGGTGACGGCGACCTTGACGCCAGTGCGGATGCCCGGATCAAGCCCCATCGTCGGGCGCGAACCGGCCGGCGCTGCAAGCAACAAATCCTTGAGGTTGCGGGCGAACACTTGGATCGCCTCCTCTTCGGCGCGTTCGCGAAGCTCGCGCATCAGGTCGAGCGACAGCGACATGGAGAGCTTGACGCGCCAGGTCCAGCTTGCGACCTCCATCAGCCACCGGTCGCCGGGACGGCTCGCGCCGATCTCGTAGGCGGCGGCGATCATGCGCTCGACCGGCTTGTTCGGAGAGGCGGTCTCGGCATCGGCCTCGATGGTCAGTGTCAGCACTTCTTCGTTCCAGCCGCGCAGCATCGCCAGCGCGCGATGGCCCGGCGCGGTTGCCCAGCGCTCGGAATGATCGAAATAGTCGGAGAACTTCTCGCCCGCTGCCTGCTTGCCGTCGACCACCTTGGCCTTCAGCAGAGCTGCGCTGCGCATATGGGCGCGCAGCTTGCCGAGGAGGTCGGCATTTTCCGAGATGCCTTCGGCGACGATGTCGCGTGCACCTTCAAGCGCCGTCTTCACGTCGGGCACATCGACGGTGATGTAGCTTTCCGCCAGGGCCGCCGGCTCCTTCGAGCGATCGGCAAGGACGGCCTCTGCCAGCGGCCCAAGGCCACGCTCGCGGGCGATCTCGGCGCGGGTACGGCGCTTCGGCTTGTAGGGGAGATAGAGATCCTCAAGCTCGGCCTTGGTGGCGGCACCGGCGATCTTGCCAAGCAGTTCGTCGGTCATCTTGCCCTGGCCGTTGATGGACTCGACGATCGTATCGCGGCGGGCTTCCAGTTCACGCAGATAGACCAGCCGCTCCGCGAGATTGCGCAGCTGCGTATCGTCCAAGCCGCCCGTCACTTCCTTGCGGTAGCGGGCGATGAAGGGCACGGTCGCCCCCTCGTCCAACAGCTCGATCGCGGCCTTGGCCTGATCCGGCCGGGCGTTGATTTCGGAGGAGATGACAGCGGCGAGCGAGCGGAGGTCAGCGGCCATGAGAATTCCTGCGTTTCACAAAAGTCGCGGGACAATAGCGGCGGAAAACGGCAAGGCAATGCCTGCCGTGCCTATCCACAGCAACATAGCACGGCTGGCAGCCGTTTTTGCGGTTGTGCAGATGCGGCATTCTTTGCTAGCAGAGGCGACCGTTTTTAGCCCCGCCGTTGTGGCGCCTTCCCCAGCGAAGGCAAGGAAAGTGACATGCCAGATCTGCTCCTAGAACTCCGCTCCGAAGAGATCCCGGCCCGCCTGCAGCGCAAGGCTGCCGGCGACCTGAAGAAGTTCGTGACCGATGCGCTTGTCGAGGCAGGACTTTCCTATGAGGGTGCGCGCGAATACTGGACGCCGCGCCGATTGACGCTCGACATCCGCGGCTTGACTGCGCGCTCCGCCGATGTGCGCGAAGAGAAGAAGGGCCCCCGCACCGACGCCAACGAAAAGGCGATCGAAGGCTTCCTGCGCGGTGCCGGCCTGTCCTCCATTTCCGAGGCGCAGATCCAGAGCGACCCGAAGAAGGGCGATTTCTACATCGCCATCATCTCCAGACCGGGCCGCGCGGCCGAAGAGATCATCAGCGATGTGATACCCGGCATCATCCGCGATTTCCCCTGGCCGAAGCCGATGCGCTGGGGTGCGGCCTCCGCCCAGCCCGGCTCGTTGCGCTGGGTCCGCCCGCTGCAGTCGATCGTCTGCACGTTCGGCACCGAGCATGAAGAGACAGTCGTCATTCCATTCTCGATCGACGGCATCATCGCCTCCAACGTGACCTACGGCCATCGTTTCCACGCGCCCGGCGCCATCACCGTCAAGCGCTTCGACGACTACGTCGCGAACCTCGAAAAGGCCAAGGTGATCCTCGAAGGCGAACGCCGCAAGGACATCATCCTCCACGATGCCCGTGACATCGCCTTTGCAAACGGCCTGGAGCTGATCGAGGACGAAGGCCTGCTCGAAGAAGTCTCCGGCCTCGTCGAATGGCCGCAGGTGCTGATGGGCAGCTTCGAGGAGGATTACCTCTCTATTCCGGCTGAGATCGTCCGCCTGACGATCAAGACGAACCAGAAGTGTTTCGTGACGCGCCCGGTTGGCGGCGACACGCTATCCAACAAGTTCATCCTCGTCTCGAACATCCAGGCCAGCGATGGCGGCAAGGAAATCATCCACGGCAACGGCAAGGTCGTGCGTGCGCGCCTGTCCGACGCGCTGCACTTCTGGAAGCGCGACCAGGGCGATCTTCCGGATCTGGAGACGCTGCAGGCTTCGGCCGCAAAGTTCAACCTCGACCTCAAGAAGCCGCTCGACCAGCGTATGGCGAAGCTTGATGCGCTTGATGTGACGTTCCATGCCAAGCTCGGCACACAGGGCGCGCGCGTAGAACGCATTCGCGCACTGGCGGCCAAGCTCGTGATGCAGATCGGCGCTGACTACAAGCTGGTCGACCGGGCGGCGGTGCTTGCCAAGGCAGATCTTCGTACTGAGGCCGTCGGCGAGTTTCCGGAACTTCAGGGCCTGATGGGCCGTCGCTATGCGGCGCTCCAGGGCGAGGATCCGTCGGTCGCCGCAGCGATTGAGGACCACTGGAAGCCGATGGGTCCGACCGACCGCGTTCCGGAGGACAAGGTTGCGATCACTGTCGCACTCGCCGACAAGCTCGACACGCTGACCGGTTTCTGGGCCATCGACGAGAAGCCGACCGGCTCGAAGGATCCCTTCGCGCTTCGCCGCGCAGCACTAGGCGTTATCCGTATCTTGCTCGAGTGCAAGGTCCGCATCCCGCTGCTGACGCCAATTGCGTCGCATATTGCGCGGATTGATAGCGACCTCGGCGTGAAGAAAGCCTCGAACGCAGAGCTCCAGAATGGGGACGATCTCATCTCGCTCGGTGCTGTTGAAAGCAAGTCGTCACGCGAACTCGACCTCCTTTCCTTCTTCCATGACCGCCTGAAGGTCTATCTGCGTGATCAGGGCGCGCGTTACGATCTGATCGACGCCGTAGTTACACCCGAAGCCGACGACCTCCTGATGATTACCCGTCGCGTCGAGGCGCTGACCGCCTTCATCACCTCGGAAGACGGCAAGAATCTGCTGGTCGGCACCAAGCGCGCCACGCAGATCCTGGCTGCCGAGGAGAAAAAGGGCACCGTCATCGCTGATGGCGTTTCGGAGAATCTATTCCGGCTCTCCGCCGAAAAAGAGCTCTTCGCCGCGATCAACAAGGCCTCAGCCGAGGCTTCGGCGGCCGTCGACAAGGAAGACTTCCGCTCAGCGATGGAAGCGCTCTCCAGGCTGCGCGCGCCCGTTGACCGCTTCTTCGACGACGTGCTGGTCAACGACGAGGACGCCGCCATTCGCGCCAACCGACTGGCGCTCCTGCGTCTGATCCGCGAGGCAACCGGTACGGTCGCCGACTTCTCGAAGATCTCCGGCTAAAGTTAGAGTGCCCCGCCGCGGATTTGATGTGCAGACGGCGCCTTAACATCTGAGATTCTCTACAGAATTCCATTCTTGTTCAGATCTTGATTCAAGGATGGAGTTTTGCCTCCGTCAACTGATCACGCCGAGGGTTGCGGCGGCAAGGACCGCGTAACGCGTGGTCTTGGCGATCGTCACCAGCAGCAGGAACATCGGAAACGGTTCACGCAGCACGCCAGCGACGATGGTGATGGGGTCGCCAATGACCGGCATCCAACTCAGAAGCAGCGACCACTTGCCATAGCGGCGATACCAGCGCTGCGCCTTGTCGAGTGAAGGCTGGCTGACGGGAAACCAGCGCTTGTCGCGAAATCGTTCGATGCCGACGCCGAGCAGCCAGTTGACGGTCGAGCCGAGGACGTTGCCTGTGGTCGCCACCGCGACCAGCGCGAGGACCGGATACTGCTTCGTCACGATGAGCGCCACGAGGCCGGCTTCCGACTGCATCGGGAAGATCGTCGCTGCCGCAAACGCGACCAGGAAAAGGCCGGCATAGACCGCAAGATCAGTCATGGTCTATCCGCGCCAATGCTTCGCCGCACCCTGCTCCCCTTCATCACGCCTGATGACGGACTGGAACTATCACGTCCTTGCCGCTATGCCAAAGCGATGAACAAGATTATCGTCAGCGCCTGCCTCATGGGCCATGCCGTCCGCTATGACGGCCAGTCGAAGCCACTCGCTCATCCTGCGATCGCCCGCTGGATCGAGGAAGGGCGTCTGGTGACGATCTGCCCCGAGATGTCTGCCGGAATGCCGGTGCCGCGCCCGCCCGCGGAGATCGAAGGCGGGGCAACGGGTGAGGATGTGCTGGATGGCACCGCCCGCGTCGTCGAGATCACCGGCGGCGATGTGACGGCAGAGTTCATGCAGGCAGCCAAGAACGCCCTGGCGCTCGCCACCGAAGCCGGCTGTCGCTATGCGCTGCTGATCGACGGGAGCCCGTCCTGCGGCACGAGCTTTGTTTATGACGGTGCGTTCTCCGGGCAGAAACACGCAGGGAACGGCGTGACGGCGGCACTTCTGAAGCAGGCCGGCATTGCCGTCTACTCCGATCGCGATATCGAGACGCTTATCGCGCGGCTTGCAGCCGATGAGCAAGAGACGGTCGGCTGACAGAGCCACCACATCCCTCAATGCAAAACGGCCGCCGGATCGCTCCGACGGCCGTTTCCTCGTTTGATGCCTGATCTCAGGCAGCGCGGCGAACCTGCGCGGTGAAGTCCTGGCCGCCGCCAACGCGGAAGCCGCGAATGAGGTTGAGGAGCTCATCCGTATCGTTGGCGAGCGACTCGGCCGAAGCGGTGGTTTCCTCGGCCATAGCAGCATTCTGCTGGGTCGCGGCGTCGAGCTGGTTCATCGAGGACGAGATCGAGCGCAGCGTGGTGTCTTGTTCGGAGGCGCCGTGGGCGATCTTGGCAACGATCTCATTGGCGGCCTTGATCTGGTCGGAGATGCGCTTCAGCGCCTCACCGGCTTCGCCCACCAGACGAACACCCTGATCGACCTGACCGGACGAGCGGGCGATCTGATCCTTGATCTCCTTGGCAGCGGCAGCCGAACGCTGTGCCAGTTCGCGAACTTCCTGGGCAACGACCGCGAAGCCCTTGCCGGATTCACCGGCACGTGCTGCTTCGACGCCGGCGTTCAGCGCCAGCAGGTTCGTCTGGAACGCGATCTCGTCGATGACGCCGATGATCTTGCCGATCTCGGCAGACGACTTTTCGATACCGCTCATCGCTTCAATCGCTTCTGAGACAACCGCGTCGCTGCGGCTCGCCTCACCGCTGACGGCATGAACGCGCTTGCTGGCTTCATGGGCGCCTTCGGCGGTCTGGCGGACAGCGACGGTCAGCTCGTCCAGTGCTGCGGAGGTTTCTTCCAGGCTTGCGGCCTGACGCTCGGTGCGCTGCGACAGATCGTTGGAGGCGCGACGGATCTCGTCCTTGCTGACGGCGATGTCACCACCCTTGGCGCTGACCTTGGCCATGGCAGCCTCGAGATGCGACAGGGCATCGTTGAAGTTGTCGCGGAGGGCAGCGTATTTCTGACCGAGATCGGCGCAACGGACCGTCAGGTCGCCGCGTGCGATCTGCTCGAGCGCCTGGCCGATGGTCGAGACGACGTGGTTCTGGGCGATCGCTTCCTCGTGCTGCAGGCGCTGGCTGTTTTCGCGCTCGCCGTCGAGGGCCATCTGCTGGGCAGCCTCACGCTCGGACATGGCGTGGCGCTCCTTGACGTGCTGCTGCAGAGACTGCGTCGCCTTGGCCATCATGCCCACTTCGTTGTTCAAGTCGGTGTGCGGGATGGCGACCGTGACGTCTTCATTGGCCACGGACCGCAATGCATCGTGAATGCGGGTCAGTGGCGTGGAGATGCTGCGAACGACGTAGACGGCGGCGACGGTGCCAAGCAGCAGCACGACGATACCGGCCGAAATCGCCCTCCAGATCGTCGCCTGGACCTGTGCATCGAGATCATCCATATAGACGCCAGTGACGACGACGATCTTCCAGGGGTCGAAGGCCAATGCGTATGCCGTCTTGCGATAATCTCCGGCCGGCTGGCCGGGCTTTGCTGTGGAGTAGTATTCGACGAGACCGCCGCCCTGTTGCCCAAGCTTGACCAGTTCTTCGCGATAGAGCTTGCCTTTGCTGTCCGGCTGCCCCTTGTTGAACTGCCCAACCTTCGAGGGGTCGTAGTGGAACATCATCTGGATGTCGTAGCTATAGCCGAAGAAGTAGCCATCGGGGTCGTATTTCATGCCGTTGAGCGTAGCGTAGGCCTGCTTCTGGGCCTCTTCCTGAGTCATTGCGCCGGCGGTCACCTTCGCCTGGTACTGCTTGAGAACGGAGACTGCGGACTGAACCTCAGAACGCAGCATATCGTAGCGTTCCTTATAGATCGCATTGACCGAGGAGCGAACCTGGATGGTGGTTCCGATCGCAAACGCCACCATCAGGCCAACGACCAGCAAAATAAGCTGTCTGGAAATCTTCAAATTCCTCATTATGCCTCGCAACAGAGCTCGGTTGGGGTATCCGGCGCGGTTTCCTACCGCGTATACGAGGGCTGATTGGCTCCCCCTTTGCTGCGAAATTGACATGCGGCTACCGGTCTGCGCTAAAAATGGTCAGTTTATTCTAAGGAATGCTTAACCCGTCTCTACATGTTCCTGTGATGATGAAATCGGAAAGTTTTGAACAAATACAAACAGAAAAATGCCCCCTCATCATTGGAGTTGGAGTGAAGGAACTAAAAATTGCCAAGCCAGTGCATTCTTGCAGCTAGCGGAAAGTTTGATTCGTCCACGCGTCCCTAAGTTGAAGTGCTCTCGCAAGGCACGCCGTACGTTTTCCGACTTTCGCGCTTGCGCTATACTTGCTGCATGGTTGAGGCGTCGCATGCCTTCGGTGAATTTGTTCTCGATCCCGGCTGCGGCCTGCTGCGGAACGGGCGGGCCGTTGCGCTCGGCCAGCGCGGCATCGCTCTTCTTGAAGCGTTACTTGAAGACCGTGGAAGCATTGTTTCCAAGGATGCGCTGATGGCGCGCGTCTGGCCCGGAATTGCCGTTGAGGAGAGCAATCTGACCGTTCAAGTGGCGGCGCTACGCAAGGCGCTTGGCCCGGCGCCCGACGGGCAGGAATGGATCGCGACGGTGCCGCGCGTCGGCTATCGTTTCATCCGCACAAATGTGGAGACGAAAGCCGCTGCGCCCGTCCAAGAGTTGCGGCCGGCGCTCGCGGTCCTCCCGTTTAGTAATCTCAGCGGTGATCCGAAGCAGGACTATTTTGCCGATGGGATCGTCGACGACATTATAGCGGCCCTTAGCCGGTTCCGAAGCTTTGCCGTCGTCGCCCGGGACTGCTCCTTTGCCTACAAAGGCAGTGGGATGGATGTGCGCAAGATCGCGGCGAAACTCGGCGTCAGCTACGTGCTCGAGGGCAGCATCCGGCAGTCGGGCAGCCGGCTGCGCATCGTGGCCGAACTCGTCGAAGGTCAAGGCGGCACGCATACGTGGGCGCAAACCTTCGACGGCGCGCTGGACGAGATATTCGACTTTCAGGATCGTATCACCGAGCGCGTCGCGACACTGATCGAACCGCTGATTCAGACAGCCGAGATCGAGCGGTCACGGCGGGAACGGCCCGGGTGTCGCCACCTACGACATCTACCTGCAGGCCTTGGCCAAGATCTCGACCGAAATCGAAAGCGACAACGCGGCCGCCTATGCGCTTCTCATGCAGGGGCTGGCCGCCGAACCTGACAATGCGCAGTTGCTTGCCCATGCCGCATGGGCGCTCGAGCATCGCTACACCATGGGTTGGCCGGCACTCACCGACGACGATGTGCAGGCATGTGCCGCGCTGGCGCGGCGGGCGCTGGAGCATGGCGCCGGCGACGCCATGGTCATGGCGCATTGTGGCGTAGCCTTGATGCAGACAGTGAAGGACTACGATTGGGGTCTCGCGGTTCTGCAAGCGGCGGCCGAATCCAATCCCAACAATCCGATGGCCGTCGTCAGGGCGGGCGTCGGGCATCTTCATTGCGGCAATGTCAGCGACGCGCTCAGCCACTTCCACAGAGCCAACCGACTGACACCCGGTGACCGCGGCGCACATTTCTCGCATTGCGGCATCGCGCATGCCCACGTGATCCTCGGAGAATACGAGCAGGCGGTGGCCTGGGCTTCGAGAGCGCTGGCCAGCAATCCGAATTTCGAGCCAACGCTGTGGGTGCTCATTGCTGCGAGCGCACATCTCGGGCGCATGGAGGAAGCCCATCGCCACCTTGCTGCGTTGAGACGACTGACGCCTGATATAACGGTCGAGCGCATCCGCGCCGGTCAAGCCGGCAAGTACCCGGATCGGATCGCCGGTGTCCTCGAAGGATTGAGACTGGCGGGTGTTCCCGAGCGCTAGTTTCGGATCGTTTTGGAACTTTTCCTTGGGCGTTTCAGGACCGGAAGGCCTCAACCGGCAGAGACTGCTTCCCACAGCAAAACCGCAAGTGGGAGACGGCCATGATTACGACGCTGACCATCCTTTCCTTCGATCAGGGACGCATCTACTCCCCTCCGCCGGAGCCGGTTCCCGAGCTGACGGCTGTCGAAAGCGAAGCAGAGGCAGCCGCCGTTGCTGATACGCAGGACACCAGATACCATCTGCGTTGGTTGGATGTTTCAACTGGATTGCACGCACTTGCGCGTCTGCTTACGCCGACTTTCGGAAGCACACCTTTCGGCAAGGCGCACTAGAAACGAAAAATGCGTCCCTGCTTCTCTCAGGGACGCATTTTATCCACCGCAGGGTGGACCCCGGACGACCGAAACTTTGGTCGGGCTGGGGCAGGGAACTGGAAATCAGGGCCGAAGCTCAAACTTGGAAACGTCGAGCGGCGCCGTTTGTTCCATCGGCACGCCCGCCATGCCCGCGGCAACCGGCTTGACGTCACCGCCGATGACCGCAGCCGTCGTCGAGGCGCGGTCGATGTTATCGGCCGGCTGCGTGGCGGCCGTCATCGGTTCGGCGGGCGCCTTGGTAACGAAAACGACGGGCGAGCCACCCATCCAGCCTTCGGTGCGATAGAGCTTCTTCTCACCGTTGACGTCGCGAATTTCCGAAGACTGCAGCGAGCCAGGCGCCAGCGTCGGTACGGTGTAGTCCTTCTTGCGCTCGACGGTTTCAAGCGGCGGGCAGCTTTGGCAGCTTTCCTTGCTGATGCTCCCGCCATCGGTGCGCGCGTCCTTGCCGACCACCTCGATCGAGGAGGCAAAGGCAGACCCTGCCGCAAACACAGCTATCGCACCCAAGATGACCTGACGCATGGAACACTCCGTCTCACATTGAGAGGAGATTAGCGCGGCTTTGTTTCCATCCCGTCAGGGGAAAGGGTAAAAATTTAGAGAACTGACCCGATTTCGGGTTTGCTCACGCTTTTTCGCGTTCGATCGCGCGCCAGCCGATATCGCGGCGGCAGAAACCGTTGTCCCAATCGACCTTGTCGAGCAGCGCGTAGGCACGCGCCTGCGCCTCGCCGACTGTCTTGCCTGTGGCGGTGACGTTCAGCACGCGGCCACCGGTTGCGACCAGGGCTCCGTCCTTGAGCGCTGTGCCGGCATGAAATACCTTGGCGCCCTCGCCTGCTTCTGGGATATGGCGGATCGGCGTGTTCTTGTCGTAGGAGCCCGGATAGCCCTTCGATGCCATGACGACCGTCAGGGCCGGATCGTCCGTCCAGTCCGCGGACACCTGGTCGAGCGTGCCATTGGCGGTGGCAAAGAGGAGCGGCAGGAGATCGCTCTTCAGTCGCATCATCAGCACCTGGCACTCCGGATCGCCGAAGCGGACGTTGTATTCGATGAGCTCGGGGCCTTTGGCGGTGATCATCAGGCCGGCAAAGAAGACGCCGGAAAAGGGATAGCCGCTTTCGGCCATGCCGCGCATCGTCGGCTCGATGATTTCCTTCATCGTGCGCTCGACCATTTCGGCGGTCATGACAGGCGCCGGGGAATAGGCACCCATGCCGCCGGTGTTCGGACCGGTATCGCCCTCGCCCACCCGCTTGTGATCCTGTGCGGTTGCGAGCGGCAGGACATGTTTGCCGTCGCAAAGGCAGAAGAAGCTTGCTTCCTCGCCGTCGAGATAGGCTTCGACCACGACTTCTGCACCGGCAGCACCGAAGGCGCCCTCGAAGCAATCGTCGACGGCGGCAAGCGCCTCATCGACGGTCATGGCGACGGTCACGCCCTTGCCGGCAGCAAGACCATCGGCCTTGACGACAATCGGCGTGCCCTGCTGGCGGATATAGGCCTTGGCCTTCGGCGCGTTGTTGAAGCGCTGATAAGCGCCGGTCGGAATGTCGTAGCGGGCGCAGATATCCTTGGTGAAGCCCTTCGAGCCCTCGAGCTGGGCCGCGGCCGCCGACGGGCCGAAGACCGCAAAGCCTGCCGCGCGCAGCTTGTCAGCAATGCCGGCGACGAGCGGTGCTTCTGGGCCGACGACGACGAAATCGATCGCCTTATCCTTACAGAGGGCAATGACGGCATCATGGTCGTCGACATTGAGGGCAACCAGGGTCGCGTGCTCTGCAATGCCCGGATTAACGGGCGCGGCATAGAATTCCGTCATGAGAGGCGATTGCGCCAGCTTCCAGGCCAATGCGTGCTCGCGTCCGCCCGATCCGATCAACAGAACCTTCATGCCCGTCCCTTTCACGTTTCCGTCTGGCGGTTAAGGGGAGAGCGCCGAAAGGTCAAGCGCGAATGCTTGCCTCGAGGCTTTACCAGCCGCCACCGCCGCCGCCACCACCCCCGCCACCGGAGAAACCGCCCGACGAGCCGCCGCCGGAAAAGCCGGAGGACGAACTGGACGGCGGTGGCGGAATGGTGGACGCGATCGTCGAGGCCATCGACGAAGAGAAGCCGCCAATGCGATCGGAGAAGTTGCCGCTGCCGAAATTGCCGGAATACCACGAGGGAGCGTAGGCAGCTGCTGCCCCCGCCGCCGCCGCGGCAAGCCATGTCTCGAAGGCGCGCGACCAAGGCTTTTCGACGCCGAGCGCCACCGCATAAGGCAACAGCTTCTCGAAATGCTGGGGCGACATCTGCGGTGCGCCCGCCATGTTCATGCGGTCCTTCTCGGCCAGCGTCATGTACTGACGCAGGCCGTCGATGCCATCCATCAGCTTGGCTCCAAGGGGCGTCGGCGCTCCCATGATGAAGACGTAGAGCAGGTTCAAGAGAATGATGCCGCCGATGGCGAAGAGCATCGGCGTCTCGTGCAGTTCCACCAGAGAGGAGAACAGCGCCAAGGCCAGCGACGACACGATGCTGAAGCCGATGAAGACGGCAAAGGCGATCGCGACCACCGACATGATCTTCGTGCCGAGCGACCGGCCGGGGCGGAACGACTTGGCGAAACCGGCAACGAAGACCGAGATGAACACCACGACGACAACAGGAATGATCATCAGGGCGATGGCATCCGGTTCCAGCGTTCCGAAGACGAAGAGCGCCACCAATGACGCGGCACTGAGCGCGATGCCACCGGTCGTATAGCCGGTATTCGCGTTGTAGTATTGTCCGCGGTGCTCACGCTCTATCGCTGTGCGAAAACTGTCGCCGACCGATTTCACCTTCGTTCCATTAGCCTCATCGATCGTCAGTGAGCCCTTGTTTCCCACAGCGTTGAGCAGGCTGGTTTCCCCCGCTTCCAGCTTTTCCTTGCCAACCGGCTTGTCGGTGCGGCGGATGATGATCGAGTTCTTCAGGTCCTCCAGAACGACATAGCCGCGCACCGCGAGATTGAGGGCCGTTGCCGACAGCGCCGTCCAGCCCTGCCCGGAGAAGCCGCGATTGTCGATGTAGTTCACCAGCGCCGGCGAGATCCCATCAGGCGGATCCCAGCGCGGCACCAGCACACCACGCGCAGGATCGCGGCCAACCTTCAGCCAGGAGCGCGTGTAATAGAGGAAGACCAGAATAAGTCCGCCAAAGCCGAGGAAGTAGTCGCGGTTGTCGCTGAGCCACCAGCGCCGCTCATCGTCAGCGCTCGGCGGATTGATCGAGCCCTTCGGCATCTTGACGGCGATCGTCAGCCCTTCGCCGGCATCGAGCGGCCGGGTCGTCGAGAACAGCAGTCGACCGCCGTCGACGGAAACCTTTGCGTTCCTGTCCGTGGCGCCCTGCGGGCCGGTGAAGAAGGCAGTATCGATCGCGCTGACGCCATCCGGAAGGTTCACCGTCGCCGTCGCCATCAGAATCGGGAAGATCCAGCCATTACCGGTGACGTTCCAATAGAGTTCGTCGTGATCGTCGAAGTAGCGGATCTGGCGATTGGTGCGGTAGGTGAAGACATACTCGTGCCGGCCATAGCTCACGGTAACGTCTTCCGAGCCGGCATAGATGCGGATGCCGCCGCTGATGGATTCGGTGTGCCAGGGCTCGTCGCGGCCATCGCGCTTGACCGAGATGACGTCGAAATCGACCCGGCGTAGGCGGCCCTTTTCATCCTGATAGGTCAGCGGAAAATCGCGGAAGATGCCGCGCCGGATGCGATTGCCTTCGGCATTGACCGAGATCGTCTCCGTCACCGTCATCGCACCGCTCTTCTCCAGCTCGATGTCTGACGCGAAGGCGTTGATCACCTCGGTAGCGATGGCGCCATGCGCCGCAAGCATTAGAAACAGAGCGAAGCAAAGGCCGGAAAGCCGTCGGATCATCATACCCCTCGCCTGCGGCGCCTGGCCGCTTCAGATAATGTCAGCCCTCGTCGGCATAGGTCACGCCAAGCCCTGCCAGCGTCCGCCAATAGGCCGGGAAGGTTTTGCCGACGCAGTCCGGATCGAGGATCGTGACGCCTGCGATCTTCAGGCCGGCGAGCGCAAAGCTCATGGCGATGCGGTGGTCGGCGAAGGTATCGATGTTGGCAGGCAGGCGCTGTCCGGCAAGCGATGGATCGGACTGGACGATCAGGTCGTCGCCCTCCTCGTGAGCGAGACCGGGGCGGATCTGTGTCAGGCCGGTCGAGACGGCGCGGATGCGATCGCATTCCTTGACACGCAGATTTGCGATGCCGACGAAGCGGACCGGCGCCTCGTTGAACGCGGCAAGCACAGCAAGGGTCGGAACCGCGTCCTGCATCTGTGAGCCGTCGATAACGGCCGGAAGATGCGGGAACTGGGCGATCAGATCATAGGCCTTCGCGTCCGGCTGCGTGAACGCGCCGTTTGCAACGCCAAGGTCGATCTTGCCGGATGTCAGCACTTCGGCCGCCCAAAGGTAGGTCGCGGCTGAAGCGTCGGGCTCGACCACGAAGTCGGCCGCCGTGTAGCCCGTCGGCTCGACCCGCCACGTCACCGGGCTCGTCTTCTCGACCTTGGCGCCGAAGGCACGCATGGCCGCTGTTGTCAGATCGATATAACCGAGCGCGCCGATATCCTCGCCGAGCAGTTCGATCGTCACCGGCTTGTCGCCGCCGGCGGCCATCATCAGCAGCGCCGAGACATATTGGCTGGACAGGCCGCCATCGATCTGGATGCGGCTCGCCTCGAAGCGACCGGTACCCTTGACGGTGACGGGCGGGCAGCCGGTTTCGGTCGACGCGTCAATGCCAAGCGAACGCAGCGCCTCGACAAGCGGGCCGATCGGGCGCTTGCGCATATGCTGGTCGCCATCGACGATGACGGTGCCATCCACCAGGGCGGCGGCGGCGGTCAGGAAGCGCGTCGCGGTTCCTGCGTTGCCGAGGAAAAGCGGCACCTGCGGCGGCAGCAGCTTGCCGCTGCCCGTGACGACAAAGCTCGTATCATTCGGCTCTTCGATGATGACGCCCATGGCGCGGAGAGCGTCGGCCATATAGCGGGTGTCGTCGCTCTTCAAAGCGCCGGTCAGGCGGCTGGTGCCCTTGGCGAGACCTGCCAGGAGCAGCGCACGGTTGGTAATCGATTTCGAGCCGGGCGGGACGGCGCGGCCTGTCAGTGGCTTGCCCGGCGGGATGATTGTGAGCTTGTCTTTACTCATTATCTTGTCTTTTCCGTCTTTGCGCGAAGGCCATGTCAGGCCACGATCATGCCCTGCTCATAGCAGTTTTTACGCAAAGGCAAATGGCGGATGTCAGAACTTTACCGTCGGGACGGCGCGATCCGCCTCGTTGGTGATTTCGAAATACTCACGCTTCTGGAAGCCGAACTGGCCAGCAACGAGATTGGACGGGAAGCTCTCGACCTTGACGTTCAGATCACGCGCGGCGCCGTTATAGTAGCGGCGGGCCATCTGGATTTCGCTTTCCATGGTCTCGAGTGAGGTCTGCAGCTCGCGGAAATTCTCGTTCGCCTTCAGGTCGGGATAGGCTTCGGCGAGCGCCAGCACACGCCCCAGTGCCTGCCCGAGCAGGCCTTCCGCCTGGGCGCGGCCCGCAACATCGCCCGTCGGAACGGATTGCGCCTTGTTTCGGAGGGCAACGACCTCTTCGAGCGTCGTCTTCTCGTGCGCGGCATAACCTTTGACCGTCTCGATCAGGTTGGGGATCAGGTCGGCGCGGCGCTTCAGCTGCACGTCAATGCCGGACCAGGCTTCCTCGGCCATCTGCCGCGCGCGAACGAGGCCGTTGTAGATAAAGACGGCATAGAGCGCGATGAGGACGATAAGGCCAAGAATAACATACATTCGCGAATCCCCCGCAACGACCGAAAATATGTCGGGAGACTATGCGGGTTACCGCAGATTGTCATCCCGCATTATCGTGGCGGACTGCCGCTCCTCAAGCGGCAGTTTTTGCTAGGTTCACCCCACCGGCATCCGTCAACAGGAAGGCCTCGCCGCAGGCCTTGGCTAGCGTCCGCACCCGCAGAATGTAGCTCTGACGTTCGGTGACCGAGATGACGCCGCGAGCATCCAACAGATTGAAGACGTGGCTCGCCTTGATGCACTGGTCGTAGGCCGGGAAGACGCACTTGTGCAGCAGCTGATTGGCATTGTCGCCCGGCGCGCCGGCAGCGAGAAGCGCCTGGCACTCCCTTTCGGCATCGATGAAGTGCCGATGCAGCATTTCCGTGTTGGCGTATTCGAAGTTGTGGCGTGAATATTCCTGCTCAGCCTGCAGGAAGACGTCGCCGTAGCTGATCTTTTCGTCGCCTTCGCGGCCGTTGAAGTTCAGGTCGTAGACGTTGTCGACGCCCTGCACGTACATCGCCAGGCGCTCCAGACCATAGGTCAACTCGCCTGAAACAGGCGAGCATTCGATGCCGCAGACCTGCTGGAAATAGGTGAACTGCGAGACTTCCATGCCGTCGCACCAGCACTCCCAGCCGAGACCCCAGGCGCCGAGCGTCGGGCTTTCCCAGTCGTCTTCGACGAAACGGATGTCATGCAGCAACGGATCCAGGCCGATCGCGGCCAGAGAGCCGAGATAGAGCTCCTGCAGGTTCGACGGGTTCGGCTTCAGGATGACCTGGTACTGATAATAGTGCTGCAGACGGTTCGGGTTCTCACCATAGCGGCCGTCCGACGGGCGGCGTGACGGCTGGACGTAGGCGGCCTTCCACGGCTTGGGACCGAGCGCGCGAAGCGTCGTTGCCGGGTGGAACGTACCGGCACCGACTTCCATGTCGTAAGGCTGCAGCACCGCACAACCCTTGTCCGCCCAATAGTTATGGAGCGTGAGGATGAGCGCCTGGAACGAGCGCTTCGGGTTCATGTGGTCGGGAATTGCTGCAGACATGGAACGGCTTCCGAATTCGTACAAAAAGTGCGCGGACAGGTGCCACGCCGCGCCAGACGGGTCAAGGCTTTTGCGGCCCTACTCGTCCTCGTCCTTCTTCAGATGATATTCGCCGGTGACCGGATCCTTGACCAGGGTGCCGATGGCGCCCGTCTGGCGCTCCTTCTCGGCACGGCGGGATCGTTCGGCCAACCGCTGCGCATCGGCAATGAAGCGACGGTAGAGAAGCCAGGCTCCGACCAACAGCACGATGATGATTATCAGTTGCGGCATGATGCCAGCCTTCGCTCCCTCAGAGCCCGTACCGGCTCCACAATGCCTTCTCCTCGGCGGCCTCGACAAGACCGGTCGCAAGACCGGCGCCGGCACCCTCCAGGTTGGCTGACGATATACCCGGAATACGCCTTCCGAAAAGACCGCGCGCGGGCATTACCAGCTCGAGCTTGGTTTTTGCCCCATAGCGGCGCTTCAATTCCTGCCGCATGTCGCCGAGGCCGTCGATCAGGCCCAACTCAAGGCCACGCGTGCCGGTCCAGAAAAGGCCGGAGAAGACGACATCGTCGCTCTTCAGCTTGCCCGCGCGCCGCTCGCGAACCATGGAGATAAAGACCTGATGAATCTCGAGCTGCAGGGTCTTCAGATATTCGATGTCCTTTTCCTTCTCGGGCTGGAACGGATCAAGGATCACCTTGTTCTCCCCAGCCGTGTAGACGCGGCGCTCCACGCCGATCTTCTTCAGAAGTTCCGGAAAGCCGAAGCCACCGGAGACGACGCCGATCGAGCCGACGATGGAGGTGGGATCGGCAATGATCTCGTCGCCGGCAAGCGCGATCATGTAACCGCCGGAGGCCGCAACATCCTCGACGAAGACGAGAACTTTCTTCTGCTTTTCGCGCGCGAGTTCGCGGATGCGGGTGAAGACAAGCCGCGACTGGACGGGGGAGCCGCCGGGAGAATTGAGCGAGATGGCAACCGCCGGCGCATCCTTGAAGCTAAAGGCCTTTTCGAGGACCTGCGCCGCGGAGGCAAGATTGAGGGTCGGCCGGAATTGGCTTCCGCCGCTCATGATCGGGCCGTGCAGCCGGACGACGGGGATCACCACGCCTTCCTTGCGGAAACGCTTCGGCAGCAACCTCTTCAGAAATCCGGCCATTTTCCATCCTTTGCGACAAGATCAGCGGAACGTCTTCCATGTATGCAACGCAGAGACAAACGCAATGCCTGCCGCAGAAAACATCGGGTTACAATTCTTGTTGCGAATGACTTGCATTATCATTCCAATCAGACATACTGGTCGCACTGATAATAGGTGGACACTGCATGGACATCGTAAATCCGAACGCAAAGACCGGCTGGCGACATGAGCGCGAAGAGGCATCGCTTTCCGATGTCTACCGTTCCGTCCAGACGCACAAACAGGGGACGCGCTGGCGCCGCATCGCCGCGTTCCTCGGGCCCGGCTATATGGTGGCCGTCGGTTATATGGACCCCGGCAACTGGGCGACCTCGCTCGCCGGCGGTTCGAAGTTCGGCTATGCGCTGTTGACCGTCGCCCTGCTGTCCAACCTGATGGCAATCGTTCTGCAATCGCTCTGTGCGCGGCTTGCGATCGCCTCCGGCCGCGACCTTGCCCAGGCTTGCCGTGACGCCTATCCGAAATACGTCTCCGTTCCGCTGTGGGCCTTTGCCGAAATAGCCATCATCGCGACCGATATTGCCGAAGTGATTGGCACAGCCATCGGCCTCAATCTGCTGTTCGGCATTCCCCTTGAACTCGGCGTCCTCATCACGTCGCTGGACGTGTTCCTCATCCTCTACCTGCAGAAGATCGGCTTCCGGTGGGTGGAAGCCTTCGTGATCGCCCTGCTCGGCATCATTGCGGTGTGCTTTGGCGTGCAGATCTTCCTTGCCGATCCGGAATGGGGCGCTGTTATCCGGGGCTTCTTCCCGACGACCGAGATCGTTTCCAACCCCGAGATGCTCTATCTCGCGCTCGGCATTCTCGGCGCCACCGTGATGCCGCACAATCTCTATCTGCATTCCGGCATCGTCCAGACCCGCGCCTACGGCCATTCGGTGCCGGAGAAGCGCGAGGCGCTGACCTATGCGACAATCGACTCGACCATTGCGCTCTGCTTCGCGCTCCTGATCAACGCGTCGATCCTGATCCTGGCGGCGGCGGCCTTCCACGCCAACGGCAAGACGGATGTCGTGGAATTGGGCGAAGCATCCTCGCTTCTCTCTCCCTTGCTCGGCCTTGCAATCGCCCCGACGCTTTTTGGCATCGCACTCCTCTGCTGCGGCCTGAATTCGACGGTGACTGCGACGCTTGCGGGCCAGATCGTCATGGAAGGCTTCCTGAAGATCAGGCTCCAGCCGTGGGTGCGTCGCCTGATCACCCGTGCGATCGCCATCATTCCGGCCGCCTTCGTCACCATCTGGTATGGTGACCAGGGGACGGCGGAACTGCTGATCCTGACGCAGGTCGTACTCAGCCTCCAGCTCTCCTTCGCCGTCTTCCCGCTCGTGATGTTTACGGCGAGCAAGGCGAAGATGGGCGCGCTGGTCGCCCCGCGCTGGCTGAGCGCAATCGCCTACGTGATCGCGGTCCTGATTGCCGGCCTGAACGTTAAGCTGCTGTTCGATTTTGTTACTGGCTAGCGCCTGGTATAAGCCGCCCGGCCATTGTTGAGATCGTCAACGAAGGGGGAGAATTTATGCGTCCCCTCCTCGTGCATGATGAGTGGCGCGCGCAGCGAAAGCCGCGCGCGCGACCCTTTTATGGCCGTGACGAGGATGCGGACTGCGTTCTCGCCCTCACGCGGATGGATCGCGGTGACTTCGATGCCGCCGAAACGGCGTCCGCAGGCATCGATGATTTCGGCAATCGATTCCGGCCGAGCGATCAGGGATAGTTGCCCGCCGGGGATCATGATTGACCCGGCAGTGCGCACCCAGCGTTCGAACAGCCCATCCGTCATAGCGTGTGCTTCGGCCTTCAAGGCGTCAGGCGTCCGGCGATCGCCGGCATCGTTGAAGGGCGGGTTCATGATCACATGATGGAAGCTCTCATCGACGAGACCGGCTTCGTTTCGCGCCTTCGCCTTCAGCGTCACGTCCGCCTCGATGACTGAAACGCGGCCCGCCACATGCGCATTTTCAGGCAGGACTATGCTGCGGCGCGCATAGTCGGCCATTTCGCCGGAGCGCTCGAAGAGCACAACCTCGGCAGTCGGCAGCCGCGACGCGACGGCAAGGCCTGCCGCACCGGCGCCGGCACCGAGATCCGCCACCTTGATCGGACGATCGTCGGCAACGAGCGCCGCAAGCAACATTGCATCCATGCCCGAGCGATGCCCCCTGCCCTTCGGCTGCACCACATGGAACAGTCCCCGGTGAAAGGCGTCGATCGTCTCGGCAACATGTCCCGTCATCTCAGGCTCACTTTTGAGCGCGCAGTTCGTCGCCGAGGCCGGCATCCACGAGAATGCGCCGCGCCTGGTCCGCTGCTTCATCATCGACGAGGAGCCGGCGCGGCAGCATGCCGAGCGACCCTTCAAGAATGCTCATGCCCTGATCGGCGATGAAGCAGTGGATCCCCGCATCCTTGAGCAGACTCTCCGCATAAGAGAGCAACACGGGATCATTGGCGCGAATAAGTTCATGCATTTGCCGGAAAATCCCTTTCAAATTTGCGCGACGCGACAATTCACCCCTTGCCGCGCCAATCGCCCCTTTCTATTGTCGAACTCAATAATTTAACAGGAGTCCGGGTCGTTGGGCGTGGTCATACCGCTTGAAGAAAGCAAAAACAAACTGGCATCCGTCAAGCCACTGGTCGATTTGACCAAAGCGGACATGCAACGGGTGAACCAGCTTATTCTCTCCAAGGCCGGTTCCGACGTCCAGATGATCCCCGAGGTGGCCAACCATCTCATCTCGTCCGGCGGCAAGCGTCTCCGTCCGATGCTGACTTTGGCGTCGGCCGCACTGTTCGGCTACAAGGGCGAGAACCATATCAAGCTCGCGACATCGGTCGAGTTCATGCACACCGCGACGCTGCTGCATGACGATGTGGTCGATGAGAGCGACCTTCGCCGCGGCAAGTCCACCGCCCGCATGATCTGGGGCAACCAGGCAAGCGTGCTTGTCGGCGACTTCCTGCTCGGTCAGGCGTTCCGCATGATGGTCGATGTCGGCTCGCTCGATGCGCTTGACGTTCTCTCGTCGGCGGCTTGCGTGATCGCCGAAGGCGAAGTGCTGCAGCTCTCTGTCGCCAAGAACATGGAAACGACGGAAGACGACTACCTCGCCGTTATCCGCGCGAAGACGGCGGCTCTGTTTGCCGCGGCTGCCGAAGTCGGCCCGATCGTCGCCGATGCGGGCAAATCCGGCCGCAACGCGCTGAAGTCCTATGGCATGAACCTCGGCCTTGCCTTCCAGCTCGTCGACGACGCGCTTGATTACGGCGGCAAGGCAGCCGATCTCGGCAAGAATGTCGGCGACGACTTCCGCGAGGGGAAGATCACGCTTCCGGTCATCTTGGCCTATCGCCGCGGGACCGAGGAAGAACGCGCCTTCTGGCGGCAGGCCATCGAAGGCGGCGAAAGCAGCGACCAGCATCTCGAAAAGGCACTTGGCCTGATTACCAAGTACGGCACGCTGAACGATACCATTGCCCGCGCGGTTCACTACGGCACGATCGCACGCGATGCGCTCGCGCCCCTTCCCGACACGGCATGGAAATCGGCTCTGATGGAAGTCATCGACTTCTGCATCGAGCGCGTCAATTAATCGACGGTCACTGATCGCGGACTGATTATATTGCAGGACCGCTTCAAAAAAGCCATCCTGTTGTGAGTCAGTCATTTCAACTGATTTGTAGTCGGACGAGGCCGACTGCCCCGACTAGAGAGGTTTTCTAATGCGGCAAAAACTTGCCATCCGTCTTCTTTCGAGCGCAGCCATGGCAGCGGTCATCTCGCTGGCAGCGCTCGGCGGCGTGAATGCCGAAGAGACGGCCAAGAAGGACGATGCCGCCACAGTAATCTTCGATCCGGATAGCGTCACGAGCTTCTCCGGCGCATTTTTGGCTGCCCGGACTGCCGACGTCGATCACGATTACGAGACGGCGATTGAACTCTACAAGAAGGCGTTACAGATCGAGCCGGGCAATCCGGAAATCCGTCAGCGCCTGATGATCTCGCTGCTTCTGAATGGCGACATTAAGGACGGCGTGAAATACGCCAACGACTTGAAGGGTGATCCGACGGTCGAGCGCATTACCACGATCGTGCGGAGCATGGATGCCATTCGTCGCGGCGAATTCAAGACGGCCGAGTCGCTCCTGAAATATACCGGACCGAACGATCTCGACCGGATGATGAACGATCTGCTCGCCGCTTGGGCTCGCGTCGGCGCCGGGCGCGGTAAGGATGCGCTGGCCATGGTCCAGAAGATGAAGGGACCGGATTGGGTCGGCATCTTCAAGTCCTATAACGCCGGCGCAATCGCCGTCGTGAACGGTGACATCAGGGCCGCTCGGCAGAACCTCAACGACGCTGTGCTCGACAAGGATGGCGGTGCGACCGCTCCTGATACCTTCATGCGCGCCGTCATGGCTCTCGCCCGACTGGAAGCCTCGCAGGGCAACAAGCAGAAGGCACTCGACGCGATTTCCGTCGGCGATAACCTACTGCCGAATTACGCGCCGCTGAACGCACTGCGACAGAGCATCGAAAAAGGCGAAAAGCAGGAACAGCAGATCCAGACCGCCAAGCAGGGCGCTGCTGGCGTGCTCTTCTCCATCGGTGGCGCGCTGAACCGCGATGGCGCCGAAGATATCGTTTCGCTTTACCTGCAGACCGCCAAGACGCTGGATCCGGATAGCGCCGATACGCTCGTCATGCTCGGCGGCATTGCTGAGAAGCAGGAGCAGATGGACCGCGCGATCGCGCTCTACAAGCAAGTGCCCGAGAACTCGCCGATGCGCCGCATCTCCGAGCTGCAGTTGGGCCTCGCTCTTGCACAGGGCGGCAAGGTTGAAGAGGCGCGCAAGCACCTTCAGAGCCTGATCGCCTCCGATCCGAAGGACATTCGCAGCTACCTCGCCTATGGCAGCGTGCTGTCGGATGCGAAGGACTATGTCGCCATGGCCGACAACTACGACAAGGCCGTCGAAGTCCTCGGTCCGCTGCCGGGCAAGGGCGCATGGACCGTCTTCTTCCAGCGCGGCATTGCCTATGAACGCCTGAAGAAATGGGACCAGGCCGAGCCGAATTTCCGCAAGGCGCTGGAGCTCAACCCCGACCAGCCACAGGTTCTCAACTACCTCGGCTACTCCTGGATCGACATGAACCGGAACCTCGACGAGGGGCTGGCGATGATCAAGAAGGCAGTGGATCTGCGCCCGGACGATGGCTACATCATCGATTCTCTCGGCTGGGCCTATTTCCGGCTGAACCGCTTCGACGATGCGGTCGAGGAATTGGAGAAGGCCGCACAGATCAAGGCCGGAGACGCGACGATCAACGACCATCTCGGCGACGCCTACTGGCGTGTCGGACGCAAGCTTGAGGCCGTCTACCAATGGAACCGTGCGCTCGGCTCCGACCCCGAGGCATCCGAGATCCCGAAGATCAAGGAGAAGATCGCCAACGGCTTGCCGCAGGATACCGACATCTCCAAAGCCGCTGACAAGAAGCAGCCCGATCCGGCGCCGGTCGAACCGAAGCCCACGGACAAGAAGTCCTGATAGGCGATGCCCGCAGCGAGTATGCGCGATGACTTGATCGTCATCGAGGAGGCTCCGGCAAAAATCAATCTGGCCCTGCATGTGACGGGCCAGAAATCCGACGGCTACCATCTGCTCGATATGCTGGTGACCTTCACCCGGCATGGCGATCGGCTGGAATTTACGCCGGCAGATAAGGACGAGTTTGTGATGTCGGGTCGTTTCGCCGAGGCGCTTGGCGACAGCAGCGACAACAATCTTGTCCTCAAGACCCGGGACGCGCTCCGCGAGGCCATCGCTCGCGAGAGTGGCTCTGCTCCCGCTGTTCGCATCCATCTCCGGAAGAACCTGCCGATTGCGTCCGGAATCGGCGGCGGCTCCGCGGACGCGGCAGCGACGCTTCGCGGCTTGATGCGGCTCTGGAACGCTTCTTTTCCCCGCGCGACGATCGAGGCGATCGCGCTTCGGCTTGGCGCCGACGTGCCAATGTGCCTGGCGAGCAGACCGCTGATCGCCCGTGGCGTTGGCGAGCAAATCACGCCGGTCGACGACATGCCGGCCTTTGCAATGGTGCTGGCAAACCCGTTGAGAGGCGTATCGACGCCCGAGATTTTTCGAGGCCTGACGAATAAGACCAATCCGCGGCTCGACATGACGCCGCGTTCGACCTGGCTCGAGACGCTAGGCTCGATGCGCAATGACCTTGAGCCAGTCGCCCGGGGTCTGCTGCCCGAAATTGCCGAGATCTCGGCGATGCTCAAGAAGCAGGGCGCCTCCTTCGCCCGCATGTCTGGTTCCGGCGCGACCTGCTACGGCATCTTCGATACGCTCACAGCGGCTGAAGACGCGGCCACCGCGCTTCACAGCGAACGGCCGGACTGGTATTTCGAAGCAACGGAAACGATCGCTGGAGGGCATGATGCCAGGACTGGATGAAACGCGCCCCTTCATTCCCGTCGGCATTGCGGTGCTGACGGTCTCGGATACGCGGACGCTTGCCGATGACCGTTCTGGCGATACGTTGGTTTCCAGGATCACGGAGGCCGGTCACCGGTTGATTGACCGCGCGATCGTCCCCGATGACCGGCAGGCTATCGCTTCGCGCGTCAAGGCCTGGACCGAACGCGACGATATCGACGTCGTCATCACCACCGGGGGAACCGGCTTTACCGGCCGCGACGTTACGCCAGAAGCTCTGGAGCCGCTTTTCGAGAAGAAGATGGATGGCTTTTCAGCTGTCTTCCACCGCATCTCCTACGAGAAGATCGGCACCTCGACGATCCAGTCCCGAGCCACGGCGGGCGTTGCCAACGCAACCTTTATTTTCGCGCTGCCAGGGTCCCCCGGCGCCTGCAAGGATGCCTGGGACAGCATACTAAAATCACAGCTCGACTACCGCCATATGCCCTGCAATTTCGTGGAGATCATGTCACGCCTCGATGAGCATTTGAAGCGCGGTGCCAGCAAGTAACGGATTGCTCCGGCATACAACTTACAGTTCTATGTACCGATGCCCGGCAGGACAGGCATCGACTCCCAGCTATCACCCGACAGCAGGATGCAGCTCACGCCATGAACATCCGTGATAAGCAGGGTCCACGTGCCACTCTGCGCGGCATAGACCTCAAGCATGGCGTTCTGGTTGATCAACCCGACTGCCGTCAGCCTCTCGGCAAAGTTCTTGTCGAGGAAATTGACGACTTCGGATCGGCCTGCGCAACTGCGCATCATCTGCGATGCTGCCGAATGCGGATGCGCGATCATCGATGTCGTCAATATGACGGCCAAGAAAAGGCCGCGGATCATATTGCGTTTCATGACGCACCTCCTTTGCCGGAAACCGGCAGAAGAGGAGACTTCCGCTGACCTGCTCTGCCGTCTGCCGGCATTCCATGGTCGACCGTCACGAAGCGAGGCGCTCGGGCGGCGCCATGCGCGAATTATAGCGCAAAATTGTATCGGGCGCCATCATTTGCGGGGAAATGAGGGAGGATGACGCGCCGCTATCGTGCGGCGCGCGCGACCCAGGATGGAATCAGTTCGCTGGAAAGCTTCCGCAGCTTTTGCCCTTTCGCGAATTCTGAGAGGCGCATTCCGCTTCTTGCCGCGGCCAATGCCTGCTTCTTGGGGAGGAGAAGGCCAAGCTCCAGCGGCGACGAGGCCCGACCGATGCGCTGCAGGAAAGGACGTCGATATCCTCGCGAAGCCGTGAAGCGCGCCGGCAGTTTGTTCAGAGCCATGTACTCGGCAATCTCGTCGATCCAGCCGGTCTGCGGTCGCGCTCCCGGCTCGACGAAAAGCAGCCACTCGCCCCGCACCGACCGAACGATGTCCTTGATATCCCATTGCGAATGGAAGCGGCAGCCGGCGGCGTCGGCCACCCTCGACGTCCCATCCCGCGAGCCGTGGTCCAGCACCACGACGTCACTGACAAGCCCCTCCACTGCGCCTGCAACCAACACCGATAACGTCTGCGCCAGCTCAGGCTCCTGATCCTGGCATTCAAGTACAACAGTCAACATCGCCTATTCATAAAGCGCCGCCCAAAAATTTGCCAGCGGCACTTTCCTTATTTTGTTCTTGCATTGTTCTCATTTTGCCGATAGGAATTTAATCATCAAAACGGCGGGAAGCAAAGCTTCCGCCAGCGGAGAATCCGATGAAAGAGCAGTCCCTTGCAGGGCAGGCCGCATTTGCGCCTGCCAACACGGCAGATATTGCCGATGCGATGATCGTATCTGCCGGTCTGCGGATCGATGTGGACCGTCGCCGCGGACGTGCGGCCGGACTCAATCCGAGTGGACGTTTCGAGCCTCTGCGTCGGGAGACCTTCGATGATGGTTGGCAGAACCTTGAGGAACTGCCGCCGTTCAAGACCGAGGTGCAGATCGAAAAGCCGCGAACGGCCATCACCCGCAACGAGTCGCCCGACATTCCCTTTGACCGCTCGATCAACCCCTACCGCGGCTGCGAGCATGGCTGCATCTACTGCTTTGCGCGACCGACGCATGCCTATATGGGCCTTTCCGCCGGTCTGGACTTCGAGGCCAAGCTCTTCGCCAAACCGGATGCTGCGAAGCTCCTGGAGCGCGAATTGGCGAAGCCGGGCTATAAGCCACGCGTCATCGCGATCGGAACCAATACCGATCCCTATCAGCCGATCGAGAAGGAATGGCGCATCATGCGGCAGATTCTTGAGGTGCTGGAAAAGGCAAACCATCCGGTTTCGATCGTAACCAAGTCGGCAATGATCATGCGCGACCTCGACATTCTCTCGGCGATGGCGGAGAAGAACCTTGTCCGTGTTTCGCTGTCGGTGACGACGCTCGACCGAAAGCTGGCGCGGACCATGGAACCCCGCGCCTCGACGCCGACGCGTCGGCTGGAGGCCATTCGCGCGCTTTCCGAGGCAGGAATCCAGACATCGGTGATGGCTGCCCCAATGATTCCGGCACTCAACGACCACGAGCTTGAACGCATTCTGGATTCGGCGCACGCGGCGGGTGCGACAGAGGCGAGTTATGTGATCCTGCGCCTGCCCCTCGAAGTGTCGCCGCTGTTTCGCGACTGGCTGCTGCAAAATTATCCCGACCGCTACCGCCACGTCATGGCACTGGTCCGCTCGATGCGCGGTGGCAAGGACTACGATGCGGAGTTCGGCAAGCGAATGAAAGGTGCCGGACCCTATGCCTGGCAGATTGCACGCCGTTTCGAGATGGCGACGAATCGACTCGGCATGACCCGCCGCAGCATGCCGTTGCGGGATGATCTCTTCGTTCCGCCCGATGGTAGCGGGGTGCAGCTTTCGCTGCTTTGATATTTGAGCTTCGCGGATGGTCGCCCTGCCCTTCCGCGCTCGAGTCCCCGGCCCGCCGCCCTGATTCGGGGACTTGCAGGAAATCGGGTTGGCGTGCGAGGTTCAGCCGCATGAAACGTCGCACGTCACCCGATTCTCCTATGCTTTTCGAAGATGTCCCCCTCGTGCCGGATTTCCGGCTGGAGCTGAAGGCGCGCAAGGCCGGCCATTGGCCAGTTGCCGGCGCCGATGAAGCTGGGAGGGGGCCGCTGGCCGGCCCCGTGGTGGCAGCCGCCGTCATTCTCGACCCCAAGCGTATTCCCGACGGCCTGAACGACTCGAAGCAGCTTTCGGCGCAGAAGCGCGAGGAGCTTTTCGTTCAGATTCTTGCAACGGCAACGGTGTCTATCGCCTCCTCGAGTTCGACCCGCATCGACGAGACCGATATCCGCAAGGCCAGCCTCGACGCCATGCGCCGCGCCATCTGTGGTTTATCTGTCCCTGCAAGCTATGTCCTGACGGATGGGCTCGACGTTCCGCCCGGGCTCGACTGCCCGGGGCAGGCGGTGGTCAAGGGTGATGCGCGTTCGGTCTCCATCGCCGCCGCCTCCATTGTCGCCAAGGTGACGCGGGACCGGATGATGGCACGAGCTGACAGCACCTTCCCCGTCTATGGCTTTGCCGCGCATGCCGGCTATGGCACAGCACAGCACCGGGCTGGCATCGAGAAGAATGGCCCCTGTTCGCTGCACCGCATGACTTTCAGCCCGCTGAAAAAGCTGCCTGGCGACATAGGTAGCGACTGACCCGTCCGCAACCGATCAGCATCGGCCCAAAACAAAAAGCCCCGCATTGCGGGGCTTCTTCGAAAGCGAGATGCTTACCTTAGTTGAGGCGGCTCTTGACCTGGCCGAGGGCGTCGCTGAAGAGCTCGGACTGAACCTTCGTATCGGCCTTCTTCGCCAGAACATTTCCGGCGGCGGCAATTGCCAGATCGACGGCGGCGGAACGGACCGCCTTCATCGCATCGGCTTCCGCCTGCTTGATCTTCTGTTCGGAAACCGCGGTGCGGTTCGCGACGAATTCTTCCGTCTTCTTCTTGGCTTCAGCGGTCAGCATTTCGGCTTCGCGCTCGGCCGCAGCAACGATGTGCGCGGCTTCGGCTTCAGCTTCCTTACGCTTGCGCTGATACTCAGCCAGCAAATGCTGCGCCTCTTCGCGCAGGCGCTTGGCTTCCGACAGTTCGTTGCGGATCTGATCGGCACGGTCGTCGAGCGACTTCGCCATCATGCCAGGAACCTTGAGGTAGACAACCAGCGCCAGGAAGATGAACAGGCCGATCATCGCGAAGAATGTTGCGTCCAATGCAAATTCCATCGATCAAGCCCCCTTCTTGATGTCGGCAACAGCAGCGGCAATATCTGCCTTTGCCGAGGTGCCGATCAGCTGTTCCACAACAGCCGTTGCGGTTTCTTCCGCAATGGTTCCGACGTCAGCGAAAGCCTTCGCCTTGATGTCGGCGATGCGCCCTTCCGCAGCCTTGAGCTTTTCAGCCAAGCCTGCTTCAACAGCCTTGCGGTCGGCTTCCGCCTTCAGCTTGGCAGCGTCGCGAGCGGCAGTACCGATCGCGTTCGACTTGGCACGAGCCGCAGCCAATTCGGCTTCGTAAGCGGCAACGTCGGCGTCGGCTTCCGCCTTCAGGCGGCTTGCCTCATCGAGATCCTGCGAGATGCGGCTGTGACGCTGCTCGAGGATATTGCCGATGCGCGGCGCGATGACCTTTTGCATGAGCACGAAGAAGACAACAAACGTGATCGCCAGCCATAGCAGCTGCGAGGCGTAAGTCGTCGAATCGAAAGGCGGGAATACGCCGCCACCATGATGCTCGGCTGGTACGCCGGTCTCGGTGTGGACATCGCCTGCTGCCGGGGCGGCATGCGTGTCTGTACCGGTTGCTGCACCAGTTTCTGCGGTTCCAGCCGGGGCCTCTTCGGCGTAAGCCGGGGTCACAAAAAACATGCTCACCTCCAGGTGTACTGCAAATGCAAAGGATCACGGCATGCGGGCTGCAGGCCGTGATCCTTCAATGCGCCTGTATTAAACGGCGAAGAGCAGGAGGAGAGCGACGAGCAGCGAGAAGATGCCCAGAGCTTCCGTAACGGCGAAGCCGAAAACCAGACGGCCGAACTGGCTGTCAGCTGCAGACGGGTTGCGCAGAGCGCCGGACAGGTAGCTGCCGAAGATGTTGCCGAGGCCGAGAGCCGTACCGGCCATACCAAAGCAAGCCAGACCTGCACCGATGAACTTTGCTGCTTCCGCTTCCATGTTGAACTCCTTTGAAATGGTTGTGTTGCGGCGAAATTGACTGACGCCCTTGGACGTCAATGTCGGTATCCCTTAGTGGCCACCCGGATGGATCGCGTCGTTGAGGTACATGCAAGTCAGGACCGCAAAGACGTAAGCCTGGAGGAAGGCGACGAGGAACTCGAGACCCGTCAGGGCGACGGTCATGAGGAGAGGAAGGACAGCGCCACCGATACCGACTGCACCCAGCGCTCCAAGCGAGGCGACGAAGCCTGCGAACACCTTCAGGGTGATGTGACCAGCCAGCATGTTGGCGAAAAGACGAACGGAGAGCGAAATCGGACGGGACAGGAAGGAAATGATTTCGATCGTCACAACGAGGGGCAAAAGAATGCCAGGAACGCCCGACGGGACAAAGACATTCAGGAAGTGGAAGCCATGCTTGTAGAAGCCGTAGACGAGAACCGTGCCGATGACGAGCAGCGCCAGCGCGAAGGTGACGATGATCTGGCTGGTGACCGTAAAGAAGTACGGGAACATGCCGAGCAGGTTTGCCGTCAATACGAACATGAAGAGCGAGAAGACCAATGGGAAGAATTTCATCCCCTTGGATCCGGCGCCTTCCTTCAGCATGTTGGCGATGAACTCGTAGGACATCTCCGCAACCGACTGGGAGCGACCCGGCACGATCGCCCGGTTCGACGTCGAGAAATAGAGGAAGCCAGCGGCAACGGCAGCGGACGCCACCATGAAGAGCGATGCATTCGTAAACGAAAAATCAATTCCGCCGACTTCGATCGGCACAATCTTCTGGATCAGGAACTGATGGGTCGGATCGTTAGACACCGCTTGTTCTCTCTATCTTTAGCCCGCGCAAGACGGGATTATTGCACTGGATCGAACGCCGGAGCGCCCTGCCCTATTTTCCACCATTCTGACGCTCGCCGGGATCAGGCTTTGCAACCTTGCCCGCAGCACGCAGAACGTTCAATACGCCGGCACAAAATCCAAGAAGAAGAAGAACAATCATCCCCCAAGGCGCCGTGCCGACAAAACGGTCGAGGAGATAGCCGAGAACGGCGCCGACGACGATTGCGGAGATGAACTCGCTCGAAAGCTTCATCGCCTCCGCGTAACCTTTGCGGCTCGCTTCGGCGCTTGCTTCGACAGCCTCTTCCTTCCCCGCCTCTACGCGCTTGGTTGCGAGCTCCGCTCCCAATTGCGCCCGGCGCTTCTCAAGACCTTCCTCGCGGTCGTCCGTCATGGTGCTCTCCTCCACTAGCCGCTGTCCGCGATCCCGCTACCCCGGTTTTCCGGACAACAACCCCAAGGTTTGAGAACCTTTCGGCCCGTTCTGAAGTCGCGCGCAACATAGTTTTAGCAAAAAGCATAGTCAAGGCGTGAGCGGTCGATGTCCAGCCATAAAATAAGCATGAGAAAACATGTGCTTAGGTCAATCTCAGCGCACTTTTCCAAAATCGACCGAAAGAATCCGCTTTTGTGTGCGGCGAAGAGACACGAAATCGCGTCAGGATCGGCTTTTCCGTTAGCTCCAGCCGCCGCCATAGGTGCGATAGAAGACGTGCAGGCCGATGCGGCCGACCTTCTCCATGGTCTTGGCCCATTTCGGACGAACGTAGACAGCGTGATAATGGGTGGCGGAGCCGACCTGCGGCAGCCAGATCTTGCCGGCGGTCACCGCCATCGCGACTTCGCGGGCGATTCTCCAGTGATATTGCGAGTTCACCCGATCCTTGATGTTGTCGCAGGCAAAGGAGAACTGGCATCGGTTACGCCAATCCTCATTCTGATAGACGACGCCGCAGATCGTCTTCGGGTAGGCCGGATTGCGGACGCGATTGAGAATGACCTGGGCAACGGCAGCCTGACCCTTCACCGTTTCGCCGCGTGCCTCGAAGTAGATGCCGGATGCCAGGCACTGCTGCTCGGCCGCCGAAAATACCGACGGCGCCAGGATGCTTGCGGCCCAGGCGTGGTCACGCGGGCCGATCTGCGGGACGAAGCGGCCGTCGTCCGCCTTGTCGGTGAGAATCGAATCAAACGGCGACAGACGGGAGTAATCAGGCGCGGCTGGCGCGTAGGCCGTCGCCAGCACGTCGGCCTTTGGGTTGGTCACGAGGCCAGCCAGCATCGGCGAAACGCCGCGATCCGGCTTGAGCGGTTCCCTCTTATAGAAGTTGGTCGCGATCTCGATTTCCTTGCCCTTGATCTTCGGCTTCACGAAGGCTGACTTATCCTTGAGATCGAAGGCGGGCTGAAAAAGTAGGCGCGTTCTCTGGAGGATAGAGCCGGCGGAAAAATCCTTTGGTGGCTGCACCTTCTCGACAGCAACGACACGGCTCTTCTTGGCCGGACGATTGACGCGGTCTTCATCCGGTGTTGCCTCATGGCCCTTGTCGTTCGCCACGAAGGCGACCTTGCGGCCGTCGGGCAGAACCATACCGGCCCCGGCTGCGATTGTGCCCGTGACAACAGGGTCGGCAAAGGTCAGTTCGGCCTGATGAATCGACCCTGCCGGCGAATTCGTCAAAACCATGCGCCAGTTTTCCCGTCCCTGGTCGAGGCCGGCAAGTAGAGCAGCGAGGTCAGCATGGGACGCCATCGTCGGCGACATCAGCCACCCACAAACGCCGAAGAGCGCGGGGGAACTCCAATTTTGAAGCAAGAGGCGCAGCTTGCCACGGGAAGGGCTATTTCGACGCAACGCGGGACTCCGGCATGAGACGCATGAACATGCCGTTGAAAATGTCTCATTAACCTTGATGCTTGGTTAATGCGGTGGCTCTCGGGGGTGAAAGAATTAGAGCAAGGAAAAATAAAGCCCGGCAGATCGCCGGGCTTTTATTGGGCAGTATGTGCTGTCTAGATAATGACGTGCGAGCCGAGTTCCACCACGCGGTTTGCCGGCAGTCGGAAGTAGTCCGACGGATTGGCTGCTGCATTGGCAAGTGCGATGTAAAGGCGATCCTGCCAATAGGGCATGCCGGACTTCGCATCGGGAACCAGCTTGCGGCGGCCGAGGTAGAAAGAGGTCGACATGATGTCGAACTTCAGGCCGGTCTTGCGCAGCGTCGCCAAGGCTTGCGAGACGTTCTGCGACTCCATGAAGCCAAACTGCAGCTCTACACGCGAGAACCGCTCCGAAATCGGCTCGACCTTGTAGCGATCGGCGCTCGGAACGCGCGGCTTGTTGATCGTGCGGATCGTCAGGATCACATTCTTGTCGTGCAGAACGTGGTTGTGCTTCAGATTGTGCAGCAGGGCAGCAGGCGCCGATTCCGGATCGCTTGTCAGGAAGATCGCGGTACCGGGCACCTGGGCGGGCGAATGGTCGCTCTTGCGCTCAATCGAGCTAACGAAAGACGCCAACGGAATATCGGTGTGGCGCGTCTTCTCAGTCAGAAGAGCGGTACCGCGACGCCACGTCCACATGATGATCGTAAAGACGCTCGCGATCAGCACCGGAATGTAACCGCCATCATGGATCTTCAGCAGGTTCGCTCCCAGGAAGATCATTTCCAAGCATACCAGCGGCGCAAGCGCCAGCGTGGCAACGGCTGTGGACCAATGCCAGCGTACGCGCACAAACTCGAAGGCCATGATCGATGTGACGACCATCGCGCCCGTTACCGAGATACCGTAGGCGATTGCCAGAGCGTCTGACGTCTTGAAGCTGATGACGAGGAAGATGACGCCGAAGAAGAGTACGGCGTTAACGGACGGCACGAAGATCTGTCCGGTATTCGTCTCCGAGGTGAAAAGAATCTCCATGCGCGGCAGGAAGCCGAGGTTGATGCCCTGGCGGACGAGCGAAAAGGCACCCGTGATGACTGCCTGGCTGGCGATGATGGTCGCCGCAGTCGCGAGGATGACGACAGGCAGCAACGCCCATTGCGGATACATCAGATAGAAGGGGTCGGACATCGCCTTCGGATTTCCAAGCACCAGAGCACCCTGCCCCAGATAGTTCAGCGTCAATGATGGGAAAACCAGCGCGAACCACGCCCATTGGATCGGCCGACGACCGAAATGGCCAAGATCGGCATAGAGCGCTTCGGCACCTGTCACGGTCAAGAAGACCGCGCCAAGCACGACGACGCCGTAGAACCCCTCGTGCAGCAGGAAGCTGACCGCATAGTACGGGTTGAAAGCGGCAAGGATCCCGAAGTCATCGGAGATGTGCGAAATGCCGGCAGCCGCCATAACGAGGAACCAGAGTGCCGTGATCGGCCCAAAAAAGCGGGCGACGGCGCCAGTGCCACGCGATTGCACAGCAAACAACAGGGCCAGGATAAAGACCGAAATCGGCACGATATAGCTCGTCATGCTGGGCGCGACGAGCTTCAGGCCTTCGACGGCCGACAGAACCGAGAGCGCCGGCGTGATCATCGCGTCACCGAGGAACAGCGCCGCACCGACCAGGCCGAGCAGCATCAACAGTGCGGTATGCCCATTGGCGGTCTTCATCAGCAACGCCAACAGGGAAAGCGTGCCGCCTTCGCCTTCGTTGTCGGCACGCAACAGAAAGAGCACGTATTTGATGGTGACGATAATGGTCAGAGCCCAGATCATCAGCGAGATGAGGCTGATCACCTCGAAGCGGGTGAGGCCGTCGATTGCGACAGGCTTCAATGCTTCACGGAACGCGTAAAGCGGGCTGGTACCGATATCACCGTAGACGACGCCGATGGAGCCAAGCGCAAGGTAGAACAGCTTGCGCGGCTTCATTGTGCGTTCGTGTGAATGGCTACCTTCGTGCATGAAATGAAAACAGGCTCTTCAGAGCCAGCCTTTCCATCGGAAAAAGAAGAAGGGAATGATGGCGGATAGCACCATCAGCCCAAGCGAATAGGGATATCCTTGAGCGAAGTGCAGTTCCGGCATGAATTCGAAATTCATACCGTAGATGGAGGCGACCAGCGTCGGCGGCAAGAACACCACGGACGCGATCGAAAAAATCTTGATGATCGAGTTCTGCTCGATGTTGATCAGGCCGAGCGAAGCGTCGAGCAGGAAGGTGATATTGCCTGCAATAAAAGAAGCATGCTCGTTGAGCGACTGGATGTCGCGTGAAACCGTCTTGCACAATTCTTTGGTATCGTGATCCTGCTGGACGGCCGGAACATTATAGAAGAACGTCATCAGCCGGGACAAAGACGCCAGGCTGTCCCGAACCTTACTGACGAGGCGATGATGGCCCGCAATGTCCCTGAGTTTTTCTTCCAGATAGTTCGACGGTTTGCGCACCTTCCGGGCGCGATCGCCAAACACATGCGTCGACAGAATGTCGATACGGGCGACCGAGAGCTCCAGGATCTCCGCGGTCCGATCGATCACGGTTTCAAAGAGCTTCGTCAGCAGGGCCGCGCCGCTGCGCCACTGCTGCGGCACGCGGTGCAGCGCGGCAATGAACAGTGCAAACGATTTCGGCTGCGCATAGCGGATCGTCACCATCCGCTTGCCGGCCAGGATGAACGCAACATCGGTCAGCGTCGGCGCGTCCGTTTCCGCCTTCCAAACGAGGGACGCGGTCATGAATACGGCGTCATTTTCCGTATAGAGGCGGGCTGACGGCTCGATATCCTTGAGGTCGTCGCGCGTCGGCACTTCGATGCCGAGCGTTCTTTCGACGAAGAGCTCCTCCTCGCGCGTTGGCTCGATCATGTCGATCCATATGACGTCGTCGCGCAACGAGCCTTGCGACAAATCGCCGATCTCGACCGACTTGCAGTTGGAACAGTAAGCCGTGATCACCGGATCGGCCTCCGGCAATCCGAGCACTGTGCGCACGGCACACCGCCTGTGACGCAAGTTCCCGATCTTAGCGAAAACGTTTGAGGAAAGTTCATACGATCCCTGCCATATCCGGCAACCGCCGAGATATGCAACGTGCTCAACCGCATCGCAGTCACCAATCCTTCGGCCAAGACAACTCCGAACATGCAGGTGACCGGCCCCGGCAGGGTGGCCATCATCGAGCATTCGCAAAACAGCCGCCCTCATGGCGACGGCGCGCCATATGACGGAAAGCTGCGAAAGAATCAAGACATCTTACGTCCACTGCGCCGTTTGACCACATTTTCTCCGCAATTGGGAGCCTAACGGCGGCGAAGCATTCACTCGAAAACAATGGCTGGCGCGGCCCGCTGCGGCTGCCCGCCGAGTTGCTGCCAGACCTTGGCGGCGATCTCGCGATAGATGCCGGCCACGATGCCGTTCGGCTCGGTGGCGACAAGCGGCGTTCCGGCGTCCGACGTCTCGCGGATGTTCATCGTCAGCGGCACTTCGCCGAGGAAAGGAACGCCGATGCGTTCGGCTTCCTTGCGAGCGCCGCCATGCCCGAAAATATCATAGCGGCTGCCGGTATCGGGCGCGATGAAATAGCTCATGTTCTCGACGATGCCGAGCACGGGAACCTCGACTTTCTTGAACATGTTCAATCCCTTGCGGGCATCGACCAGAGCGAGGTCCTGCGGCGTCGAGACAATGACGGCGCCGGCCAGCGGCACCTGTTGCGCCATCGTCAGCTGCGCATCGCCGGTTCCGGGCGGCATATCGACGACAAGCACGTCGAGCTCGCCCCAGGCAACCTCGCGCAGCATCTGCATCAGCGCCGATTGCACCATGGGACCACGCCAGATCATGGCTGTCTCCTCGTCAACGAGGAAACCCATCGACATGACCTTGAGTCCGTAATTCTCCATCGGATTGATGATGCGCCCATCGATCTGAGTGGGACGACCGGAGATCTTCAGCAGTCGCGGCATCGACGGGCCGTAGATATCGGCATCGAGAATGCCGACACGCAGGCCGTTTGCCTGAAGACCGAGTGCAAGATTGACGGCGGTCGTGGATTTGCCGACGCCTCCCTTGCCCGAGGCGACGGCGATGATCGCGCCGATGCCGGGAACGCCGAGCTTGCCCGCGCGCGGCTGCTGTTGCGGCGCGTGTGCATGGCCGTGATGGTCATGTCCCGCCTGCGGCTGCGGGCGCGACACTGGCGCCGATCCCGGGCCGGCCTTCTTGTCCGCCGTCAGCGCGACCAGCGCTCCCTTGACGCCCGGCATCTCCTTGATGACCCGTTCCGCCGCGAGGCGAAGGGGCTCCAGCTCCTTGGCGCTCTCCGCCGGAACGGTGATGGAGAAATAGACCTTGCCATCGGAAATGAAGACATCGGACACCATCCCGAGCTCGACGATATCGTGTTCGAGATCCGGCCCGCGCACTGTCTTCAGCGTTTCGAGAACCTGTTCCTTGGTGACGCCGGTCATTCCATCCTCACTGCCTGTGTTGGCATTCTAGATAGAGGAGTGCCGCGTCTTCGCCAAACAAAATCGGTGATCGATGTAGCGATTGAGGAGCGAGGTCAACCGGAAGGCGGCTGCGTCCACCAAGTCCGCCGGGCTTTCGCCCTGATAGCCGCAACAGCCTTCCAGGAGACCGAGGTAAGCCTTGCGAACTAGAGCAAGCGTGCCAAAAGGCCAGCACAAAAGTCCATCCGACAAGAAAGCGAGGGGGAATGCCGGCGGCGGCGTGTCCCAAACGCAACAACCGCCGCCGACGTCCAAGCCCGAAATTGGGCACCGTCACGTCGGCGGGCAGTATGCGGGTCGCGCCGTTTATCCGGCGTCGTTACCAGGTCCCCTCTGGACCGCTGGAGACAAGGAAGCAGAAAACGTGCCAACTGGCAAACAGTTGGCAAAGCCAATGTTATCGAGCGACATGCTGATAGGCCGTGGCGAAGATTTAGGCGCGAATGCCTGCGAAGCCCACAATTTGCGCACCTGTCACTTTATGAGACCAATCCGCAAAGCTCTGGCAACCGCCTGAGTCCGGTTGACGGTACCGAGTTTCTTCGTCGCACGGTTGAGGTAGTGATTTACCGTATGCTCGGACAGATTAAGGATCTCGGCGATCTCAACACTGGTCTTACCGGCTGCAGTCCAGTTCAAACAGTCGAGTTCGCGGTCGGTCAAGGTATCCATGACCCGCGTGTCATAACTGCGAACCTCCGCCAACCGATCGAAGACGTGGGTGGAGATATAGTGGAGTTCGCGCATTTCCTCGGCGGTGAACGCCTCGCGATCGCCCGAGAATGACACGGCGCCGCGACCGCCAGAGGCCTCGTGGGCGGGGAAATAGGCACAACGCATCATGCGAAAGCGCTCGAAGAGGGCGGCAACAAAGCCGGCCTTTCCATCGGTTCGCTCCAATTTCACCTGTGATACGTCGTTGAAAAACGGCGTGGTCGATGCCCTCAACCGCTTCATGACCGGGCTATTGGTTACAAGCCCCTCCTGGTCATAAGCTGCCAACAGTTCCACTGGCCAGCTTGAGATCACAGTGCTGCTCTGCAGATCGATCGCCGTTGTCGAAGGAAGATTGAAAACCATAAAGGCCCGCGCTCGATAGGCTTCCGTCACCTTTTTCATGAAGCGGAAAATATCAAACTGCGTTTTCAATCCGGCGATCTCGCTAACGTGTACGTCTACGGAAGATGCTGGCTGCGATGGGTTCATTTACGTGTTCAACTCAAAAAAGATGGAAGCCTGATGGACAGCGTCTCGTCCGCGCCGTCGCAATTTGTATCGCCGGTGACGATTTACCAGCACATACACCCCAGGACGGGGGATTGACGAGCGTCAATTGTGATGATTCGTCAGAAAATCTCAATACTATGCTTTAGGAGGAGGCCCACCGGTCGCGGCAGGTCAGCGACGCGGACCTAGGCCGATGCGCATGGCCTCCATGATCCGTCCAGATGTTTCGCGGATCGGAGCAGCCCATTCTGACAGGTTTTCCATGCCGAGCCGATAGGCAGGACCAGTGATGGAAACGCCTCCGACAAGCGACAGGTTTTCCGACCAGATCGGGGCCGCAATACAGCAGATTCCGACCTCGTGCTCCTCACGGTCGAAGGCATGGCCCTGCTTTCTTATCTCCTCGATCTCCGCAAGAAGCGACTCGGCCGTATGCGTGTTGGCCGTGAAGCGGTGGAAGGCGATTTCCGCGACCAAAGCCTCAACGCGCTCCCGGGGCAGAACGGACAGGGCGGCCTTACCTACACCGGTGCAATAGACCGGCGACGCATTGCCGATCTGTGAGTACATTCTGACAGGCTGTTGCCCCTCGAACTTGTCGAGGTAGATGATCGAGGTGCCGCGGAGCACGCCGAGATGGACCGTCTCACCGGTTAGATCCTGGAGAGCCTTGAGGTGCGGCTCGGCAACGAGCCGGAATTCGTTGCGTCCCCAACTGCGGGAGGCAAAGTCCAGCAGCCGCAAGCCCGGCAGATAACGGCCGTCCTCATCGATTTCGAGCAGCCCCTCTTCCACGAGATGACTGAGCTGGCGGTGAACCGTCCCGCGGGGTTGATCGGCGACCGCCAGTATGTCGGTGAAGCGCATGGGGCCGTCGGCATGACTCACAAGGTCGAGAAGGACCATCAGCTTGCCTAGGGTGCCCGTGTCGCGCTTCCCGTGCGCACTCTCTTTTGCCGCACTCATCATTGCCCCAAATGCCTTGACAGGACCACCAACGTAATCGGATAATTCCACATAGTCAAATTGAGTTCCAAATAATAGAACAGTTGCAAAACCGGGAGGAAAAGGTGACGGGTATTGTTGCGCAGTTTCCGGAATTCAGGGATCGAAGCGTACTGATCACCGGAGGCGGGTCCGGCATTGGGGCGGCGATCGTCGAAGGTTTTGCCCGCCAGGGCGCCAAGGTTTCCTTCATCGATGTCGCGGAAACGGAAAGCCACGAGCTTGTGGAGAGGCTTTCGCGCGACACGCTGCATCCCGTTCGCTTCCACAAGGCGGATTTGCGCAATGTTGCAGAAATCCGCCGGACGGTCGATGAAGTCGTCGCTCACTCGGGCCCGATCAGCGTGCTTGTCAATAATGCCGCGCGCGACGACCGGCACGATTTCGAGGCTGTGACCGAGGAGTATTGGGACAATAACCAGGCGACAAATCTACGTCACGTCTTCTTCACCACGCAGGCCGTCGCGCCCTCGATGCGCACCGCCGGCGGCGGCGCGGTGATCAACATGTCGTCGATCGCCATTCTCCTCAACATGCCGGAATTCCCTGCCTATTCGGCGGCAAAAGCCGGTGTGATCGGGCTGACAAAAAGTCTGGCCGGCAAGCTTGGACCTGATAACATCCGTGTCAATTGTATTCTGCCAGGCATGATCGTAACGGATCGTCAGATGAAACTCTGGCTCACTGAGGACGGCATTGCTCGGACCGTGCAGCGTCAGTGTATAAAGAAGGTCCTGCACGCCGATGCGATCGTTGGTCCGTGCCTGTTTCTGGCGTCGAGCTGCGCGGCAGCGATCAGCGCACAATCTCTTATTGTCGATGGAGGCATTTTCTGATGGCGGATCCCGCTTACGTCGCGGTGGATTGGGGAACGAGCAGTTTCCGGCTTTGGCTGATCGGCAAGGATGACAGCATCCTTGGCGAAAGCCGCAGCAACGAAGGCATGACGACGGCTGCGAAGACCGGTTTTGCTGAGGTTTTGGCCTCGCACCTGGCCAAGATGGATGCGCCAGGAAATCTTCCGGTCATCATCTGCGGCATGGCTGGTGCAAAGCAGGGATGGGTCGAGGCCGGCTATGTCGACGTGCCGACATCGCTATCTTCTATCCTCACCGGCGCGGCATCCGTTCCCGGCCAGAGCCGCGACGTCCGCATCCTTCCGGGGCTCGCGCAGAGGGATCAGGCAAGGCCCGACGTCATGCGCGGTGAGGAAACACAGCTTCTCGGCGCGCTTGGCCCGGCAAGCAGCGGATCACAGGCCGTGTGCATGCCTGGCACGCACTCCAAGTGGGTGCATGTCACGAATGGACGGGTCACCGGCTTCTCCAGCTTCATGACCGGCGAACTCTTCGATGCGATATCCAAGCATACGATTCTGTCGCATGCCGTCGCCGGCGCGGAACAGACGCCGACAGATGTGGCGGCCTTCGAAAGCGCGATCAAGGCAGCTTACGAACAGCCGGCAATGGCGACCAACCTCTTCTTTACGGCGCGCTCCGGACAGCTGCTGCATGGGCTCACGGCCGCAGCGGCACAGGCCAGGATCTCCGGCACATTGATCGGCCTGGAAATCGCCGGCGCCATGGCGACGGCGGGTACGGGCGTTAACATTACCCTTGTGGCCGCCGGCCGACTGCAGGGTCTTTATGAAGCGGCCTTCAAGGCACTATCATTATCCTTCAACACGATTGACGCCGACACTGCTGTCCGTGGCGGGCTTGCTTCCGCCGCCAAAGCCATTTGGCCGAATTAAGAAAGCACCAAAGCGATGAACCGTATCCCCTTCCCCACGATGAAGCGCCCGCTGATTGCCATTCTTCGGGGGATTAAGCCCGAAGAGACCGAAAGCGTGGTCGGTGCGCTGATCGAAAGCGGATTGACCGCCATTGAAATCCCGCTGAACTCGCCCGACCCGTTCAAGTCGATCGAGATCGCCGCGAAGATGGCGCCTGCCGATTGCCTGATCGGCGCCGGAACCGTACTGACGACAGAGGCCGTCGCCAGCCTGAATTCGGCGGGCGGCAAGCTGCTGGTTACGCCCAACGTCGAGCCTGAAGTCATCGTGCTTGCCCGCAACTACGGCATGGTCACGATGCCTGGCGTGTTCACCCCGACGGAAGCGCTGGCCGCCGCCCGCGCAGGCGCAACGGGGCTGAAATTCTTCCCCGCCAGTGTTCTCGGACCGTCCGGTATCACCGCAATCCGCGCAATTTTGCCGCCAGAGCTCGTGATTGCTGCCGTCGGCGGCGTTTCAGACAAGAATTTCGCTGATTACACCAAAGCCGGCATTCATGCCTTCGGTCTTGGCACCAGCCTCTACAAGCCGGGAATGACCGCAGCAGAGGTTGCCGAGCGTGCCAAGGCGACCATTTACGCCTATGACGCAGCGGTAGGAGCTTAAGGCGTATGACGGAAATTCATGAATTCGCGGGAAGGACACTCTGCAATACCAGCTCCGTGCTGGGTGAAGGGCCGACCTACGACCCCGATACCAACACGGTGTGGTGGTTCAATATTCTCGGCAAGGAACTGCACGAGCTTAATCTTTCGACGAACGAAAAGAAGGTGCACGCCCTGCCGATGATGGCGAGCGTGCTGGCGCGCATCGATGCCGGGCGTCAACTGCTTGCGACCGAACAGGGCCTCTTCGTCCGCGACACGAAGAGCGGCAATCTGACGTTCTATGTGGCGCTCGAAAGCGACAACCCGGACAACCGTTCGAACGACGGCCGGACGCATCCTTCCGGCGCACTGTGGATCGGCACGATGAGCAAGCGGGCGGAAAACCGCGCGGGCGCCATCTACCATGTGGCCGGCGGTCGCGTGACCAAGATCTTCGACGGCATCAGCATTCCGAATTCGATCTGCTTCTCGCCGGATGGAACGATCGGCTACTTCACCGACACTCGCCTCAGTCGCCTGATGCGGGTGATGGTCGACGCACAGACCGGCCTGCCGACCGGTGAACCGATTGTGCTGGTTGACACCATGGACGAGCCGGGCGGCATCGATGGCTCGGTCGTCGACGCCGACGGGTACATCTGGAATGCGCGGTGGGGTGCCGGCACGGTCGATCGCTACAGCCCGGATGGGCTACGCATTTCGCGTTACAAGGTCCCGGCGGCACAACCCTCCTGTCCTGCCTTCATCGGAACGAATGGCGACCGCCTTGCAGTCACCACGGCATGGGAAGGGCTGGATGACGATGCGCGGTCCATGCAACCGCAGGCTGGGTCTCTGCTCGAACTTGACGTCACCGTAAAGGGAATTTTTGACCCCGTTTATGTGATCTGACGCAAAGTCAGGCACAATGGAAAGGGCGCCCGGGGCGCCCTTCTTGCTTTCATCGGTGGGGTTGATTGGCGAGGGTCACCGCAGCGTTTGCGATAGAAGCTCCACGAAATTAGCAATTTTTGCGCGATTTTTTTCGGGAACCAATAGAAATCCCATTCATTTCAATAGTGAACCGGCCAGACGGACGCCCGACTGCGAAGGAAGGCAAAATGGCTAGAGATCACTATTGAACTGAAAAGGTAGGTTCGAGATGACACGCAAACTTCTCACAACCGTTGCCGCTGGTGCCTTGTTTGCCACGGCTTTCGCACCGACGGCGTTCTCGCAGAGCGCAGCCCAGCCGGCTGATCCGAATGCGCCGGCCACGCAGGCAGCGCCAAGCGATCCGACAGCTCCGCCGAAGGTTCCGGATGCAACGGCTCCGGTCCCGGCAGGTGACGCGGCTCAGGCTCCGGCGCCGGCTGCGACGACCAACACCGCACAGACAGGCGGCTCATATTTGACCGAGCAGGCTGCGGACCAGATCAGTGCCAATACCTATATTGGTCAGTCGGTCTACAACGGTCAGAACGAGAGCATCGGTAACGTCAACGACCTGATCATGAAGAAGGACGGCGGTTTGGTCGCAGCGATCATTGGCGTTGGCGGCTTCCTCGGAATCGGCGAAAAGAATGTGGCCGTTCCAATGGATAAGATCACGGTCGCCCAGAACACGCAGGACGGTAGCGTCAAGCTAACCACGTCCGAGACCGCTGAGACATTGAAGGCGGCTCCGGAATTCAAGACGCTTCAGATGCTCGCAGCCGAGAAGGCCCCTGCGCCCGGCACAATGGATACCACCGCTACCGGCTCTACAACGAACAAGTAAGACAGTGCGCAGCGAGTTATCGCGGAACCGGTGGCGTCCGAAGGGGCGCCATCGGCGTTTCAGGCGCTAACGCGATCCGAGGTATCGTAGTAGTTCTCATGCAGAAACCGCAGCGTCGCGATACCATCCGCGGGCTTGCCGAAGTGATAGCCCTGCCCCATGCCGCAGCCGAGCGAGCGCAGCTTCACCGCTTCCGAATAATCCTCGATCCCCTCCGCGACCACTTCCAGGTCCAGCCCCTCGCACATAGTGAGGATGGCCTTGATAATGTGCTCGGACGCACGGTCGGAATTGATCCGCGACACGAAGGCGCGATCGATCTTGATCTTGTCGAACATGAAATCGCGGAGGCGCCCGAGGCTCGACTGGCCCGTCCCGAAGTCATCCAGCGAGATGCGAACGCCGGCCTGACGAAGATCGGCGATGATCCGGTTTGCCGTATCGGCCGAGCCCATCACCGCCGTCTCGGTGATCTCTAGTTCGAGCCGGTGCGGGTCAAAGCCGACGCGACCGAGGATCGAGAGGATGCTGCTGCTCGTCCCCGGGTCCATCAACTGCGCCGAGGAGAGATTGAACGAGAGAAAGAGTTCGCGCGGCCAGGAAAGTGCCGCTTCGGCCGCCTTGCGCAACAGCGCCTCGGACAGGGCGTCAATAAAGCCGCGTTCTTCCGCGAGCGGAACGAAGACCCCCGGCGAAACGAAACCCAGATCCGGATCGTTCCAGCGCGCCAGGGCTTCGAAACCGACGACCTGATTGTTGGAAAGAGCAACGATCGGCTGAAAATGCACGTCAATGGCATCGGAGATAATGGCATTGCGCAGCGCCTGTTCCAATTGCGTCGCGCGTTTCATTTCCTGGGCGATTTCGCGGGAATAGACGGTGATCTGGCCGCGACCGCGGCGCTTTGAGCGGTAGAGTGCGGTCTCAGCGCTTTTCAGCAGTTCCTCGAACTCCTCGCCCGCAAATGGATAGATCGAAAAGCCGAAGGAAGCCGACAGCCTCACATTGCGATCGCCGAGATCATATGGAGCCGACAGGACTTCGCGGATCATCTGGCCGAACTTCTCGGCGCTCGCCCGCTCGAATACCAGCGGCAGGACAAAGGCAAATTCGTCACCGTCATGACGCGTGACCAAGGCGCCATCGGGAATACAGGCCTTCAGGCGATGGGCGACCTGGCAGAGAATCTCATCGCCCGCCGAAGAGCCGAAAAGATCGTTGATCGGTTTGAAGGAATCGAGATTGGCAATGCCGATCGTGAAGGGTGCGGGATCGCTCGCGCGCTCCGCGGCGATCTGGGCAATGCGGTCACGCATGCGGTAGCGATTGCCGAGCCCGGTCAGTGGGTCGGTATAGGCCATTGTCTGAAGTTCATTCTGACTTACGGGCACCAAAGGCATTTCAGCCGACATCATCATTCAGACCCAGACTGCACCAATGCCAGGAAGGATGGCGGGCAAGTCTTAAGAATTCGATAGTGGATCGGCCACGTTGAAACCGTATGCTGCCCCTAGATCTAGGGGCTTGACGAGCTTTGTTCGTCACATGCCGACCTGTCTGATATCCCCGGCAAGGTATTTCTGAAAGATCCCCTGAAGAATATCAGGGCTCACCGGCTTCATGATCACGTCGTCCATTCCGGCTTTTGCGCACTCAACTCGATCACGCTCGAAGGCCTGAGTAAGAACGCCGATAATCGGCGTCCTTGAACTGCCGCCTTCCTCGGTCTGGCGGATCAGCCGCGCCGCCTCAAAACCGTTGAAGCCCGGCAGCGATATATCCATCAGGATGATTTTAGGCTGGTGCTCGGTCCACAGCCGGATCGCTTCGTCGCCGCTTGGAGCGATCAGGTAGCGGTAGCCGAGACCCTCGAGGATCTGCGAGAAAACGATCTGATTAATGTCGTTGTCTTCGGCGACAAGCACGTCGAGCACGCTCACGTCTTCGACTGTAGTGATCTCCCAATCGATGCTTTCGGCGATCTCGCCTCGATTGCTGCGGTTGAAATGTCGGGCGATCTGGAAAGTAAGCTCATTGGCGAGCTGGAAGCCATCCATCACCAGCGCCGGGATGCCGTACTGCTCGGCGAGCTCCAGGCAACGCATGCCAAGCTGATTGTCGATCACGAGCAGGTCGAGCGAGATGCCGGAAGAGCTCGCAATCTCCAGGAAGTGCTCTTCCTCGTCCTCACCGCGGACCGAGCAGGCCTCGAAGCCGTATTTGGCGAGGGTCCGCAGGGCCGCTGCTTCAGCCACCACATCCGACGTCACCACCAGGACTTTCCGACCCGAGAAGTTCTCCGGGACGATGGCCTCCATCGCGGCCGGTTCGCGGCGCTCGCCGCTGCCGCCCATGGGAACGTAGGCGCGCCGATAGGAATTCTTGCTCGATGTTGTGACCGCCGACGCAAGCCGGAACTCATCGAGATCGGCGCCGTCGCGCGGCAGGTCCTGCATGGTCGAAACGAGGAAATAGCGCCCGGGCTTGCCGATGCGGTGCTTGCGCGCGACTATGTCGCGTTCGACGCCGTCGCGGGAGACCTGTCGCTGGCGGGAGATCGACATTTCGCCGGTTTCCAGTACATGACGGTCACTTTCCTCGAAGCGTTGGGCAACCTCCTTGGAGAACAGGTCACCGCTCTTGCGGCCGAGCACTTCGTCAACCGTCGTCTGGTACTTTTCGCAAAAGGCGATGTTGACGGCGACGTAATTGAGATTGCGGTCCTTGACGAAGAGCGGGAAAGGCAGGTTATCGAGGATATCCTCGGTGAGTTGCACACGCTCCAGATCGGAGCGCCACTGTTCCTCGCGTTTCTTGTCCTCGGAGATATCCTGGATGACCGAGACGCCATAGCCGCTGGCGAGGCGACGCTTGCCGAAGCGAATCCAGCGATCCGTACCGTGCCGTTCGACGGCTTCGAAGCGTTCGCGCCAATGCGAGGCAATCTTCTGGGACAGCCAATCCTCACGGCTCATCGCCGCCTGATTGCTGGGTGACTGCGTGCGGATGCCAGTGTCGTGGATCGCGCCGAGGAAGTCTCGCAACCGCGTACCCGGCTTCAGCATGGTCTCCGATATGGGAAAGAAATTGAGAACCTGGCGGCTCGCAAAGATCATGTGGTCGGTCTTGTCGTAGACAATGAATGCGGCGCCGAGGCTCTCGCATACCGCGTCAAACAGCGCCGTCTGCAGGCTGATATCAGCCGACATTTCGCTGCTTACAGATGATGTGTCCGCTTTTTCGAAGCCGGCACTCATTCCTACGCGTCCCACATCTGTCCGATTTAAACCCAATCCTCGGAAGTAAGTCGCAAAATGGCATCTTTGTCTTAAGGCGCGCTTAACGCTAAGCGGCCGGAATTGGAGCGTGCAGAACAAGGGAACGGCTGCGCTTTCGCACTTCCCTCGGCCCCGCGAATCCAAGAGAATGGCGCATGGCCATCAGACAACTTTCAGAAACCCTCATCAACCAGATTGCCGCCGGTGAAGTCATCGAGCGACCGGCAAGTGCCGCCAAGGAACTGATCGAGAACGCCCTCGACGCAGGGGCGACGCGCATCGAGGTTGCGACATCCGGCGGCGGCAAGAGCCTGCTGCGAGTTTCGGATAACGGCTCCGGCATGGACGTTGCGGATCTGGAGCTTGCCGTACGCCGCCACTGCACCTCGAAGATCTCAGACACGCTGGATGACATCCGGACACTGGGCTTTCGCGGCGAAGCGCTGCCATCGATCGGCTCGGTAGCACGACTCAGCATTTCCAGCCGCCGCCGGGACAGCACCGGTGGCAATGAAATCGCTGTCGAGGGTGGCAGAATTACGCATCTTCGCCCCTCACCCGGCAATCCGGGCACGATCGTCGAGGTTCGCGATCTCTTCTTCGCCACGCCTGCCCGCCTGAAATTTCTCAAGACGGAGAAGGCCGAGGCTGCGGCGATCACCGAGGTCGTAAAGCGGATGGCGATCGCGTTCCCCGGCGTGCGCTTCGTGCTGTCAGGGACTGACCGCACGACGCTGGAATTGCCGGCGACGGGCGACGATCATCTGGCGCGCATGGCGCAGATCCTCGGCAAGGAGTTCCGCGACAACGCCATCGAGATCGATGCCGAGCGCGAAGGCATATCGCTGACCGGCTTTACCGGCATCCCGACCTTCAATCGCGGCAACTCGGCCCACCAGTACGCTTTCGTCAACGGCCGTCCGGTGCAGGACAAGCTGATCCTGTCGGCGATCCGTGGCGCTTATGCCGAGACTATCCCGGCCGGACGCTATCCGGTTGCCGTTCTGTCGATCACGCTCGACCCGGCCCTTGTCGATGTCAACGTGCACCCGGCCAAATCGGACGTGCGCTTCCGCGACCCGCAACTGGTGCGTGGCCTGATCGTCGGGGCTGTGCGCGAGGCGCTGGTGCGTGACGGCAGCCGGGCAGCGACAACGGGCGCCGACGGAATGCTGCGCTCCTTCCGTCCGGGTTTCCAGCCGAGTGCCCAGCGGCCGCAACAACCCTGGTCGGCGGCAACATCCCCCTCGCGCCCATTTTACGAGGCTGCGAATAGTAGCTTCGGGGAGCGTCCTCAAGCTTCCTTCGACGGACTGGCGACGCCGACAGCCCGCAGCGACGCCGTGCCTCCAAGCATGCCGGTCACGCCGGAAGAGCCGCCGCAACGCTATCCGCTGGGTGCCGCCCGAGCGCAGATCCACGAAAATTATATCGTCGCACAGACGGATGATGGCCTGGTGATCGTCGATCAACACGCCGCGCACGAGCGCCTGGTATTTGAGGCGATGCGCAAGGCCCTGCATTCGAAGCGGCTTGCGTCGCAAGTGCTCCTCATTCCCGAAATCGTCGACCTGCCGGAAGAGGATTGCGATCGGCTGATGCAGTTTGCCACCGAGCTTGGCGATCTGGGACTGGCGATCGAACGCTTCGGTCCGGGCGCCATCGCGGTGCGTGAGACACCTGCCATGCTTGGGGAGGTGGACGCCACGGGGCTTGTCCGGCAGTTGGCGGACGAAATTGCCGAATGGGATACGGCGTCCGGCCTGTCGGCTAAGCTCGAATACGTGGCAGCGACCATGGCCTGCCACGGATCAGTGCGCTCCGGACGGCGGCTGCGGCCTGAAGAGATGAACGCGCTTCTGCGCCAGATGGAGGTCACCCCGGGTTCCGGTCAGTGCAATCACGGACGTCCGACCTACATTGAGCTTAAGCTTTCGGACATCGAACGGCTGTTTGGCCGGAGCTGAAAAAGCTGGAAAAGCCAGCGGAGCCGCGTTATGGCAGGCGAATAACAAGCCGCAAGGAAACGGAGCGCATGAATTTGTTCGAGGGAAATGGAAACCGCCAGGCGCAGATACGGTATCTCGATGCGGATTTTCAGATCCTGTCGCCAGGCTCCTACGTCGTGTGCGCAATCACTGGCAAGCAGATCCCGCTCGACGAGCTGCGCTATTGGAGCGTCGCGCGCCAGGAACCTTATGCCGATGCCGTTGCCTCATTTGAGGCCGACAAGCGCGCGGGCGTCCTGCCCAATCAGAAACGTTGAGCGCCAGCGCCTAAAGATCTCCGCTTAGGGCCTTCCGCCCTCCCTTCAAACGCCGCTCGCGGCAAGCATTGATCGCGCGGTCGATGATCAACCCTGGCGCCATTGCGTCCGCAAAGGCCATCTCCACCTCGATCACCCGGCATTTCGCTGCAAGTTCCTCGGCCTTGCCATGATGGCCGGCGAGGCGGACGAAATCCTTGGACGTCGTGACAATCTGAAGGCCGTCGCGCTCTGCGGTTGAGAGGATGTCGTCGATCTCGTCATCGGTCAGATGCTCGTGATCACCAAACGAACGGCGAGCAGCGATTTGCGCGCCGACGGATTCGACCGTGCGAAAGAATTTCGACGGATCGGCAATGCCCGCAAAGGCCAGCACGTTGCGGCCAGAAAGTTCGGCGCTGTCGCACACTTTCAGCGAGGCTGTGAAATAGGGCTTGGCCGCGCGCGCGGCGATCCGAACGATGTTGTCGGCGGCCTCGCCCCCACCAACCTTCAGGAGCGCCGTGGCGTAGCGCAGCTGCTGGCGAATGGGCGCGCGCACGGGGCCGCCCGGAACGATATGGCCGTTGCCCAAGCCGCGCGTGGCATCGATGACCAGCAATGCATAGTCGATCGCCAGCCGCGCGCTCTGAAATCCGTCGTCCATGATAATGAGATCCGCGCCTTCCTTCACGAGACGCTGAGCCCCTTCAACACGGCGGCGCGAGATCACGGTCAGCGCTTCTCGGGCGAGAAGCAAAGGCTCGTCGCCGACAGCAAGGGCACGGTGATGAGCCGGATCGACAACCGTTGTGACGTCGAGGGAGCCGCCATAGCCGCGGCTCAGGAAGCCCGGCTTCAGCCCCTTCGCCTTTGCCGCGCGAGCGATGGTCAGCGCCGTCGGCGTCTTGCCGGCACCCCCGACCGTGAAATTGCCGACACAGATAACAGGCACGGGCACCGAGGCGCGCTTGGCGTTGGCCATACGGTAGCCGGCGACACGTCCGTAAAGGAAGGAAATTGGATAGAGCGCCCAGGCACGCCAATCGGCTTTCGACCACCAGAAGGGTGGCGCTTCGGATACCATTTTCCCCGTCCCGCCTTTCGGACCCCGAGCATCATGCTGACGGGCTTTGTCCTCGACCGGGCGAAAAGAAAGGGTAATTTTCAAGAAAAAGCAAGCCCTTGGTCAATCAGGCAAGCTGGAGGTGGGGCAACAGTCCCTCGAGCTCTGTAATGTCGTTCAGGCAGTAGTCCGATGCGGCGGCGAGCGATTCCCGCGATCCCGTGCCGGTGAGAACGGCCACGGTGACGCCGACCTTAGCGTTGCGGCCCATATGCAGATCGTGGTTGTTATCGCCGACCACAGCGACTTCGGAGGGGTCAAGGCCCGTCGCCGCACAGAAGCCAAGCACCATTCCGGGTTCCGGCTTCGTGCCGAAGCCGCTGTCGTAACCGGCCACGTAGTCGATGAAGGGCGCAAAGCCAAAACGCTGGGCCGTCTGCTTGATCGAGCGCTCGTTGTCGCTCGAGGCAACGCCGAGACGAAAGCCGCGGCCATGCAGGCGACCAAAAAAAGCGGAAAGATCGGTGACCGCAACGGAAAACTCGGCGGCGTGCGAAAAGAGATCGTCCAGCTTGGTCGTCAGCTCGATCACGTCAAGCTTCGAGCCGGCCGCGATCAGCCCTTCCGAAATCTGGCGGGTGTTGCCGGCCGCAAGCAAACTGTCGGGAACGATATGGCCGGTGACCGGATCCATGCCGCAAGCCAGAAGCAGCCTGTTCGCAAGTTCGGGATCACCTGCCGACGCGATGCGCGCCAGTTCGCGGTTCACCGGCAGCCAGCTCTCGTCATAGTCGAGAAGCGTCCCGTCCTTGTCGAAGAGTATCCCCTTGATCGCCTTCATATCCGCCCTGCTCCTCAGCGCTGCACCGCCGCCTTCGGCAGCAGCCTGGCCTTCACCGTCAGCGGATTGATGTAGGGCTCCAAACCCTTCACCGTCGCCGTCAACGCGCCACGCATTTCTTGCACGGCGCTGATCCCGGCCTCGATCATGGTGCGGCGTGCGCTGTCGTTGGTGAGCAAATAGTGGACGCCCTTGGCGAGCATCTCAGTATCGCGGACCATGCGCGCGCTGCCTCGCCGTGCCAGCTTCTGATAGGCTTCCCGGAAATTCTGCACATTGCTGCCCGACAGGACCGCGCAACCCAGCATCGCCGGCTCCAGCGGATTTTGCCCGCCTTCGGCAAACAGCGAGCGACCCACAAAGGCGACTTCGGTCAGGCGCAGGTAGAGGCCCATCTCGCCGATCGTATCTCCAAGGAAGACATCGACATCGGGGGTGAGCGCATCGCCACGCGTGCGGCGGGCCACTTTGAGCCCCTGATTGACAAGCTCGGCTTCAATTTCGTCGGAGCGTTCGGGATGGCGGGGCACGATGATCGTCAACTGCCCGTTTCGTTCCTTCAGCGCCCGATGGACGATGCCCGCGGCCTTCTCCTCACCGTCGAAGGTGGAGATTGCCGCCCAGGTCTTGCGGCCACCGAGTTGCTGCTTGTATTCGGCGAATACCGCGGCGTCATAGGGCGGAGCGTCGGTATCGACCTTGAGGTTGCCCGACATCATGACGTGGCGTGCGCCGAGATCGCGGAAACGCTCTGCGTCGACATCCGACTGCGCGATGACGAGCGCAAGGTTTTCAAACAGAGCCTCGGCAAGTGCCGGACGCCGGCTCCATCGCTCGAAGGAGCGGTCCGACATACGTGCGTTGACAAGGATCTGCGGGATGCGGCGGCGACCGAGTTCCATCAGCGTCGCAGGCCAGATTTCGGATTCGGCAATCAGCGCGCAGTCCGGCTGCCAGTATTCGAGGAAGCGGCTGACGGCTGGCTTCAGGTCGAGCGGCACATACTGGTGGATCGCCTCGTTGCCGATACGCTCAGCAGCCAGTTTGGCGGACGTGATCGTTCCTGTTGTCAGAATGACATGGACGTCGCGCCGGCGAATTTCGCGGATCAGCGGAATGACGGCGTTCGTTTCGCCGACGCTTGCGGCGTGAAACCAGACCAGTGGCCCGGCCGGGCGATCAGCGCTGGCATAGCCTGAGCGCTCCAAACGGCGCGCGCGGTCTTCCTTGCCCTTGGCCGCCCGATAGGCGAGATAGCCGCCGACAAAAGGGGTCAGCAACGTTCCCGTTGCCTGGTAGGCGCCCAGCGCAAACCGCGCCATGCGACCACTCATCTGCCAATTCTCCGATCACAAACGATCGACATCAACCCGTTCCCAATTCCCAATTATTGTTGCGGCCTGCAATGACCGATCAGTTTGTCCAGAATGCGTCCGGCAGTCGGTCGGTTCGCGGCTCCGATGAACCGCGACCGCGGGAGGGTTACTGCGCGGACTTGCTTTCCGGGTCCAGCAGACGGTGCATGTGGACGATGAAATAGCGCATATGCGCATTATCCACAGTCGACTGCGCCTTTGCCTTCCAAGCCGTCAGTGCAGTGGCATAATCCGGAAAAATGCCGACGATATCGAGGTCCTTGAGGTCCCTGAACTGAACATCGTCCAAGCTTTCCAGTTCGCCGCCAAATACGAGATGCAAGAGCTGCTTTTTGTCGCCGGATTCCGTCATTTTCTTCTCTTTCTGCTCTGTTCTCCTCCGCCGCTTCATCTGAGGGATTTTGACGAAAACGTCAACTGCCTCGTCGTTCGCCAATCCCGGTTAGTAGATCGGAGAGTCGCGGCGCGGCGGCTGCGCAAAGTTCGTCGTGGCTGACCTTAATGCGGTTATAGAGCGGCGTGTCACCCTGGAGATCGACAAGCCGCCCGCCGGCGCGCTCCAGTATCAAATCGGCGGCGGCGAGATCCCAATCGTGCGAATTGTGCTTGATGAAGGTGCCGTCGATCTGCCCGTCGGCAACCATCGCAATGCGGTAGGCAAGGGACGGCACGTGCCTGACGCGCTCAATGCGATGCTTGAGCGCTTCCGGAAATGCCTTGAGCACGTCCTCGGCGATCGCAAAGCGTCCCGGTGCATCAAGCGGTGTCGTCGATACGGTTATCGGTTGGCCGTTCTTCAAGGCCACGCCGCCTTCGACAGCCTCGTAAAGTTCCTCCAAGGCAGGAGCGTAGAGAACCCCGGCGACAGGCCGCCCACGGCGGACGACCGCAACACTGACGCACCACAATTCCAGCCCCGCCAGGAATGCTCGCGTGCCATCGATCGGGTCGATGATGAACAGCGTGTCTCGTGAAAGCCGATCGCCGTCGTCTTCGGTCTCTTCGGAGAGCCAGCCATAATCCGGCCGGGCGGCACGCAGGATAGATTCAAGCTTCTGGTTGGCTGCGAAATCGGCGGCGCTGACGGGCGATCGTCCCTCGTTCTTCCACCAGACCTCAGGCGACTGGTTGAAATAACCGAGTGCAACATCGCCGGCTTGCCTGGCAGCATCCGCGATCAGTTCCAGATCGCTCCGCCAGAGGGCTGTGTCCACGTCGGTCATTTTCGGCAATCCAATCTATCAGCGCCCGGCGAGCGTCATTCCTTCGATCGCAAGCGTCGGAGCGGCGACACCGAACTTGCGGTCGATGTCGTTTGCAGGCGTGACCCGCATGAACATGTCCTTGAGGTTCGAAGCGATCGTCACTTCGGAGACGGCAAACGTCAGTTCGCCATTCTCGATCCAGAAGCCGGTCGCACCGCGGCTGTATTCGCCGGTGATCATGTTGACACCCTGGCCTATCAGCTCGGTCACGTAGAAACCGTTGCCGACGCTGCGGATCAGATCCTCCGGCGAGATATCGCCCGGCTCCAGCGCGAGGTTCGTCGCGGCCGGCGTCACCGAATTGCCGCCGCGCACGCCGCGGCCGTTGGTTTCCATGCCGATCTCGCGGGCCGTCGAGGTGGAGAGGAACCAATGCTTGAGGATACCGTCCTCGACCATCAGCAATCGCTCACCGGATATGCCCTCGCCATCGAAGGGGCGCGACGACGGACCGCGGACGATCAGCGGATCGTCCGAGATCGAAAGCCCCGATTTCAAGACCTGCTGACCCATCTTGTCGCGCAGAAAGCTCGTCTTGCGCGCAACCGAGGCGCCGTTGATGGCCCCGGCAATGTGGCCGACGAAGCCGCGAGCAACGCGAGGATCAAAAACAACGGTGATGTCCTTGCCCGTATCCACCTGACGCGGATTGATGCGCTTGACCGTGCGTTCGCCTGCCCTGCGGCCGATCTCCGCGGCATCATCAAGCTCGCCGAAATAGAGGCGGCTGTCGAAATCGTAGTCGCGCTCCATGGCCGTGCCTTCGCCGGCGATGACGCTGACGGATCGGCCGAAGCGCGAGGCCATGTAGCTGCCTTCGAAACCGTGTGAGGTCACAAGCACAAGGCCACCCCTGCCGGCCGAAGCCCCGGCACCCGACGAATTGCTCACGCCCTTGACCGCAAGGGCCGCAGCTTCCGCCTCGAGCGCGGCTTCGCGAAGCTGGTCGGAAGTAACCTCGGTCGTATCGAGAAGCTCAAGGTCCGGATAGGACTTCGCAAGCCGGTCCTCGTCCGCCAGGCAGGCGAACGGATCTTCCGGCGACACCTTTGCCATCGCCACAGCCCGCTCGGCCAGAGCCGAAAGATCGAAGCCTGGATTTGCGGAGACGCTGGCAACGCGCTTGCCGATGAAGACGCGCAGCGAGAAATCATCGCTTTCCGAGGATTCCGTGCCCTCGACCTTGCCGAGGCGCACGCTGACCGATTGCGAGCGCGAGCGCACCACCACAGCGTCCGCGTCGTCGGCACCAGCCTTCTTTGCCAGGTCGATCAGTTGGCTTGCGCGGGAAAGAAGCGTCGAGGAGTCGATTTCTGAGGACATGATTTGGCCTTTCCTTCGCGTTCCATTTATTGTGCGCTACGAAAAGCATCAAGGCCGCGTGCGCCGATTCTTTTGCCGGCCGCTTGCATGCCTCCGCGCATTGAAAGAAACTCGCCTGATGTCAGAGCCCAACACTCTTTTCACCGAGACGATCCTGCTGCTCGGTGGCGCCGTGGTTTCGGCGCCGATTTTCAAGCGCCTTGGGCTCGGAACGGTGCTCGGCTATCTGGCCGCCGGCGTCGTCATCGGCCCGATCTTTCACGGATTGACGGATGGCGAGCAGATCCTGGACGTTGCCGAACTCGGCGTCGTCTTCCTCCTCTTCATCATCGGTCTTGAGCTGAAGCCTTCGCGTCTCTGGCAGATGCGGCGCGACATTTTCGGGCTCGGAACCGCGCAGGTGGTGGCGACCGGTCTTGTGCTCACACTACTGACCTATCTTTCCGGGGTTCTGGACTGGCGCGGCAGCATCGTCGCGGGTTTCGGGCTTGCCCTCTCCTCCACCGCATTTGCGATGCAGATCCTCGAGGACGAAGGCGATGTGAACACTCGCTACGGACAGCGCTCCTTCTCGATGCTGCTGTTCCAGGATCTTGCGATCGTACCGCTGCTGGCCCTCATCAGCATTCTCGACGGCGGCAAGGGCAGCGGCACGCCGCTGCTGGACTTCGCGGTCGCCATTGCGGCTGTCGCCGCGATGATCGTCATGGGGCGCTATCTGCTCACGCCGCTCTTTCAGATCATCGCCCGCACCGGGGCCCGCGAGGCGATGATTGCCGCCGCCCTCTTCGTGGTAATGGGGTCGGCGAGCCTCATGCAGCTTGCCGGACTGTCGATGGCGATGGGTGCCTTCCTTTCCGGCGTGATGCTTGCCGAGTCTTCCTATCGCCACGAACTGGAAGCCGATATCGAGCCCTTCCGTGGCGTCCTGCTCGCTATCTTCTTCATCGCGGTCGGCCTTTCGATCGAGCTGGAAGTGCTCAGAGACAACGCTCTTTTCATCATCGTTGCCGTGCCCGTCATCATGGCCGCGAAGGCACTGGTGATCTACGCTCTCTGCCGCGCAACGGGATCGCCGCATGACGACGCTATCAGGATCGCTTTCCTGCTGCCGCAGGGCGGCGAGTTCGGCTTCGTCCTGTTTACCGCCGCCGGCATTGCCGGACTGATGCCGACAAGCACCGCCTCGCTTCTGATCGCGATCGTCACCCTGTCGATGGCGCTGACCCCGATCGGAACGATGCTGGCCAAGCGTCTTCTCTCCGGCAAAGAGGAGGAACAGCTGGACGAAGATTTCGAAGGCGCCGGCGCGGATGTGCTGATGGTCGGCTTCTCGCGTTTCGGGCAGATTGCCGCCCAGATCCTGCTCGCCGGCGGGCGTGCCGTGACCGTCATCGACTTTTCGGCCGATCGCATCCGGCAGGCTTCCTCCTTCGGTTTCCGGATCTACTTCGGCGACGGCACCCGCAAGGACGTGCTCAGGGCCGCCGGCATCGACCGCGCCAAGATCGTCGTCGTCTGCACCCAGAAGCGCGAGATTACCGACAAGATCGTCGAGCTGGTGCAGGCGGACTATCCGGATGCCAAGCTCTTCGTGCGCTCCTACGACCGCATTCACTCAATCGCGCTCCGCAATCTCAACGTCGACTATGAACTGCGCGAGACGCTGGAATCCGGTCTGCTGTTCGGCCGGCGAACGCTGGAGGCATTGGGTGTCGGCGAGGCGGAGGCCTACGAAATCGGCGAGGATATCCGCAAGCGTGATGAAGCGCGCCTGGTGCTGCAGGTCACGGAAGGACTGCAGGCCGGCCGCGACATGCTGTTCTCCCAGCCGGTGAAACCGGAGCCACTCATGAAGCCAAAGCGCGCCGCGAGCTTCGACGAGGACCCGCTGGCTGGCACGGCAGAAGTGACGGCCGACGCTTAGCCTTTCAGGGTTAAATTGAAACGTTCTGTTGGCTCAGACGGTGAAAGCTCTTTTGCCCCCCACTATGACGACAGCAGATCTCGGCTTGCGCGAATACTTTCACCACGCTCTCATGCCGCGCATTTTCAGGACTTACACGAGGATGGTATGACGTTTGGACTGACGAAGGAGGCGATGTTGAAGCTAGATCCCGACACTCGCGCATTCACGCTTGTCGGCGCCTATATGGGATTCTTTGCTCTGCTTGAAGAAGGGGTTAACAAGGCACTCGCTGAGGTATTGGAAGTCACCGATCTCCCTGCCGCTATCATCGCCCGCAACATGTCCTTTGATGACAAAATAAAGACCCTACGAACCTTGGTTAACCTGTTCATCTACGACAAGGACAAAGCAGCCAGTTTTGATGAACTCGCGCGGCGGGCTAAGAAGTGCACCGAGGATAGGAACATAGTTGCTCATACCGCTTTCCGCAGGAGCTTTAAAACGGATGGCGTGCAATTCTTTGCGTTGTCCGCAAATAGCAAGTTAAAGTTCCCCGAAATTGACTGGTCTGTTGACGTGTTCTTGAAGCACATCGATACAATCAATGAGTTTGATAATGGGTTGCGAACTCTAGAAAACAGGATGTCCCCTGCAGAGTATCACGGAGGCACTAATTAGCTCCCCCAAAACACCGCTCGCCGTCGGAGGCCTGCTCGGATTAGGAGAACATCTCTTGAAGCAACAAAGAGGCGAGATAACGAGCGATCCCGATGAAGACGTAAGCGAGTAACTCCGCTCTGGCTGAGGCCATCGCGTCGAGCATCCTACTGGTGATAGTCGCCGCCACTTTCTCCGCAGGTATTGATCCGCGGCCCGCGATACCCGTTGCGATTGCCATTGATTTGAGGGAGTATCCGGCTCTGGCCCCTGAGGCCCGCGCAGTCTTCGATGTTAGGACAATGCTATGCCTCTACGCTGTCTTCTGGCCGTCGCGGCCATTGCCCTCGTTACCCTTTCCGGATGCGCAACCACCGGCTCGGGCGCAGGGAATACCACCTACGCAACCCCCGCAGGGATTGGCCCGGTTCGTGGCAGCGGTATTAACGGCTACTAGTCTTGGGCAAAGCCTCTAAGAGGCGATCCGCGCTTCGATCTCCCGATCGAGCGCGTATTTCAGTTCGTCCTTGATGCCGACCGACATGGACAGGACTTGGCGAGCCTTCAGGAAGTCCATCACGCCGATGCGCCCAACTGGGGGGCGCAGGAAGATGTGCGGTGCCTGCAGGCGCAGCTTCAGGGAAATGGCGGTCTGCATCATCAGCTGCCCGGAGCCGAAGATGCTCTCCATCCGGTTCGGAATATGGGTGCCGTCGCCTTCCGGCGCGCCGACGACATCGATGCCGATGACGATATCGGCGCGGTCCATCAGGCATTCGTAAGGCACGGGATTGCTGATGCCGCCATCGATCATCACCCGTCCGTGCAGCCGCACCGGCATGAAGACCGCGGGGATTGCCGAGGAAGCGGCCAGCGCCGGGAACAACGCACCGTGGCTCGTCAGCACTTCGCACTGGCCGTAATAATCGGTGGCCGTCACCGTCGTTGGCACCAGCAGATCCTCGAAGCGATCCGGAAGATCGGCGGGAAGGAAAGCTTTCAGGATACGCTCGAGATTGAACTGTCCGATGCGCACGCCGTTGGCAACCGCATCGCGCACCGTCTGCGGGCGCAGGCCCCAGAGGCGACTGACAACGGCAGCCTTGTTGCCGACCGTCATCATGACATGCTCGCGGATGGCTTCGCCGGTCATTCCAGCCGCCATGCCCGCGCCCATGATGGAGCCGATCGAGGAGCCTGCGATTGCTACGGGACGAATGCCGAGTTCATCCAGCGTTTCTATGACGTGGATGTGAGACAGGCCACGCGCGCCGCCACCGCCGAAGGCAACCGCAACTGTGGGTGTCGAACGGCCGGAGGCGCCGGTCGAGGCAGGCAACTCGGTTTCGATCTTCTCTGCCTGCTGCACCGCTGCCCCCGATTTCCGCCGCCCTATTCAGGCTGATAGCGGAAGAAATGAACCTTGGTATCGCCGAATATCCGGCTTTCGAGGAAAAGATAGGAAGGGTCGACCGAAACGGCAACGTCCGCGCGTTCTTCCAGGACTGCAATCGCGCCCGGTTGCAGCCAGCCACCCTTGGCTGCGGCGGCCATTGCCTTTTCGCCAAGCCCCTTGCCGTAGGGCGGGTCGGCAAACAGCATCTGGAACCGCTCGAGATTGCCGACGCTGCCGAGATCGGTCGCATCGCGCCTCAGGATGCGCGTCCTGCCATGCAGGCCGAGCGCATCGATGTTTTCCCAGAGCAGGCCCCTGCCCTCGACGCTGTTTTCGACGAACAGCGCATGGCGGCAGCCGCGCGAGACGGCTTCGAGGCCAACGGCGCCGGTGCCGGCAAAGAGATCCAGTATCCGGGTGCCATCGACGCATTCCGGATAGGCATGGCTCAGAATGTTGAACAGGCTCTCACGCGTCCGGTCGGCAGTCGGCCGGATGTCGTTTGACTTTGGTACGGCAAGCGGCCGTCCGCGAAACTCACCGCCGACGATCCGCACCGCGTCCTATTCCCTTTCCTTTTGGTCCACCCCGCGACGGCCCGCCCGAAGGCTTGCCACTGCCCCCCGGCCTGTCGCCCTTCGGCTTGCCGGAGAAAGATTTGCCGCCACCGGGCTTACCGCCGAAGCTCTTGCCGCGCGGCTTGTCGCCGAAGGAGCGCTCGCCGGCCGGACGCTCGGAGCGAGCCTCGCCGGAGAAGCGCTTGGCGCGGGGACGCTCATCGCCCTCTTCGCGCGGACGGCGCGGCTTGTCGCCGAACGGCCGGTCGCCACGCGGCGGCCGATCACCGAAGAAACGGGGACGCTCATCACCGTCCTCGCGCGGCCTGCGGTCGCCACGCGGCTTGCCGCCGAATGGACGGTCACCGGCTGGCCGGTCTCCGCGTGCCGGGCGGTCGCCGAAGGAACGGGGACGGTCGCCGTCCTCGCGCGGCTTGCGCTCACCACGGGGCTTGTCGCCGAATGGCCGATCGCCGCGCGGTGGGCGGTCGCCATAGGGTCTCTCCCCGCGCGCGGTGCGGTCGCCGCCGGAACGGTCGCCACGATCGCCGAAGGACCTGTCGCCACGCGACGGGCGGTCGCCGCGCAGGCCGCGATCACCGGAACGCTTGCGATCGCCGTCGTCGCGGCTCACATCGCTGGAGCGGATCCATTCGCCCTCTTCATCGGTGGCCCGGTTGATCTGGACGCGGTGGCGGTCATCCCCGAAGCTTGCCGCCTGCGGCCTATCGCGGCCGGGCTTTTCGCCACGGCGCTGCGCCGTCTTGGCATTCTTCTCGGCCCTAGCGGCTGCCTTCTCGCCGAGCGGGCGGGCGCCGGGAGCCATCCAGACATTGGCATTGCGGCGGCTGCCGAGCGCGGGGCGCTTCGGACGATCATCGTCATTGCGGCCACCATCGCGACGGTCATCGCGGCGATCGTCGCGCTTGGTGTCGAGGCGGCTCAGCGCACGCTCGCGCTTGTCTTCCGGCTTGCGGGGGCGCTCGCGGCGCTCCGGCTTCGCTTCGGGTTCTTCCTCAGCAGCGACAGCCGGCGAGTTGTAGATCGGCGCGTCGAAATTGGCCTTCGCGTCCTCGATCAGGCGCGGGCCGAGCTGGTCGCGCAAGGTGCGGCCGCGCACTTCGACCACATCCCGCTCCGGCAGATCGCCGAGCTGGAACGGGCCGTAGGAGATGCGGATCAGACGATTGACGTCGAGACCGAGCGCACCCAGCACGTTCTTGATTTCGCGGTTCTTGCCTTCACGCAGGCCCATGGTGAGCCAGACGTTCGAGCCCTGTGTACGGTCAAGGGTCGCTTCGATCGCGCCATAAAGGACACCATCGACGGCGATGCCATCCTTGAGCTTGTCGAGCGCCTCCTGATCGATCTCGCCGTGGGCGCGCACGCGGTAGCGGCGCAGCCAGCCGGTCGTCGGCAGTTCGAGGGCGCGAGCTAGGCCGCCGTCATTGGTCAAAAGCAGCAGGCCCTCGGTGTTGATGTCGAGGCGGCCAATCGACATGACGCGCGGCAGGTCGTCCGGCAGGTTGTCGAATACCGTGGGGCGTCCTTCCGGATCCACGTTCGTCGTCACAAGGCCGGCGGGCTTGTGGTAAAGCCAGAGCCTGGTGCGTTCGATACCGCGGATCGGAACGCCGTCCACTTCGATCTTGTCCGTCAGCGTCACGTTGACGACAGGGGTCTCGAGGAGCTTGCCGTTCAGCTTGACGCGGCCGTCCATGATCATGCGCTCGATATCGCGACGCGATGCGACACCGGCGCGCGCCATCACTTTCGAGATGCGCTCGGCCTTGGCGTCACCTTCGGCAACGCTGCTCGCCTCGGTCTTGACGAGCGCCTTGGCCGGCTTCCGACCGGATTTCGGGCCGGCATCGCGCGGAGATGGCTTGCCGCCTGGCCGTTTTGGCTTGTCTTTGAATGTCATTTGTTGTTTGCCTGCCTTTTGGGGCCTTCCTATCAGGTCGCGCCCCTGCGGTTAAGTGGAAATTGTCGGATCGTGAAGACAAATCAATTTATGGAGCTGGCGCTCGACCAGGCCCGCGCCGCCGGAGAGCGCGGCGAGGTGCCGATCGGAGCGGTTCTGGTGATTGACGGGGCCGTGGTCGCGGCATCCGGCAACCGCACCCGCGAGCTCAACGATGTCACAGCTCACGCTGAAGTCGCCGTCATTCGGATGGCCTGCGAGGCGCTTGGTCAGGAGCGGCTGACCGGCGCCGACCTCTATGTAACGCTGGAACCCTGTACCATGTGCGCGGCCGCCATTTCCTTTGCGCGCATTCGCCGGCTCTACTACGGTGCCGAAGACCCGAAGGGTGGCGCCGTCGACAATGGCGTGCGTTTCTACAGGCAGCCTACCTGCCATCACGCCCCGGAGGTGTATTCCGGTTTGCAGGAGACGACATCCGCCGACATCCTTCGAACGTTCTTCGCGCAGAAACGGGATATGCCGTAACATTACTGGTACCGGCGCGATCTTCGCGCCGTCGGCACTAGCCTTGCCGGCAGGATGTTGGTAGACAAGTGGTCAAAAGCAAAGCGGGGCTGATGCCCCGCTTGAAACCTTACTGGAGGAGGTTCCACCACTGATTGCCCGTACCGGCAATCGCAGCTTCCTTCTTCTTCTTCTTCGCCTTCTTCAGCTCCGGCTCGCCGAGATCGTCCAGCTTGGCCGGATCGTCGACCTGGCGGTATTCGGTTGGCGGATCCGAGATGTAGCGGCGGTCGGTATAGGAGCCCTTCTGGGTGGCGCGAGCCTCGCGATAGGCCTTGGTCTGGGCTTCGGTCGTTTGCCGGCCACCTTCAACCTTGTCGCTTGCGAGCGGCGAGCGGTAGTTCGGGTTGTCGCTGTTTTCGTCAGCTTCCTTGACTAGGCGTGCGCGGGTCTCTTCCGGGGATTCGATCCACTGCGGATTTTCCTTGCTGGCTATGCTCTGCTGCGGCTCGACGAGGTTCTCCTTGTCAGCTGCCTGCGGCAGCACGAGGCCCGGGCGGGCGCTGTACTTGACGCCCTTGTTCTTCGGCCCGTCGCCGGTCAATGAAACGGACTGACCAAGGTCGTCGGTCAACTGTTCCATCGCGGTCTTGTCCGTACCGTAGCGCGGGCTCCCCATGCAGCCGGTGATCATCGCGCCGCCGGCCATAGCAACAGTCAGGCAGACGCCCACACGGATCCAACGTGTTGATAACATGAAAACCCTTCCAGCCATGCCGGTGCAATCTTCGCCCTACCGGACACTCGTCCCCCTGACGCAAAAATCCGGCCATTTTCAGGCAGCTTTTACCGGATGAACCGCGATTGTGCAATTCACCCGGTAATATTCTTCAGTTTTGCACCGCTAGTTCGCGCAACGCAGCCGCATCGCGGGCCGAGACGTCGGGATACTCGGTGTCAGAACCGACATCCGTCGTGATCCGCCAGGAGCGGGCGCATTTGGTGCCTTCTGCCAGTTTCGGCTCGACGCTGACACCTGACACCTCCGGCAGACGGAACGCATCGGCCGGCCCTTCCGTGCCATCGATGACGATGCCAGAGGTGATGCAGATCTCCTCGAAGTCCTGGCCCTCCAGCGCCTTCAGAAGCTCCGCATCAGCGACGTGAACGACGGGGGCAGCCTCTAGCGAGGAGCCGATACGCTTGTCCTTGCGCTCGATTTCCAGTGCGCCCGTGACGACCGTGCGGACCACGCGGATCTTCTTCCACTTCTCGGCCAGTGCCTCGTTCTTCCAGTCCGCCGGAATGGTCGGGAACTGCTCGAGGTGAACCGAAACCGCCGAAGGATTGCGCGACAGCCATGCCTCTTCCGTCGTGAACGGCAGCATCGGCGCCAGCCATGTAACAATGCATTCGAAGATGTTGCGGATGACATGAAGGGCCGAGCGACGGCGGAGACTCGACGGCGCATCGCAGTAAAGCGCATCCTTGCGGACGTCGAAGTAGAAGGCCGAGAGCTCGACGTTGGCGAAATCGATCAGTGCGCGAGCGATCTTCTTGAAGTCGAAGGCGTCGTAGCTTTCGCGGATAAGTTGTTCAAGTTCGGCGAGGCGATGCAGCATCAGTTGCTCGAGCTCCGGCAGATCGGCAAGCGCGATGACTTCGCCCTTGTCGTGCGCCAGCGTGCCGAGCATCCAGCGGATCGTGTTGCGCAGCTTGCGATAGGCATCGATGTTCGTCTGGATGATCGTCTTGCCGACACGCAGATCCTCAGCGTAGTCGGACGTCATCACCCAAAGGCGCAGGATATCTGCGCCTGCGTCCTTCATGATTTCCTGCGGAGATGTCACGTTGCCTTTCGACTTCGACATCTTCTCGCCTTTCTCGTCCATGGTGAAGCCATGGGTGAGAACAGCATCATAGGGCGCCCGGCCACGGGTTGCGGCAGATTCCAGCAGCGACGAATGGAACCAGCCGCGGTGCTGGTCGGACCCTTCAAGGTAAAGGTCGGCCGGCCACTTCAGATCCGGGCGATCTTCGAGCGTGAAGGTGTGCGTCGAGCCCGAGTCGAACCAGACGTCGAGGATGTCCATGACCTGCGTCCAGGGCTCATTTGCCTTCTCGCCCAGGAAGCGCTCACGTGCACCATCGGCGAACCAAGCATCGGCGCCCTCGTTCTCAAAGGCTTCCAGGATGCGCGCGTTCACGGCATCGTCCTGCAGGATACCGCCGTCATCATTGACGAAGAGGCAGATCGGCACGCCCCAGGCGCGCTGACGCGACAGGACCCAATCCGGGCGCTGTTCGATCATGGCGCGCAGGCGGTTCTGACCGGCCGCGGGTACGAAGCGGGTTGCGTCGATTGCGTTCAGGGCGCGCGAGCGCAGTGTCGTGCCATCGCCGAGTTCCTTGTCCATGTAGACGAACCACTGCGGCGTATTGCGGAAGATGACCGGCTTCTTCGAACGCCAGGAGTGCGGATAGGAGTGCTTGAGGCGGCCGCGTGCAAACAGCGCATGGCGACCGATCAACGCCTTGATGACACGCTCGTTGGCATCACCCTTCTTGCCCTTGTCGTCGATGACGCGAGCAGCACCGCCCTCGGCATCCGGGCCGAAGCCGGGAGCGTCAGCCGTGAAGAAACCAGCGTCGTCGACCGGGAACGGGATCGCCGACGAGATGTGGCGCTCTTCCAGCAAACGGACGTTGGCCATCCAGGCATCAAAGTCTTCCCGGCCGTGGCTCGGCGCGGTGTGAACGAAACCGGTGCCCGTCTCGTCGGTGACATGGTCGCCGTCGAGGAGCGGCACATGGAAATCGTAGCCGCCACCGAGTCCGTGCAAGGGGTGCGTGCAGGTGATCGCCGCGAATTCCGCCGCTGCGACATCACGGACGAACTTGAGGGTCACCTTCGCCTTGGCAGCCGACTCCTCGGCGAGGCGCTTGGCGAAGATCAGCCGTTCGCCCGGCTGCGGTCCGAAGTCGTTCTCAGCGGTCTCGATCTCGTAGAGGCCGTAGCCGTAGCGCGAGGAATAGGCGATGGCGCGGTTGCCCGGGATCGTCCACGGCGTCGTCGTCCAGATCACGACGAAGGCGCCCTTGAGTTCGCTGGGGCCATCAGCCACTGGGAACTTCACCCAGATCATATCGCTTTCGACATCGGCGTATTCGACTTCAGCTTCGGCGAGCGCCGTGCGCTCGACGACCGACCACATGATCGGCTTCGAACCGCGATAGAGCTGGCCTGACTTGGCGATCTTCAGCAGTTCGCCGGCGATGCGCGATTCCGCGTGGAAGTTCATCGTCGTGTACGGGTTGTCGAAGTCGCCTTCGATGCCGAGGCGCTTGAACTCCTCCGACTGGACCTTGATCCAGCCAGCAGCAAAGTCGCGGCATTCCTGGCGGAATTCGTTGACCGGAACTTCGTCCTTGTTCTTGCCCTTCTCACGGTACTTCTCCTCGATCTTCCATTCGATCGGAAGGCCGTGGCAGTCCCAGCCGGGGACGTAGTTGGCGTCGTAGCCGCGCATCTGGAACGAGCGATTGATGACATCCTTGAGGATCTTGTTCAGCGCGTGGCCGATATGGATGTTGCCGTTCGCGTAGGGAGGGCCGTCGTGAAGCACGAATTTCTCACGGCCAGCGGCGGAAGCGCGCAGCTTCTTGTAGAGACCCATCTGCTGCCAGCGGGCAACGGTTTCCGGCTCCTTCTGCGGCAGGCCGGCGCGCATCGGGAAGTCCGTTTCCGGCAGATAGAGGGTCTTCGAGTAGTCGAGTTTTTCGGCTGTGTCGGTCATGTCTAGCAATCGTCTCTAGGCGCCACGGAAGCGGGCGCAACGGGCTTGAAAATTGGTGACGGAGGCGCTCGTCGTCCAAGCGCCGAAAACCCGGACCTTCCGGCCGCTTAGCGCGCGCGGAAGGCCGGGCCGATAATTCGTATCGTGATCGCCAGCCGGAACTTGTTCATCGCGCCGGTTCATAGGCGCTTTTGCAGGGAAAAGGAAGAGGGATTTCATGGTGTCGCGGGCGAACGCCGATGAGCGCGTAGCAAGCGCCGCCGTCCCAAATTCAGTGGAAGCAGATCTTGAGGTCGAGTTCACCGAGCGGCCGCACGCCGGCAAGCAGTGCCCTTGCCTCTTCCTTGTCGCGGTTCATCTGTTCCACAAGCGGATCGAGGCCATCGAACTTCAGTTCGGGTCGCAGATAGCCGAAGAAGGAAACGGAACAGATCTGCCCGTAAAGGTCGCCGCTGAAATCGAAAACGTTGGTCTCGAGCAACGGCGCACCATTGTCCGTGACCGTCGGACGGCGACCGTAGCTGGCGACGCCATCATGCAGTGTGCCATCGGCAAGACGAAAGCGAACGGCATAGATGCCGGCCTTCAGATCGGCTTCAGCAGGCAATTGCATGTTTGCGGTCGGGAAGCCGAGCTGGCGACCAAGCTTCTCGCCGCCAATGACTTCCGCTTCCACTGTAAAGTGATAGCCGAGCATTGCGGCCGCCTCGCTAACGTTGCCGTCCTTCAGCAGTTCGCGAATATGGCTCGAAGAGACAACATCGGTATTCTCGTCGCGAAATGCGTCGATCAGCGTAACGCCGAACCCGTATTTTTGACCGGCATCCATCAGGAAGGCCGGACCGCCTTCCCGGCCACGCCCAAAATGAAAGTTGAACCCCGTCACGACCTCGGATGCGCTGAGCCAATCCTTGAGGATCGAATGGATGAAATCATCGGCGGAACGCTGCGAAAACTCCCTGTCGAAGGGATATTCGATGACCGCATTGAAGCCGATCGCCTCGAGGATACGCGCCTTGAGCGGTGCGGGCGTCAAACGAAAGACCGGCTGATCGGGACGGAAGACAGTGCGCGGATGTGGCTCGAAGGTCAGGACCAGTGCCGGAATGCCACGCTGCTGCGATATCTCCAGGGCCCGGTTCAGCACGGACTGATGCCCGCGATGCACGCCGTCGAAGTTGCCAATGGCAATCACACCACCACGCAGGTGGTCCGGCAAGGGTTCGCGAGTTTCGTTGCGGTGAAAAACGGTCATCGGCTGGCTTTTCTTGTGCGGGGCTCTTTATGCGAGACGGGGCATCCACCACTTCGGGGTCGCTTTTTCGCGCTCTAGGTAGGCCGTGAGGATCGCCTCATCGGTCTCTCCATTCAGCGTGTATTCCTTCGCATGGATGCCGCCGCTGATATATAGGAGGTCGAGGCCATAATCGAGAGCGCCGCGCACATCGGTCGGCATCCCGTCCCCGATCGCGAGGACGCGGCTCTTCGGAAACTCGCCATGCGCCTCGCGGGCGACCGACAATACGGCATCATAGATCGGCTTGTGCGGCTTGCCCGCGATGCGCGTTTGTCCACCGAGCTGATTGTAGTAAGCCGCCATCGCACCGGCGCAGGGAATGATCTTGTGGCCGCGCTCGACAACCAGATCAGGGTTGGCGCAGATCATCGGCACACCGCGCGCCTGGAACGCCTTCAGCATCTCGGTGTAGTCTTCCGGAGCCTCAGTTTCGTCGTCGAAAAAGCCGGTGCAGACGACGGAGTCCGCATCCCTGGCATCGACGCGTTCCACGCCAAGCCCCTCGATGATTGCCAGGTCGCGATCCGGTCCGAGCAGAAACACCTTCTTCGGCCCCTCGGCAATCAGGCCGCGCGTCACGTCGCCCGATGTGACGATCCGGTCGTAGGCGCCGTTCTGGATACCGATCTGGCGAAGCTGCGCCACAACTTGCGGAGCGATGCGTGGCGAATTGGTGATGAGAACGACGGTCAGTCCTTCCGCACGCGCTGCCTCCAGTGCAGCCGCCGCCTTCGGGAAGGGATCGACGCCGTTGTGCAGGACACCCCAGACATCGCAGAACACCGCATCATACTGGCTGGTGATTTCCGCAAAGTTCTCGATCCGCTTGGCCATTCCGATTTCCCGATCTCGTTAACTCACGGCTGACATCGCAAAGGCATGCCGCGATGGCAAGGCATTTTGCAGTGAGCAACTGCAAAAAACCGGAACCCATCGACTAGAGGACGGCGATGGCAGCCTTGACCAACAGACCCGCAGCGGTGGACACGCCGATGACTGCCAGGATGCCGACCTTGAAGCGAAAGCGCACGACGGACGCCAGCACGAATATCCCGAGCGCCGCGAGATCGAGCGTCCACCACTGTGGCCAGGCGACGCTGACGATCGGCAGCCCGGTCTTGCCGGAAAGGAGCGCCACGCGACCGACCTCGGCAAAAAGCACATGCAGGCCGAACCATATGGCAAGATTGAGAATGACGCCGACCACGGCCGCTGCAATCGCCGAAAGGGCGGCCGAGAGGTTCTCATTGTTCCGCAGCCTGTCAATGTAGGCAGCCCCGGCGAAGATCCAGACGAAGCTCGGCACGAACGTTGCCCATGCGGCGAGGAAGGCGCCGAGAACACCACCGGCCAGCGGCGCCATGGCAACGGGGTTGCGGTAGCCAGCGAGAAAACCGACAAAGCAGAGGACAAGGACGAGCGGCCCGGGCGTCGTCTCAGCAAGTGCCAGTCCGTCGAGCATCTCACCGGGCTGAAGCCAGGCGTAATGACCGACGGCGACTTGCGCGACATAGGTCAGAACGGCGTAAGCGCCTCCGAAGGTAATGACGGCCATCTTGGAGAAGAAGACGAAGATCGCACCGAAGACGTTGGTTTCGCCGCTCAGCGTTTCGGCGATCAGATCCGTAGGCGCGTCGAGGCCACGAATGAAAAAGAGCGGTGACTGCCAGACGAGGATCCAGAGCACGAGCACTACAAGCGGCTTTGCGATCGCATGCGTCGTTACCGCCGGAAAACGCCTGTGCGGAGAGGTTCGCGGAAAGGCTGGCGCTGCCAATCGACGCTGGCGATGCCTCGTCCATAGCAGACCTGCTGCTCCGGCCAGGATGATAACCAGGGGAAACGACAAGTTCAGAAGGAAGAGAGCCAGGAACGATGCTCCGGCCACATAATAATGAAAGCGTTCCTTCAACGCTCGGCGTCCCATCCGGAGCAATGCCTCGATGACGATTGCCACGACCGCCGCCTTCACACCGAAGAAGAGCGCAGGAAGCCAGGTCGCTTCCTGAAAGACGGCGTACAGGCTCGACAGCGCCAGGATGACAAGGAAGCCAGGCAATATGAACAGCAGGCCGGCAATAAGGCCACCGCGTATGCCGTGCATCAGCCAGCCCATGTAGGTGGCTAGTTGCTGGGCCTCGGGCCCTGGCAGCAGCATGCAGAAATTCAGCGCAAGCAGGAAGCGCTCTTCAGAGATCCAGCGCTTCTCGTCGACGATGGTCCTATGCATGAGAGCGATTTGGCCGGTCGGGTCGCCGAAGCTCAGACAGCCAATCCGCGCCCAGACGCGCGCTGCCTGTCGCAGCGTCGGTACCGCCACGCTTTCCTCTGCCGCGATCGCCTCGTTCACGGTTGTCGCCCCTCTCGCCCCAAGGCGCTCGATATCATCGGCACGCCTTTACGACAATCCGGGCGCCAAAGGGCTGCACTTAGCTTTTTCAGAGATAGAAGCTCACGGAAAGCTTGATCACCGCGCAGCCTGTCGCACTTCCGACAAGGATGTGCTGTTAAGGCTGTTTGCGAGGACGGCAAAGAAAAATTGCGGCCGTTCTTGACTCCCCGATAGGCCACTCCTAAATGCTGCCTCGCTAGCACTCACCAATGAGGAGTGCTAACACCCATCCGTGCGGGCCGCTCTCGGCCCGCGAGTGTCATTTGATCGAGGGATTAGACAATGGCAACCACCAATTTCCGCCCCCTTCACGATCGCGTCGTCGTTCGCCGCGTTGAGTCCGAAGAAAAGACCAAGGGCGGCATCATCATTCCAGACACCGCCAAGGAAAAGCCGCAGGAAGGCGAAATCGTCGCCGTCGGTTCCGGCGCTCGTGACGAGTCCGGCAAGGTCGTCGCGCTCGACGTCAAGGCTGGCGATCGCGTTCTGTTCGGCAAGTGGTCCGGCACCGAAGTCAAGATCAACGGGGAAGACCTTCTGATCATGAAGGAAGCCGACATCATGGGCATCATCGGCTAATCAGCCGTTTTCCCCTTTCCGATTTTAGCTACGGGCCCAAAGCCCGGACAACTCGAATTCAGGAGTTTCAATCATGGCAGCTAAAGAAATCAAGTTTGGCCGCACCGCGCGCGAAAAGATGCTGCGTGGCGTCGACATTCTCGCTGACGCAGTGAAGGTAACGCTCGGCCCGAAGGGTCGTAACGTCATCATCGACAAGTCCTTCGGCGCTCCGCGCATCACCAAGGACGGTGTTTCGGTCGCCAAGGAAATCGAACTGGAAGACAAGTTCGAAAACATGGGCGCCCAGATGGTCCGCGAAGTTGCTTCGAAGACCAACGACATCGCCGGCGACGGCACGACGACCGCAACGGTTCTCGCTCAGGCAATCGTCCGCGAAGGCGCCAAGGCAGTTGCTGCCGGCATGAACCCGATGGACCTGAAGCGCGGTATCGACCTCGCTGTTAGCGAAGTCGTCAAGGATCTCCAGGCCAAGGCCAAGAAGATCAACACGTCGGAAGAAGTTGCCCAGGTCGGCACGATCTCCGCAAACGGCGAAAAGCAGATCGGTCTCGACATTGCTGAAGCAATGCAGAAGGTCGGCAACGAAGGCGTTATCACCGTCGAAGAAGCCAAGACCGCTGAAACCGAACTCGAAGTCGTCGAAGGCATGCAGTTCGACCGCGGCTACCTCAGCCCGTACTTCGTCACCAACCCGGAAAAGATGATTGCTGACCTCGAAGACGCCTTCATCCTCCTGCACGAGAAGAAGCTCTCGAACCTCCAGGCTATGCTCCCGGTTCTCGAAGCTGTCGTTCAGACCGGCAAGCCGCTCCTCATCATCGCTGAAGACGTCGAAGGCGAAGCTCTTGCTACGCTCGTCGTCAACAAGCTGCGCGGCGGCCTGAAGATTGCTGCTGTCAAGGCTCCGGGCTTCGGCGACCGCCGCAAGGCCATGCTCGAAGACATCGCGATCCTCACGGGCGGCACGGTCATCTCGGAAGACCTCGGCATCAAGCTCGAGTCGGTCACGCTCGACATGCTCGGCCGCGCCAAGAAGGTTTCGATCTCCAAGGAAAACACGACGATCGTCGACGGTTCGGGCGCCAAGTCCGACATCGAAGGCCGCGTTGCCCAGATCAAGGCCCAGATCGAAGAAACCACCTCCGACTACGACCGCGAAAAGCTGCAGGAGCGTCTTGCCAAGCTCGCTGGTGGCGTTGCCGTCATCCGCGTCGGTGGCTCGACGGAAGTCGAAGTGAAGGAAAAGAAGGACCGCATCGACGACGCGCTCAACGCGACGCGCGCTGCTGTTCAGGAAGGTATCGTACCGGGCGGCGGCGTTGCCCTGTTGCGTTCCTCCGCCAAGATCTCGGTCAAGGGCGAGAACGACGACCAGGAAGCCGGCATCAACATCGTTCGCCGCGCTCTGCAGGCTCCGGCCCGTCAGATCGCCGAGAACGCTGGTGACGAAGCTTCGATCGTTGTCGGCAAGATCCTCGAAAAGGGCCAGGACAACTTCGGTTACAACGCTCAGACCGGCGAATATGGCGACATGATCGCCATGGGTATCGTCGACCCGGTCAAGGTTGTTCGCACGGCTCTGCAGGACGCAGCTTCGGTTGCTTCGCTGCTGATCACCACCGAAGCCATGATTGCCGAGCTGCCGAAGAAGGACGCTCCGGCTGGCATGCCAGGCGGCATGGGCGGCATGGGCGGCATGGACATGATGTGATAGGCAAAGCCTATCGCAGGTATGTCCGTAAAGCTTCGCCCATGCACTTCAAGTGGTTCAGTGCGACAAGCGCGCTGAACAGGCGGCATGGACATAATGTGATAGGCGAAAGCCTATCGCTGAAGTCGTCCATAAAGCTTCATCGATCTATCTCCGGTTTTCCCGGAACAGGAAGGGCGGTCTTCGGACCGCCCTTTTTCGTTTCGACTCTGATTCGCGGGATTGCGGTCGAGCGTGTTTTTCAATTGTTAGCTGAAACGTTTAAGCAGATATCTGAGCGTAGCTCGCGTTTGGCGAGGCTTTCGCAAAGCTTGCGGGTTTGCATTTTTTCGTCCGGAGGCTGTTTTCCATTTCGATGCAATTTCATGCAGATTTGACTGCATCGACGGCAACTGAAACCGTTTACACCCTCAAAAATTGCAGTCTTTTGGCTTTCTTTTAATCTCCACACCACCGCAAGCTCCCTTTCCACTCACAGTAGAGACCAGCGGCATGCAAAAAGCCGGTTGCCGTTTGCATAAAAGTGCCTATAAATCCGCGCTGCATTCGGCGCGCGTTCATCGGCCGACGGTCGCGACCGACAACGATCCCGACCACAAGAGCGCGAGACCGAGCTCGGGAAGAACCCCTCCCGACGATACATCATAAGTTGTGTAAGCTTTCGGCGAAATTGGAAACGGTTCCGTTAGAAGAACCGGCAATCCAGACCCCATTTCGCAGGTGCCCGTGCATGAAGCGCGGTGCAGCTTGAACCTGCTCATTTTTGCCGGACGTGCAGCGGGGGAAGCTGTACCTAAGCTGGGGAAAAACTTGTTCAAAATCGCGAAAACCAACGCCGCGGCACCGCTCATGCCGGGCTCACTGGATATCAGCAATCACGATCCTGAAATGCTGGCGCAGTTTTCCATTTCGGAAACCTGGGTCGCAGACTTTTCCAGCGGCGTGATCCACCTCAAGGAATCGAGCGCCCTGCTGCACGGGCTACCGGCCCGGGAATGCGGGCTTCTCAGCCTCATGCGCTGTTATGACCCCAAGGATCACGCACACATCCTGGAACTCTTCGAGCAGGCCGCTACGCTTTCGTCGTCCTTCTGCTTCTCGACGACGATCATAATGTCGAATGGCTTCCGTCAGCCGTTGTTCTGCATGGGCGAGTCGAACGGGCATGACGATGCCTACCACGGCAGCATGCTTGGCGTTTTCGTCTTTCCGCGTTTCAAGACCAATGTCGGCAACGAGTTTGCGCGCCGCCAATAGCAGCGTCCACGAGACAAGAGCCGGCCCCTGTGGGACCGGCTCTTGTCGCTATCTTGCTTCGGCTTTACTCAGGTCGCGCAGGTATACTCAGGCCTTTTCCGGATGCCGGCCGGAGGATGCAACGCTCGAGCCAGTCCATGACAGCCGGGAAGCTCTTATAGTCCAGCACCTCCCGGCCGCCGTAGAAGATATCGGCGCCCCGGAGCCACGGGAATGTGGCGATATCGGCGATGGTGTAGAGATCACCCATGATCCACTGCCGGCCCTGCAGCCGTGCTTCCAGCACACTGAGCAGCCGCTTGGATTCGTCGCGGTAGCGCTCCATCGGGTAGGAGTTGTTCGTGACCTTGTCGGCCGCGAACTTGTAGAAATGCCCGAACTGCCCGAACATCGGCCCGATTCCGGCCATCTGGAAGAAGACCCACTGGATCGTCTCGTAGCGCCCGGCCGCGTCTGACGGAATGAGCTTGCCGGTCTTCTCGGCGAGATAGAGCAGGATGGCACCGGATTCGAAAAGGCCGATCGGCTTTCCGTCCGGACCATTGGGATCGATGATCGCTGGAATACGCCCGTTCGGATTGAGCGACACGAATTCCGGAGATTTCTGGTCATTGGTGCTGAACGAAATCAGATGCGGCTCATAGGGCAAGCCGAGTTCCTCGAGCGCGATCGATATCTTCACGCCGTTCGGCGTCGGCAACGAGTAAAGCTGGATAATGTCCGGGTTTGCTGCTGGCCAGCGCGTCGTGATTGGAAAAGCGGAAAGATCTGCCATTGGGGCCTCCATCTTGGGTGGCCGAACATAGAAGAGGGCCAACGCCGATGGCAAGGCTGCCTACTCACTATCTGTCGTTCAATATTAGAGAACAAAGTGTCCCCTTCCGTCTATCTTTCCACTACGGCAAAAAAAGGCGACAAAGTGGCATCGAGGTTGATAGCGTGCCGGGGGCACAACGACCTCAGACGTCATTCAAACGGAGACAACGTCCCATGTCGAATACCAACAACCTCATCATTCTTGGCGCCCGCATCCTACTCTCTTTCATGTTCATCCTGGCAGGCTTCGGCAAGCTCGCCGATGCGGCTGGCACTGCCGGCATGATCGCCGGGGCTGGCCTTCCGGCAGCGACCGCCCTCGCCTATCTCGCAGGCGCCTTCGAACTGCTGACCGGCCTTGCCGTTCTCGTTGGCTTCCAGACGAAGATCGTCGGCTGGCTGCTGGCTGGCTTCTGTGTGTTCACGGCCGTTCTCTTCCACCTGCCCTACGCCAGCGGCACGGAACTGGTTAACATCCTGAACCAGATCATGGTCATGAAGAACATCACGCTGGCCGGCGCCTACATCCTGCTCGCCACCTACGGCCCGGGCGTCTACTCGCTCGACGCACGTCGCGGCGCCTACGCAGCCGCCTAAGCGATCAGGCATCCTCCCAGGCATGAAAAACCCGCCGTTCACGAGACGGCGGGTTTTTTTATGCGATTATTCGAAGATGCGTCAGAGCGCCGAACGAACGGCGTCGATCAACCGCTGAACTGTCGCGTCATTCGCGTGGCTTTCCTTCCGTGCCCTGACGAAGCAAGCCTCGGAGCGAAGGACGACACCGTCTGACAGGACTTTCAGGTTGTTCGCCCGAAGGGTCGAGCCGGTCGAGGTGATGTCGACGATGATATCGGCCGAGCCCGAGGCTGGCGCCCCTTCCGTTGCCCCAAGGCTTTCGACGATGCGATAAAGCTGGATGCCATGCTGGCTGGAGAAGAACTGCTGCGTCAGCCGCCAGTATTTGGTGGCGATCGCCAGGCGGCGGCCGTGGCGGGCACGAAAATCGGAGGCGACATCGCCAAGATCGGCCATAGTGTCGACGTCGAGCCAGATTTCAGGAACGGCAACCACGACATCGGCATGGCCGAAACCGAGACGTGCGCACAACTCCACACGCTTGTCGGCCTCCGCCAGGCCCTCGCGAACGAGGTCTTCGCCGGTGACGCCGAAATCGACGGTGCCGTTGCCGAGCTCGCGAGAAATCTCGGAGGCGGAGAGAAAGGCGACTTCGACGTCGTCCCAGCCTTCGACGCGTCCGCGGTAGGAACGATCGTTACCGACAGCGGTGATCCTGATGCCGGCGCGTTCGAAGATCGCCGAGGCATCGTCTTTCATGCGGCCCTTGGAGGGCAGTGCGATAGTAATCGTCATCAGGCAGCCCTCTCGGCTTCGATGCGATCCAGCCAGAGCGAGAAGCCGACGGCAGGAATGCGTTCCTTGGCGCCAAGGAAGGTCATCAGGCGATCGAAACGGCCCCCACCGGCGAGAACCGCCGACGTGCCCTGGACGCCAATCTCGAAAACCAGACCGGTGTAGTAATCCAGCGGACGGCCGAAAGCTGCTCGGTAGTCGATCAGCGCCAAATCGACGCCGGCATTCGCCAGAGCCGCCACGCGGCCGTCGAAACGCGCCAGCGCGTTGCCGAGCTTGAGGCCCGCGGCATCGGCAAAGCCAGCGAGCGCCGCCGAGGCATTGATCAGCGGCACGTTCAGCGACAGGAATTCCTCAAGCACGCGGAAGGCCGCGTCATCGAGGCGCGTTTCGGAGAGGATCAGCTTTTCCTTCAAGCGACGCGCGATTTCCAGTGGCGAGCGGCTGGCGTTCGTCGAATAGCCCGTCGCCTGCATGGTCGCATCGATATGCGCGACCAGTGCGGCTTCGTCGTCGGCGGCAATCAGCTGCGCGATCTCGTCACTCAGCCCGGTCACGAACTGAGGGCTGACAAGGCTCGCCAGCAGAGCCTCGAGCTGGCTCATATTGCCGAACGCGTGGATCAGCCGCTTCTGCCAGCCGAGCGGCAGGCCAAGCGCCTGCACGACCGCCTCGAAGACCGCTTGATCGCCGAGCGTCACTGCAAGACGCTTGCCGGGAACGACACGCTCCAGCACGCCGATCGCATCACCGATCGCCCGCGCATCGGCCGCGGCAATGTTGATGTCGCCAAGATCCTCGATCCCGGCCTGATAGAACTCGTTGCCGCCTTCGCGTCGCTGGCGGAAGACCTCGCCGAGATAGGAATAGCGCTTCGGCGTGCCGGTCGCGCTCTCGATGTGGCGCAGACAGACGGGGATCGTGAACTCCGGGCGCAGGCAGAGGCTGGCGCCCGTCTCGCTTTCAGTCATGAAGATGCGCCGACGAAGATCCTCACCAGCGATATCGAGAAACGGTTCGGCCGGCTGAATGACGGGCGTGTCCACCCGCTCCGTCTTTCGCGCCGCAAACTCTGCAAGGAGCTCGCCGGAGAAGTCCGGCAGGTTGATAAGGGCCATCTCAGCCCGCCCTCTTCCGGTCTTCGGCCTGCGCCGCCAGAATTTCCTTTACCTTGGCGACAAGATCGCCTTCGGCAACAGTTTCCTGTGCGACGCGCGCCTCACGCCAGCTGGCGTTGTCCTCGATCTCACCCGACAGGCGTTTGCCCTCGATCAGGTCCTTGATCTGCACGACGCCTTGCGCCCGCTCGTCGCCGCCCTGAATGATGGCAACGGGGCAGCCGCGGCGATCGGCGTATTTGAGCTGGTTGCCGAACTTCTTCCAGTTGCCCTGGAACATCTCGGCGCGGATACCGGCCTTGCGCAGTTCCTGCGTCATGCGCTGGTAGCGGCCCATGGCGTCGACGTCGCCATCCATGACCGTCACGAGAACCGGCTCGACGACCTTGGCTTGGCCGAGCTTGCCGAGATTCTTGAGCGCCGTCATCAGGCGCGAGACGCCAATAGAGAAGCCGGTGGCCGGAACCGGCTGACCCATGAAGCGGGATACGAGGCCGTCATAGCGACCGCCGCCGCCGACGGAACCGAAGACAACCTTCTCGCCCTTCTCGTTGGTGACGTCGAAGGTGAGCTCCGCCTCGTAGACCGGGCCAGTGTAGTATTCGAGGCCGCGGACGACGGAGGGGTCGATCTTGATGCGGTCGGACTGGTAGCCGGCGCTTCGTACCAATGCGCCGATGAAATTCAGTTCCTCGACACCCTCGCCGCCCTTGGACGTCCCGGCAACCAGCTCGGCAAGCTGCGCGGCGCTTTCGGTGTAGTCCTTGATGCCGACGAAGAAGAGAACCTTGTCGATCTGGGTCCGATCAAGGCCGGCACCCTTGGTGAAGTCGCCGGACTCGTCCTTGCGGCCGGGGCCGAGCAAGAGCGTGACGCCTTCCGGACCGAACTTGTCGAGCTTGTCGATCGCGCGCAGCACGTTGAGACGCTGGCCGGCCTTGTCATCACCGCCAAGACCGATCGCTTCGAGAACGCCGTCGAGAACCTTGCGGTTGTTGACGCGGATGACGTAATCGCCGCGCTTGATGCCGAGGGCTTCCAGCGTATCGGCCATCATCATGCACATTTCCGCATCGGCCTGCACGCCAGGCGCACCGACGGTGTCAGCGTCGAACTGCATGAACTGGCGGAAGCGACCGGGGCCGGGCTTCTCGTTGCGGAAGACCCAACCGGCGCGATAAGTGCGGTAGGGCAGCTGGATCTCGTTGAAATTCTCGGCGACGTGACGGGCAAGCGGCGCCGTCAGGTCGTAGCGGAGCGACATCCACTGCTCGTCATCGTCCTGCAGCGAGAAGACGCCTTCGTTCGGCCGGTCGGCATCGGGTAGGAACTTGCCCAGCGCATCGGTGTATTCGAAGAGCGGCGTTTCGACAGGATCGAAACCATAATGCTCGTAGACTTCCCGGATCTTCGCGGTCATTTCGTTGACGGCGCGAATGTCGGCTGCCGAACGATCGACGAAGCCGCGTGGAAGTCTGGCCTTGAGCTTTTGTGGTTTCTTCTGCTTGTCGTTCATTTCCAAGGTATTCCGCTCGCTGTGACAGTGGCGGTTTCCTAGCGGAAAGGGCCGGGTGCGGCAAGGGCGAAGGCCCTTGATCCGGAACACAGAATCGATTGAACGAGGGAGAATGGATCGAATGGCAGGAGCTCTATCATGATCGCAGAGGCGCTTCTCTATGCCGCGACCGTTCCGGTGACGCGGAAGGCGCATCGCCGCTTCATCCGATACTCCGTCAATCTCTGGTCCCGCGCCGGCCGCTGCAGCCGGCAATGGGCGGTGCACGAGGAGCAAAGCAAGAACGCGGTGAGGAGTGCCCTGGTGGGCCTGCGACAGAGGAGAACGGCGGTCGTCCTCGGCTCAGGTCTGCTGCGCGACGTGCCGATCGAGGAACTGGCACGGACCTTTGATACCGTTGTGCTTGTCGACCTCGTGCATCTCGCCTCGGTGCGCCTCTGGCTCCGGCTCAAAGGGTACAGCAATGTTCGGCTGATCGAGCGCGATCTCTCGGGCTATGATGAGCTTGCGGTCGGTAAGCAACCGGAGCCGCTCGCCTTCCTGAGAACCGTTCCGTATCTCGATTTCGTAGTCTCGGCCAATCTCCTTTCCCAGATCGGTCGCGGCGCAAAACGCCGCTACGAGGCGGAAGAGAAAGGCGCCATGCCCGCCGATACCGTGACGCAACTGATCGAGGCGCACCGGTCAGCCTTGGAGGCGGCGCCCTGCAAGACCTGCCTGGTTACCGATGTCTCCTATGCCGTCATCGACCGCCACGGAAAGGTTCATGAGGAGACGGACCTATTGCATGGCGTGGCGCTGTCATCTGTTCAGGCCACCTGGAAATGGGCCGTGGCGCCACTCGGAGAAGAGAGCGCCGACTATCAGATCGTCCATGAGGTCGTCGCCGCCTATTGAGGCTTCTTCCACACGTCGACCGAACTAGGCGAGTTCAATTTTTATTCTGGGGAAGCGCCGCTTTGTTCGAGGTCGTGCTGCCTTTCGGCAAGGAACGCCGGTTATCAACAAGGCGCAAAAGCAAATTCCGCTTTCTCTTGCGCTGGACAAGGTCAACATCGCTGACAAGCTTTGCACCACCCTCGCGCCGTTCTAACGTGATCTTGCGGCTATGGAAGGCTTCCAGCTCGGCTCGATGCGCTACGCTTATGATGGTGACCTTCGGCAATTCCTGGATCACCATCTCCATCATCTTGTCCTGGCTCTTCTCGTCGAGGGCTGACGTCGCTTCGTCCAGCACGATGATATCGGGATTGTGCAGCAGCAGACGCGCAAACGCGAGCCGCTGCTTTTCGCCACCCGACAATGTCTGGTCCCAGGGCGCGTCTTCCTCGATCTTATCGGTCAGATAATCCAGCCCTACCTTGTCGAGGGCCGCCTTGATCTCATCCAAGGTCCAGCGATCGGCGGCACCGGGATAAGCGACGGCACGGCGGAGCGTGCCGGCAGGGATGTAAGGTCGTTGCGGCAGCATGAATAGTTGCCTGTCGGCGTGGAAATTGACGCTGCCATCACCCCACGGCCAGAGACCTGCGATCGCCCGCACCAGCGTACTCTTGCCCGAACCGGATTCACCCGCCACGAGCACCCGCTCACTTGGTTCGATCTCGACCTGGGTTTCCTTGACCACGGCGGTACCGTCGTCAAGCGATACGGAGAGATCGCTTAGACTGAGCATCACATCGCCTTCCGTTTCACCGCGCTTGATGCGTCCCAAGGCGTCACTCTGTTCCGCGCGCTCGAGCCCGTCGAGCGACATCATCAGCGACGCGATGCGCCGTGCACAGGCATTCCAATCGGCGAGACGAGGATAGTTGTCGACCAGCCATCCGAATGCGCTCTGAACGATCGCAAAGGCGGAGGCTGCCTGCATGACCTGCCCAAGGGTCATACTGCCTTCGAGAAACTTTGGCGCGCAAAGCAAGACAGGCACGACTGGCGCGAACAAGCTCGATCCCTGCGAAACAAGCGTCGTGCGCATGTGCTGGCGTGCAAGGAGCGCCCATTGCCTGAGCACATTGGTAAAGGTCTTGTCGAGGTCGCTACGCTCCTCCTCTTCACCGCCCAGCAGTGCGATACTCTCGCCGTTTTCCCGCACATGCGTCAGCGTATAGCGAAATTCGGCTTCCGCCTGATTTTTAACCTCCGAGACGTGGACGAAATTACGGCCGATGACCGCCATCGAACTGGACGTGATCGCTGCGTAGAGTACCGCAGTGATGACGAGGAAGCCGGGAATGGTGACGATCGACCCTGCAATTGTCAGATGCAGGGCGCCGCCGATCGTCCAGAGTACCACAATGAAGGTCGAGGCCGACAGGAATGCTGAGATGACGCCGGCGATGAAATCGACGGGTGATTCCGTGGCAATCCGCAAATCCTCCGAGATGCGCGCTTCGGGATTCTTGTGGTCGCCGCCGATCAGGTTCAACTGATAATAACGGCCGTTTGCAAGCCAGCGCGCGATCATCGCGGTCGTAAGCCAGGAACGCCAGCGGCGCTGGATCGTCATACGAAGGGCGACCTGTGTAGTGACGAGGATTATGCTTCCGAGTACGAGTGGCAGGAATACGGCGCTCAGAAAATATACAGTACGGGCATTGTGCTGCTCGAGGGCGTCGAAGATTGCGCGATTCCAGAGATTGATTCCATACTGGAAGCCGACATTGACGACGATCAGTGTCAATAGCCCGAGTGAGCAGGGCCACGCGAAGCTGTCGCCGCCGCGACCCCAATAACCGCGCGCGCTGATCCAGAAACGCGTCAGCAAGTATCTCTTGCGCGCCTGCTCGGCCTCCTCAGCCGTCAATTCCGGATCGGGCTCAACGACATTTGGCGGCGGCGCAACTTCGACAGTCGATGCCTTCCCGGCATGGTCTGATTTGGCACCGCCGACCGATTTCGGATTGAATTTAGCGTCCGTCATAACCGCGACAACGGCTTAAAAATCGAAAGGTTTCACGGTGCCAATGTCGAACTTGGTTGAAGGCCTGTCGAGAAATTGAGGCAATCGCGGCTCGAACTCAATTTCAGCCAGTCGGCCCGAATGTGGCTACCACGTCCGTAGCGTCTGCCAAATCAACAAAAAGCGGCTTGGCATCTTCGCTTCCTGTTCCTATTTTGACAGCATGCGCTTTCTTGCAATCATAGCGATGGTATTCGCTTGGCTTGCTTATGGCACCATGTCCGCTTGGGCTGGCTGCCCGACATGCCTGTCCATGCAGGCCGCCGCTTCGAAAGCCAGCGTCGAGCATCAGCATATGAGCGGGATGGATATGGGCGAGAAAGCCAAGTCGCCCGCCCCGCAACAGGATCCCTGCTCGGCAGCCGGGATGGTGCACATGCCATTCTGCTCGACCTGTCTTGTCGTGCCGCCACCGATGGCTTTCGGCGAAGCCGGCAAACAAGCATTTTCCTATCCTGCGCCCGGAGCGGCTCATGCCATGCGGGATGCACGCCCTGCGCCACTGGCGCCTCCTCCCCGGCTTGCCTGACGGGTTTTCATGAACTGCTGCGGCCCCGGCCGTGCATTGAATTCCAATATCAGACAGAGGAAGGAAATCCCATGTCTCTGAAAGTTCTCGCCATCGCTGCAACGCTTGCACTCTCGACTGCATCTGTCTTCGCCGAAGACATGAAGATGGACATGAGCAAGCCGATGGGCGACCACAACGCGTCCAGCCATGCCTTTGCTAAGGCCAATGCCAAGATGCACAAGGACATGATGCTCAAGTATAGCGGCGACGCCGATGTCGACTTCGTCCGCGGCATGATCCCGCACCATCAGGGTGCGATCGACATGGCGAAGATTGAGCTGCAATACGGCAAGGATCCAGAAATTCGCAAACTCGCCGAAGCGGTGATCAAGGCCCAGGAAGCCGAGATTGCCGATATGCAGGCCTGGCTCAAGGCACACGGCAAGTAATCGCGAAGGACGCCGGAGCAGCAGGCTCCGGCGTCCGCCTCAGAAGACCTCGATCAGGCCTTCGGCTGGAATGGCTCGGGTCGGCGGCCAGATCCCTGCCGCGCAAGCATCCAGCCGGGATACTCAGGCGCGAGCTCGCTGACCTCGTCCAGCTTCTTCAGGTCGTCTGCATCGAGTTTCAAGTTGACGGCCGCAAGGTTCTGGTCGAGCTGCTCGACGCGCTTGGCCCCGATGATGACCGTCGTCACGAAAGGCTTCGCGAGAATGTAGGCAAGCGCCACGGTCGCGACGCTCGTGCCGTGCTTCCCAGCGATCTCGCGCATGACGGCAACGCAGGCCCAGGCGCGATCCTTGTCGACCGGCGGGAAGTCGAATGAGGCGCGGCGCCCTTCCCCATTGCCGGGTGCTCCCGGCCCATACTTGCCGGATAGAAGCCCGCCAGCCAGCGGCGACCAGACCATCAGGCCAAGCTTTTCTTCCTGCATCATCGGCACGATATCGCGTTCGAGATCGCGGCCGGCGATCGAATAATAGGCTTGCACGGTTTCGAAGCGCGCAAAGCCGCGTCGTTCCGAGATGCCAAGCGCCTTGGCGATGCGCCACGCCTGCCAGTTGGAGACACCGATATAACGCACCAGACCGCGTGACACGAGATCGTCGAAGGCCCTCAGCGTCTCGTCGATCGGCGTGACAGTATCGGTGGCGTGTATCTGATAGAGGTCGATATGATCGGTCTGTAGCCGCTTCAGGCTCGCCTCGACCGAATCCATGATGTGGCCACGCGAGGCGCCGCGGTCGTTCGGCTTGTCGCCCATGACGCCGTAGACCTTTGTGGCGATGACAACGTCCTTGCGGGGAACGCTCAGGTTCCTCAGGGCCTGGCCCAGCAGCTTTTCGGATTCGCCGAAGGAATAGACGTCGGCCGTATCGATGAAGTTCACGCCTGATGCAAGCGACCTCTCGACGATCTGGTCGGCAGCCTTCTGGTCGACGTCGGCGATGGAACCCCAGATATTGCCTTCGCCGGCAGCCCCGAAGGTCATGGTGCCGAGGCAGATTTCGGAGACGAATAGCCCCGTATTTCCAAGTTGATTGTAACGCATGGTCGAAGATTTCCTCGTGACGACCGTAGGCAGTGCCCACGGACAGATGAATTCATTTTTGGTTATTGGCCTGCGCATGACAGGAACAGCCGGAATACGGCTGCGCGGGAGGCAGTAACGATGTAAGGCGAGACGGCAGCATTTCAACATGCCGTGTGCTCACGTTACGCCCCTCGTGATCCCCTTGTTTCGCGTCCATCTTTCAATAGATTCCAATCAGATCACTCGGAGATGGGCGATGACGACTCGCACGCTGACAACCATCGGCTTCGATGCCGACGACACGCTCTGGCAGAATGAGCAATATTACCGGCTGACCGAGGCGCATTTCACCGAATTGCTGGCCGATTATGCAGATGGCCCTAGGGTCTCGGAGCGCTTGCTGGAAGCAGAGAAGCGCAATCTCCGCCACTATGGCTTTGGCATCAAGGGATTTACCCTATCGATGATCGAGACGGCAATCGAGGTCACCGACGGCAAGGTGCCTGCCAGCGTCATTGCCGGCATCCTCGACACCGGCCGCGATCTGCTTTCCCACCCGGTCGAGACGTTGCCGCATGTGCAGGAGACGCTGGCGGCGCTCTCGGAACACTACCTGCTGGTGATGATAACCAAGGGTGACCTTTTCGATCAGGAGCGCAAGCTGGCGCAGTCCGGGCTCGGCGACTTCTTTCACGCCATCGAGATTGTCTCCGACAAGACCGCTGTGACGTACCGGCGAATCTTCTCCAAGGTCGGCGGCGGTCCGGAACGGGCGATGATGGTCGGCAACTCGCTCAAATCAGACATTGTCCCCGCAATCGCCGCCGGCAGCTACGGTGTCTTCGTGCCGCACGAGTTGACCTGGGTCGTCGAGCATGTCGAGGAACCGAAGGACGCACCGCGCTTTCGCAAGATCGAACATCTCGGAGAACTGCGCGGACTGATCGAAGGCCTGGGCTGACCCGTCGTCACTGCCTTGGGGGAAAGAGAGGCGACGGCGATTCCTTTTCAGCGGGAGCAACCTGTTGCGGCGCCGTCGCTGCCCGAGGCTCAACCAGAATACTGTAGGGTGCGCCCAGCCCGCGGCGCGGCGATACTTTTGAATAATAAGGCCGCAGCAGCCAGGTGGTGCTGTCCTTCACGGTTATGTTGTAGCTGCTGCCATCCTCGTCGGTACCGAAGATCGCCTCCTCATCAGGCGTCGCGAGATCGAATATCGAGAGAAAGGCAAACTTGCTCTTGGTCGAGAAACTGACCTTCACATGCTGGCCCGCCTTGACGGGAAGCGTGTAGACGCGCCCGTTTCCGAACTTCGTCCAACCCTTGAGCTCCATGGTAGCGGCCGGAAACTGCAGCTTCTCGAGTCGCTCGCCGGGCTGCAGTTCCGGTGACTGGGCGAATGCCATCGACGCCACCAGGCAGAAGGCGACGGTTGCCGCGAGCGCCCTCATGGGCGCACCAATGCATCGCGCATCGCCTCTACCCCAACGCGGCAGAAGCAACCTTCGACATGATCGTTGACGAGACCCATTGCCTGCATGAAGGCATAAACTGTGGTCGGACCGACAAACGTCCAGCCGCGCTTCTTCAAATTCTTGGAAATGACGACCGATGTCGGCGTTGTCGGGTTGGCCATGACGGCGGCTCGATCAACCACCTTCGGCCGCTCGTTGTGACCGGGCTCAAAGCTCCAGAAATAGCGCGCGAGTGACCCGAACTCCTGCCGCAGTTCGATCGCATGGCGGGCGTTATTGATCGTCGAGACGATCTTGCCGCGATGGCGCACGATACCGGAATCGGCAAGGCAGCGCTCGATATCGCTATCGTCGAAGAGCGCGACCTTTTCGAAATCGAAGCCGGCAAAGGCAGCGCGGAAGTTCTCGCGCTTGCGCAAAATGGTGAGCCAGGAGAGGCCCGACTGGAACCCTTCCAGGCAGATCTTCTCGAAAAGGCGGATGTCATCCGTTACCGGACGTCCCCATTCCTCATCATGATACTTGAGATAATCCGGGAGGTTGGCGTGCCAGTGGCAGCGGCTCTTGCCATCCTCACCGATAATGATGCCCGTATCGCTCATGATCCTACTTCGCTTTCGTGCTGCGAATCCGGCTTTACCATTTGCAAACTCTGTTTCCAAACCGAACGATAACCCTGACGAAAAGTTTATCCGGTGCTTCAGGTTTGAATGAATTCAAATTTACCATTCGCTGGCGGGAAAGATGGCAGCGTGAAAGCAGACGGCCGGTGCCGTCCGCGCATTTCGGCCATTTGTAGAGAGTCCGTCCGATGATGAAATCCCTTCTGCTCGCCGCAGCGATGCTCGGCGCCTTTTCCACGGCCGCGCTCGGCGACGATCGTTATGCGACGCGCCCACCGGTTGTTCTGAGCCCCGATCTCGCGGAGCCCTGGATCATGGAGTTCGGCGGCAAGGTTCGCCCCGTCGTCTACAAGCAACCGGTATTTCCGCAACGCGGTCTGTTCACGTCCGGCGCCTTCGGCCGCGCTCCCGCCGCCGCGGCACAACCGACGTCCGCCATCAATCCCGGCGTTCCTGTCGTCCGCCGCCAGCTGGACCCACAGTATCTGCCGCAGATCGTCAACTACGACACCACGGAGCAGCCCGGCACGATCGTCATCGATACCAACAGCCGCTTCCTTTATCTGGTGATGGACGGCGGTAAGGCACGACGTTACGGCGTCGGCGTAGGCAAGCCGGGCTTCGAATGGGCCGGCGCGCACAAGATCACCCGCAAGTCCGAATGGCCAGACTGGACGCCGCCGGCGGAAATGATCGGCCGCGAAGCCGCCAAGGGCCATTACCTCCCGGCGCGCATGGACGGCGGGCCAGAGAACCCGCTTGGCGCACGTGCCATGTATCTTGGCTCGACCCTCTATCGCATCCACGGCACCAACGCCCCCTGGACGATCGGCAACGCGGTCTCCTCCGGCTGCATTCGGTTGCGCAACGAAGACGTCGTTGACCTTTACGAACGCGTAAAGATTGGAACTCGCGTCATCGTCATGTAAAGGCTCATCAATACGGCATGCCGCCAAGAACAGTTGCAATTTAACATCGCACCTGCTTCATTCCGCGCCCGACATCTTGAACTGGATCGAAGTTCGGATAGCTTCGCTCCAGTTTTGCTTTGAGGGAATCAACCATGCTGAAATTCGCGACGGCCCTTGCGGCCGCCGGCCTTCTGGTCTCTTCCATGTCCGCATCGGTGTCGGCGCAGCCGACTACGCCTGCTCATGATGGCGCGCCTGTCGTCCGGGTCGCCGTGCCGCCGAAATCGGTCAAGCCACAGTTCAAGCGCCAGCGCGTGCACCTCGTCACCAACGAAGCGCCCGGAACGATCATCATCGATACGAACCACAAGTTCCTGTACCTCGTCGAAACGGAGAACCGCGCGACGCGCTATGGCATCGGCGTGGGCCGCGAGGGCTTCGGCTGGTCGGGCGTCGTCAAGATCGGCCGCAAGGCAGAGTGGCCAGGCTGGACGCCACCGCCTGAAATGCGCGTTCGCGAGGCGGCAAAGGGTCACATCCTCCCGACCTTCCAGGAAGGCGGCGAAGACAATCCGCTCGGCGCCCGCGCCATGTATCTCTACAAGGGCGGCAACGATACTTCCTTCCGTATCCACGGCACCAATCAGCCGTGGTCGATCGGCCTCAACATGTCGTCCGGTTGCATCCGGATGATGAACAAGGATGTGATCGATCTTTATGATCGCGCGCCCGTCGGCACAAAGGTCATCGTCGTTGGTCCCGGCAACAAGCAGGGCGAAGTCAGCTTCGACGATCGCGGCATCGACGTGCTGCGGACGCTGTTCGGCGGCTGAGACAAGCAATCAGGCGGCCGGGCAACCGGTCGCCTATTTCGATCCGCAGGTGACCTTGCCGGTGGCGGTGAGCGGTTTTGCGCCACCGTCGAGAGCGAATTCATAGGTCCCCGAGAACGTGTTCATCGATTTTCCGCGCTGACCAGCCATCACGATCAGGCTGATCCCCTGGCCATTCGCATCGTCACCACCCTCATAGAAGATCTCCAGCCGCAGTTCACCGTCATGCGACCAGTGATGCGTCAGGTTTTCTGAACTGACGGCAATCTTCTTGAGTGCCTGCGGAACGTCATCGTTCTTCGCCACCAGAGCGCCGCGAAGATGATTGAGCTTGTGGCCGCCGCCAGCCTCGAAGCCGCTTTCGACCGTAAAGCGCACGTCCTTGTCATCCGCCGAGCAGAAATAGCGAGTGTCTGCGTGGGCGGCAGTTGCCGCGCCGCAGAAAACCGTTAGCGCGACGATAGTGCGATACATGAGCGGCTCCTGAAATCGCCGGATAATCCGACGCGCCGCTAAGCTAAAGGCAAATCCTTTAATTTTTCCGGTACATCCCCGCCATAGGCCCAATCCAGCAATTGCACCGTATGAACGATCGGAAGGGCTGTCCCGGTCGCAATCTGCATGATGCAGCCGATATTGCCGGTTGCGATCACCTGCGGCTTCGTCGCTTCGATATTCTTGACCTTGCGGGTCTTGAGTACCTCGGAAATATCCGACTGCATGATGTTGTAGGTACCGGCCGAGCCGCAACAGAGGTGGCCTTCTGCGGGATCGCGGACATTGAAGCCGGCCGCCTTCAGCAGTCGCTTGGGCGCTATCGTGATCTTCTGCCCGTGCTGCATCGAGCAGGCAGAGTGATAGGCGACGATGATGCCCTTCGGCATCTGTGTCGGAAGCTCGAGCGATACGAGATATTCCGTGATGTCCTTCGCCAGGCCCGATACGCGCGCCGCCTTTTCGGCATAGGCGGGATCGAGCCGCAACATATGACCATAGTCCTTGATCGTCGTGCCACAGCCGGAGGCAGTGATGATGATTGCGTCGAGCCCACCCCTCTCGATTTCACGCGTCCACACATCGACATTGGCGCGTGCGCTCGCCAAAGCCTGCTCTTCGCGCCCCATGTGATGGACGAGTGAGCCACAGCAGCTCTCCCCCTCGGGAACGACGACTTCGACGCCAAGCCGCGTGAGCAGCCTGATGGTTGCCTCGTTGATCCCGGGGTCGAGGACCGGTTGTGCGCAGCCAGTCAAGATCGCGACGCGACCGCGCTTCTCACCAACAGGAGGGTGGCTTGCCGGCGCGGCATAGCTCGAGGCGGGAGGAATACGTCGCGGCGCCAGCGCCAGCATCGCGGCAAATGGTTTCAATGCGGGCGAACGCCTGAGAAGGCCTGCGAACGGCCGCCCCGCCGACGACAGCTTGATCGCGAGGCGAAACCGATCGGGATAGGGCAAAACAGCGGCAAGGATGGCCCGCACGAGCCGGTTCATGAAAGGACGCTTGTAGGTCTTTTCGATATGCGCCCGTGCGTGGTCGACCAAGTGCATATAGTCGACGCCGGAGGGGCAGGTCGTCACGCAGGCGAGACACGAGAGACAGCGGTCGATATGGGTAACGACTTCAGCGTCTGCCGGGCGCCCGTTTTCCAGCATGTCCTTGATCAGATAGATGCGGCCACGCGGGCTGTCGAGCTCATTGCCGAGCGTCACATAGGTCGGACAGGTCGCGGTGCAGAAGCCGCAATGGACGCATTTGCGCAGGATCTTCTCGGATTCAGCAACATTGGGGTCGGCAAGCTGGGCGGGCGTGAAATTAGTCTGCATTGCCCTATGCTCCTGCCATCTTCCCGGGATTGAAGATGCCGGCGGGATCGAATTTCAGCTTCAGACGCTGCGAGAGCAAGGCCACTGCCTCCTGCTGCGGCTGAAAGGCCGCCGTCATCGCCCGGATCTTCTCCGGGGCGCGGATCAGCGTGGCGTGGCCGCCGCCCAGCGCCTTGATGAAGCGGCGCAAGAGGTCCGCGTCGGCATCTGCCTCCATTCGCATCCAGATCAGCCCGCCCTGCCAGTCGTAGAATGCATCGACGCCGGCTTCCAGGCGAAGGGCTGCGACGAGTTGGTGGCCGACGGTTGGCGCGACAGAAACCCGCCAAACGGGCCGCATCGTGCCGTCAGCATAAGGCGCGACATCCCGGATATCTTTCCAAAGACGGGCGCTCTCACTTTGTTCCAGCCGCGTGACCGATCCTAACACTTGCATGGCCGCAACGAGCTTGGCTGCCCGAGCATCGACGGAGCCCGGCAGGCCCTCGATGCGCAGACACGTCGCCTCCCCTCCGGAAAGCGTGCTGTCGAGAAACTTCCAGGACACGGTCATCGGCAAATGCGCGGCGCCGGAGACCTCGACCGGCAATGCCATCGCCGCGGCCATGGCGTTGGCAGCTTCGGCATCGTTCAGTCCCGAGACGACGACGGTCGCTTCGGTTCGCGGTCGCGGCGGCACCCGGAAGGTCACTTCGGTCAGGAACCCCAGCGTGCCGTGCGAACCGGCCATCAGCTTGACGAGGTCCAACCCGGTCACGTTTTTCATTACGCGACCGCCAGCCTTGATCACCTCACCCTTGCCATTGATGAAGCTGACGCCAAGCAAACTGTCGCGCGCGGCTCCCGCCACGAAACGACGCGGGCCCGAGACGTTTGCAGCAAAGACGCCGCCGATCGTCGGCTCGCCTGACGTTCCCATAATCAGCCGATGGTCCATCGGCTCGAAGGCCATCATCTGACCGTTCTCGGCCAGTGCGGCTTCGATCTCGGACATTGGTGTTCCCGAGCGTGCGGTCAAGACCATCTCGCCCGGATTATAGGCCGCGATGCCGCTCAGATTGGACGACCGTAGGCGGCTTTCCGCCACCACGGTATTTCCGAAACCAGAGCGCGTGTTGCCGCCGCAGAGTGCGAGCGGCTTGCCTGCCTGCGCATGGCTGCGGACGACTGCCGCAGCTTCTTCGTCCGTCATAGGCGATAGGTCGATCATGCGGCTGGACGTCCCTCGAGCGGGAAGACCTTGGACGGATTCAGGAGCCAGTCGGGATCGAACGCAGCGCGTGCGGCCATCTGCTGTGCCAAGTCCGCTTCGGAATACTGATGGCGCATCAGGTCTCGCTTTTCGATGCCGACGCCGTGTTCGCCCGTCAGACAGCCACCGGCATCGACGCAGAGCTTCAGGATCTCCATGCCCGCTGCCTCGGCGCGCGCGGCATCTTCCGGATCATTGGCATTGAAAAGGATCAGAGGATGCATGTTGCCATCGCCGGCATGGAACACATTGGCGACGCGAAGCCCATGGCGATCGATGATTTCAGAGGTTTTCTTCAGCACGTGGGAAAGCTGGCTGAGCGGCACGGTGCCGTCCATGCAGATATAGTCGGCAATGCGCCCGGTGGCGCCGAAGGCCGACTTCCGGCCTTTCCAGATCAGCGCAGCCTCGGTTGCCGACTGGCATTCGCGGACGGTTTTCACGCCATGCCTGCGCGCGATTTCGACGATGCTCTTCAGCATGTCGTCCATTTCCGCTTCCGATCCCTCGACCTCCACGATCAACAGCGCACCGACATCCAAGGGATAGCCGGCCTTGGCAAAGGCTTCGCAGATTTCGATCGCAGGCTTGTCCATGAATTCGATGGCAACGGGAATGATACCCGCAGCGATAATATCGGCGACGCAGAACCCTGCCTCCTCGGAGGTATCGAAGCCGAACAGGACCGGCCGCGCGCCCTCGGGCTTGGCGATCAGCCGGACGGTCGCTTCCGTGACAATCCCAAGCTGGCCTTCGTGTCCGCAAACCAACCCAAGCAGGTCATAGCCTCCGGCATCCAACGCCTTGCCCCCGAGATCTATGACGGTGCCATCCGTCAGGACCATCTTTACACCGAGCAAGTTATTGGTCGTCACGCCATACTTCAGACAGTGCGCGCCGCCGGAATTCATTCCGATATTGCCGCCGATCGTGCAGGCCAGCTGCGAGCTCGGATCGGGCGCATAGAAGAAGCCGTCCGCGGCGACGGATTCCGAGATATTCAGATTGGTCACGCCCGCTTCGACGACCGCCACGCGGTTGTGCAGATCGATGTCGAGAATGCGGTTCATCTTGGAAACGCAGACGACGACCGCATCCTCCTGCGGAATCGCGCCGCCCGAGAGTGACGTTCCGGCGCCGCGCGGCACCACCGGGACCCCATAGCGATGACAGTATTTCATGACAGCGGCCACTTCCGCGGTCGTTCGCGGCAGGGCAACCGCCAGCGGCATCCGGCGATAGGAAACGAAGGCATCGGTCTCGAACGGCATCAGTTCGCGCGCCTCATGCACCAGGCATTCCGGCGGCAGCAAGTCGACAAGATCGGCGACGATCTGCCGGCGGCGGGCAAGTACGTCGGCACGCGGGGCGAGAAACGAAATGGTGTCGGACATAGCTCTCTCCCTTCGCCGGCGGCAGCGAAAACCGGACGCATCCTCCGCGGTGCCGGCTCAATCGGGCTTAGCACTTTCCCCATTATGGCGCAAATGCTAAGCACTTATTCCAAAAGGACAAACAATCAAAGCGCATGACCAATCTGGGTGACCTCGAAATTTTCGCAAAAGTCGTTTCGACAGGGAGCATGTCGCTTGCCGGTAGGGCGCTCGGCTTTTCGCCGGCCGTGGTCTCCAAACGCATCAAGCGGCTAGAAGATCGGCTGGGCACGCGACTCCTGCAACGCACGACGCGGCAGATCTCGCTGACAGAGGCGGGCCAGGGCTTCTACGATCGCGTGCTCGGCATTCTCGCCGGTATCGAGGAGGCGGAATACTACATTTCCGGGCGCTCCGCGCAGATGCAGGGAACTCTGAAAGTGACGGCGCCGACCTCGTTCGGACGCACGCATGTCGCCCCTCATCTGAAGTCCTTCATGGACATGCATTCGGGGCTTGCGATCAATCTGGTGCTCAGCGACGAATTCACTGACATCGTGGGCGAAGGCTTCGACCTTGCCGTCCGGATTGCGGAACTGACCGACTCGAGTCTTGTCGCGCGGCGACTTGCACCGGTCAGACGCCTGCTTTGCGCCTCCCCGGATTATCTCGCCGCCAACGGTACGCCGCAGACGATCGAAGATCTTAAGCAACATCGCTGCCTGCCCGCGCACAACAACGATGCCTGGCGGTTGGAAGGACCCGAGGGCCCGCTTTCTCTGCGGCCGGAAGGGATGCTCGTCACCAATTCCAGCGAAGTGGTGCGGGAGGCTGTCATATCCGGGCTCGGGATCGCGCTGCGCTCCACCTGGGACATCAGCGGCGAGTTGAAGGATGGCCGATTGATTCACATCCTTCCCGCCTACGAGGGATCGCGCAACGTGACGCTTTCTGCGGTCTATCCGAGCCGCCAATTCCTGCCGGCCAAGGTGCGGCTGTTCATCGACTATCTCGCCGAAGTCTACGGCCCGGTCCCCTATTGGGAACGCTAGGGGCTTTCACCGGCCAGTTCGCCAGCCTCTCGATGACGAGATCAAGCAGTGCCCGCAAGCGCGCCTGCCGTTTCATGTCCCGGTGATAGCCGATCCACGTGTCGCGCCCGGGCGGCGCTTCACCGAGATCGACCGGCTCGATGTCAGCGATCAAATCGCCAATGGGGCGCGGCAGAACGGCAAGGCCGGCCCCATTCCTGCATAGCGCCGCCTGCACATCTCGGTTGTTGCTGCGCATGGCAATCTCGGCCTTCGGCAAAAGACGCGTCACCCACGCCACGTCGGGCACGCCGCCAAAGGCCTCGTCCATCGTGACCAGACGGGCACCCGCGCCATCCCCTGCCCTCGGGTGCTCGGCGCCCCGGCGGATATAAAGCCGGTAGTCGATATGCAGCAGCTTGCGCGATATCACGTCCGGCTCGATGAAGGGCGCGATCCGCACAACGACATCAGCCTCCCGGCGGGAGAGGTTGAGCAGGCGGCTATCGGTCAGCAATTCGACGACGATCTTCGGATGACGCAGCGAGAATTCCGCAAGCACCGGCGCAAGCCATGTGCTCCGAACCACTCCGAAGAAGACAAGCGCAGGAAGCCGCCGCGCATTCTCCGAGCGACAGAGACGAAAGGAGAGTTGCATGTCCCAGTTCACAACGATGAAGGCGCTCCTGATTGACGCGCCGAAGGCCGATTTCCGTCTCGCCGAGGTCGCCAAGCCGACGCCGCGAGAGGGTGAGATTTCGGTCCGCATCAAGGCAAGCGGCGTCAATCCGCTGGACACCAAGATCCGCGCCGGCAATGCCGCCCATGCGGGCATCCGTTTCCGGCCGTTCTTGGCATTGATCTGGCTGGCGTCGTCGAGCAGGTCGGCCCCGGCGTCACCGAGTTCCACCGCGGCGACGAAGTCTATGGCATGACCGGTGGCGTCGGCGGCATCCAGGGCTCGCTGGCTGAATTCGCCGCGGTCGACGCCAGGCTGATTGCGCCGAAGCCCCAAAATCTCTCGATGCGGGAAGCAGCAGCCCTGCCGCTGATCGCAATCACCGCCTGGGAAGGGCTGGTCGATCGCGCCAATGTCCGCAAGGGCCAGCAGGTTCTCGTCCTCGGCGCCGGCGGCGGCGTTGGGCACATTACGGTACAGATCGCGAAAGCCGCAGGCGCTGATGTGTTTGCGGTCGACGGCGCCGCCAAGGCGGATTACCTCGCAAGCCTCGGAGCAACGCCGATCGACTACAGAGTAGAGACTGTGACGGATTATGTCGGCGGTCACGCCGGCGGCAAAGGCTTCGACATCGTCTACGATACCGTCGGCGGTCCCGGCCTCGATGGGGCCTTCCAGGCGGTCGGACGATTCGGTCACGTCGTCAGCGCGCTCGGATGGGGAACGCATGCGCTTGCCCCGCTGTCGTTCAAGGCGGCGAGCTATTCGGGCGTCTTTACGCTGCTGCCGCTTCTGACCGGCGAAGGGCGCAGCCACCATGGCGAGATCCTGAGGGAGGTCGGCAAACTCGTCGAGGCCGAAAGGTGATGCCGAGGCTGGACGCGCGCCGCTTCGGACTTTCGGATGTCGCCGAAGCCCATGCGTTGATCGAAAGCCGCCAGGCAAACGGCAAGCTGGTGGTGGAGATTGCCTGAAATTTGGAGGTGCGCGGCGGATTCTCGCCGCGCCCGTCACTTATCGCGCCAGATCGAGATAGGCGCTTGCCACCCTGGCATCGATATCTGCAGGCACCGGGACGATACAGCTCTCGGCGCCGACATCGCGCCTGGCGACACGCTCAAGGCAGCGCGCCTGCAGCGTGAAACCAAGATCCATCGATTCGACGGAATTGCCGAGCGGCCGGGGGCCGGCGAGGTTTGCCATATGCCCGCCGCCGAGAATATGGAAAGAGCGACCGTCGCGGAGGTGCAAGGTCTCGATATGATCCGCCTCGTAGCGATCGATCCGCACGACATCTGGATGCTGCCGGAATGCCGCAACATCGATCTCATGCGGGAAATGTCCGCCATTCATTAAGATCGCACCGTCCTTGATCAGCGGAAGGTCGGCGGCGGTGACGATCGCGGGAGAGCCCGTGACCGTGACAAGCACATCGGCTGTGGCAATCGCCTCGTTGCGCAGCGGCGTGGAGAAGCCGTCGAGGTGCGCCTCCAGCGCTGTCACCGGATCGATATCAACGACGCTGACGGTTGAAAACGCATTGCGGAAGCAGGCCGCTGTCCCCTTCCCGCAGGCGCCGTAGCCGAAAACCGTGACACGCTTACCGTTGGTCGAGCGGTTGGTGAAGCGCATGTAGCTTTCGAAAAGGCTCTGGCCGACGGCATGTCTGTTTTCGGCGAACTGCTTGATCGGGCTGTCATTGATGACCAGGATCGGCATGTTCAATTTTGCCCGCATCGGCAGCAGGCGTGTGCGGCCTGATGTCGTTTCCTCGGTGCCGCCGAGAAGGCCGACGTAAGAAGCCCCAGCCGCGATCGCAAAGAGGTCGCCGCCATTGTCGAGCAGCAGATCCGGCTTTTCAGCGACGACCGCCTCCAAGCTCTTATGATGCGCGACGGGGTCCGTCGTCTGGGTCGCGAACACGGTGATCCCCTGCGAGCGGAGAAACTCCACGGTCGAAGGCTGCGTGCTGTTCAGGTTTCCGGTGCAGACGAGCCGTGCGCCGCCGGCCTTGAGTGTCATCAGCAGCGCCACGGTCTTCGGCTCCAGATGGATGCCGGTGCCGATGGTCAGACCGGCGAACGGTTGCGTCTTCTCGAACTCCGCCGCCGTTGCCTTGAGCAATCGGCAGTTGTTGCCGATCCATTCGATGCGCGTTGCGTCTCTTTGCATGTCCGATGTCCTTCCGCTGTCAATGCAGTGCTAGACCCGGGCACGCTTTTCGACCATGGAGATAATTCTTCGCAATAGGGCAGAAAATCTGCCCTATTGCTTCGACACGTCGGAGCGACGCAGCCAGTCCCGGAGAGCGGTGAACGCCGGCCTCTTGGCATCGGCATCGCCGCAAGACAGGCTATAGCCCGCGGGTCGGCGAACGAAGCCATAGGGTGCCGCAAGCACATTGCGCTGCAAATCATCCTCGATGGCGGCGCGCGGCGCGAGCACGACTCCCACGCCCGATCGCGCCGCTCCGAGTGCGAGCAGCAAATCTTCAAACTCCTGCTTGCGCCGGAAGATGACGGCCTGGGTACCGCTTTCGGCAAACCACTCCTGCCAGAGGGTTGGCGCGCTGCGGCTAACAAGAGCGGTGCTCTCCACCATTCTGGCGGGATTGTCGGCGATCCTTGCCGCAAGATCCGGTGTGGCAACGGGTCCGAACTCATCCTCCATGAATTTGACCGCGGTCACGCCTGCGGCCGGCCGGTATTCACCGCCCATAATGACCGCATCGAGCTCCGGATGCAGCGACAAGGGTTCGACAATCGACATCGGCACGATATCGACATCCACGCCATCAAGCGCTGATTGCATATTTGCAAGTCGCGGCATAAGCCACCATATAGCAAAGGCCGATGGCACGCCGAGGCGGACGCGGCGCTGCTCACGTCCAACAAAGTCTGCCGCGGCGCGCTCGAGCAGAACAAGGGCTGCATTGGAGGCTTCCGCAAACTCGGTTGCCTTCGCGGTTGCAGCCAATTTTCTGCCATCGCGCTCGAACAGTTTCTCGCCGAAATAGTTTTCAAGGATCGAGATCTGCTGACGCACGGCGCCGCGCACGACACCGAGTTCTGCGGCAGCGCCGAGAATGCTGCCATGCCGGTAAACGGCTTCGAAGGCACGGATCGCTTTTAGGGGAGGAAGACGCATGGTTACCACACTGCGGACATAACAGTGCACTACATTATGCACTCGTTGATTGAAATACAGGACAGGCGCATATTGAACGCCTGTGCATTGGCGGAATCAGGATAGTATCTGGCGGATTTTTTGTTACCCGGCGAAACAAAAAGTTCCTATTGATGGCAATCAAATCCGTGCAAAACGCATGAAGTGCTTATGGATCGCGAAAGCTTTCCAGCGGATACTAATATAGACGACTCACTCCAATAAAAATGCAAAGGTGACCCGACCGTTGACTCTTCTTGCCCGCCTCGCTTCAGACGTTCAGCTCATGTTTCGGCGCCCCCCGCGTCAACAATATGCTGCGCTCTGCTACCGGGTCAAAAAGAAGGCCAACGATGTTGAAGTACTTTTGCTAACCAGCCGCGATACCGGCCGCTGGGTTATCCCCAAAGGATGGCCGATGGACGGACGCTGCTCCTATGAGGTCGCAGCCCGCGAGGCATTCGAGGAAGCCGGCGTTCGTGGGACCATCGAGCACCAAACGCTTGGCGCCTACTGCTATCCCAAGATGCTGAAGAACGGCTTGAAGGTCACCTGCAAGGTTCAAGTCTATGCGCTTGAGGTCTCGGAGATGTCCAAGAACTTCAAGGAAAAGGGCGAACGCAAGACGGAGTGGGTCTCCTGCAACGAGGCAGTGAAGCGCGTCCACGAGCCCGAACTTCGCAGTCTCTTTCTGCAGTTTAAACGCCGTATGACGGAACAGCTCGCCGCAAGGTCGCCAAGGCAAATTCCAGCGGAATGAATACTGCCATCTTGCGCTGCTAAACTTGGCGGCGCTAAAGCAGGATTCAACGAAGGAATAGAATGCCCGACCGACCAGCCGTCCTCACCAAACGAACGCTCGACAAGGACCTCGACAAGCTTATGCATGTCGAGGATGCGGCGAAATTCGTGTCACGAAAGCTGGTGGCGCCGGGTCTCGGACTGATCTTCCTCGGACTGGCCATGCTTTTTGCGGGCGTCTACGTCTTCGACCGGCCAAGTGCGGTGCTGGTGATCGCCGCCGCAGCGCTCGCTGCCTACATGGCCATGAACATCGGCGCGAACGACGTCACCAACAACGTCGGCGCGGCGGTGGGCGCCCGCGCGATGACGATGGGACAGGCGCTGGTCATCGCCGCAATCTTCGAAATTCTCGGCGCGACGGTTGCGGGCGGCGCGGTCGTCAAGACGATCTCCTCAAGCATCGTGGACGCGGTGCAGGTGCCGCCAGCGACGCTCGGTTGGATCATGATGGCGGCATTGATGGCCGCCGCCCTGTGGATCAACCTCGCAACCTGGATGAACGCGCCGGTATCGACGACGCACGCCATCGTCGGCGCGGTGATCGGCGCGGGTATCGGCGCGGTCGGTCCCGAGCCGGTGAACTGGCGGGTGATGATCGAGATCACATCGGCTTGGGTGACCTCCCCGCTGCTCGGCGGCGTGATTGCCGCCGGTCTGCTTTTCATGGTGAAGACCCTGATCATCTACCGCACCGACAAGATCGCCGCGGCGCGGCGTTGGGTGCCCATCCTGATCGCCATGATGGTTGGCGGCTTTTCGTCCTACATGATGCTGCAGCTCGAAACGCCCGGCGAATTCGCGACGCTAACCATACACCTCTTCGGGGTCGCGGCCGGCTTCATCGGATGGATCGCGGCGCGGTCGTTCGTTCTGCGGCAGGCTGTCGGGCTCGAAAACCGCAACAGTTCGCTGCGCGTCCTGTTTCAGATCCCGTTGATTGGCTCGGCAGCCCTGCTCTCCTTTGCCCATGGTGCCAATGACGTGTCCAACGCCGTCGGACCGCTTTCGGCCATCGTGCGCGCCGTAGGTGAACCCTCTGAGGGGGTGCACGGCCAGCCTCCGATATGGGTGCTGCTGATCGGCGCCTTCGGCATCTCGGTCGGCTTGCTGCTGTTCGGGCCTCGCCTAATCCGCTTGGTCGGTGAGCAAATTACCAAGCTCAACCCCATGCGGGCCTATTGCGTGGCGCTGTCCACGGCCTTCACCGTTATCGTCGCTTCATGGCTCGGCATGCCCGTCAGTACGACGCACATCGCGGTCGGCTCGGTGTTCGGCGTCGGCTTCTTCCGCGAGTGGTACACGCGACATTCGAAGCGCCGTATCGAATACATGCGCCGCAAGGCGGAAAGCTGGGCGATCGACGAACCGGAAGACCCGAACACGCATGAGGTTCGCCGCCGCTATCTCGTCCGTCGTTCGCATTTCATGACGATCATTGCTGCCTGGGTCATCACCGTGCCGGCCTCGGCAGCGCTTGCAGCCATCCTCTATTGGGTTATGTTCGCGCTCTTTGTTTGAGCAGGACTATTCAATGCGCGCCAATTTTCGGATGCAACGGCTGTTTGTGGACGCCCCGCTCGCTGCCGGAACAACGGTGGAGACGACGGCAGATCACTTCAACTATCTCGCCAACGTGCTGCGTATGGCCGAGGGCGCCGAGCTGCTCGTCTTCAACGGCCGCGACGGCGAGTGGAAGGCACGCCTCACCTTCCCAACGCGAAAACGTGTTGTGCTGATTGCGGAGGAGCAGACGCGGTCGCAGCCCGCCCCTTCCGACCTGCACTATCTCTTCGCGCCGCTGAAAGTCGGGCGGTTGGATTATCTGGTGCAGAAGGCCGTCGAGATGGGGGCCGGCACACTGCGCCCCGTGATGACACAACACGTGCAGGGCAAGATCACCAATCTCGACAAGCTGAGGGCAAATGTCATCGAAGCGGCGGAGCAATGCGGGATACTGGACATCCCCGATGTTGCCGAGCCGATAAAGCTTTCCGACCTACTGGATACCTGGCCGAGCGACCGCCGCATCGTCTACTGCGACGAGGGCGACGCGGGGCAAAACCCGCTGCCGTTGCTGTCCAAAATCAGCGAGCGAAAGCTGGCCCTTCTGGTCGGACCAGAGGGCGGTTTTTCCGAGGAGGAGCGTGCGCGGCTGCGCAGCCTCGATTTCGTCACCGCAATCCCGCTCGGGCCGCGGATACTTAGAGCCGATACGGCTGCAGTTGCTGCCATGGCCGTCATTCAGGCGTCGATCGGCGACTGGAATTAACCTTAGGATCGGTGATGGCCAAAATATGCCGCTATTTTTTTGATGAGCCGTTGAAACAATTTCACTTGCAACATACGTGGGAGCGGTCCTAATCACCCTTCCAATTGCCCGGGTTTTTTCCAGGCGCTCTCCCATTGCAGGTAGACTTGAATGGCTCGCGATACCACCGACCAGACGCCACTCTCATCGGTTCAGGAGCTGACCGATTATCTTGCTGCGGGAAGCAAGCCGAAGGAGAAATTCCGCATCGGCACCGAGCATGAGAAGTTCGCCTTCTTCCGGGCCGATAACAGCCCGGTGCCGTACTTCGGCGAGGCCAGCATTTCGGCGCTGCTGAAAGGTCTGCAGCAGAAATCCGGCTGGGATCCGATCATGGACGGCGACAATATCATCGGCCTTGGCGAGCCGAAGGGAATGGGCGCCATTTCAATCGAGCCCGGCGGCCAGTTCGAATTGTCCGGGGCGCCGCTGGAAACGATCCACGAGACCTGCAAGGAATCGAACGCGCATCTTGCGACATTGCGTGAGATCGCCGAGCCCATGGGCATCCGCTTCCTCGGCATTGGCGGCAGCCCCAAATGGACGTTGGCCGAAACGCCGGTGATGCCGAAATCCCGCTACGAGATCATGACCCGCTACATGCCGAAGGTCGGATCCAAGGGTCTCGACATGATGTATCGCACCTGCACGATCCAGGTGAACCTCGATTTTTCCTCGGAAGCCGACATGCGCAAGAAGATGCGCGTTTCGATGAAGCTCCAGTCTCTGGCAACCGCCCTTTTTGCCTCCTCGCCCTTTACCGAAAGCAAGCTCAACGGCCTGCTCTCATGGCGCGGCGACATCTGGCGCGACACCGACAACAATCGCTCCGGTCTGCTGGACTTCACCTTCCGCGACGACTTCGGTTTTCATGATTATGTCGAATGGGCCCTCGACGTGCCGATGTATTTCGTCGTGCGTGACGGGCACTATCATGACTGTACCCACATCACCTTCCGGCAGTTCATGAACGGCGCGCTGAAGGGCGAAGTCGCTGAGTGGGAGCCGACGATGGGAGACTGGACGAACCATCTCTCGACGCTCTTCCCGGATGTGCGCCTGAAGCGCTTCCTCGAAATGCGTGGCGCGGACGGTGGCCCCTGGCGACGGATTTGTGGGTTACCGGCCTTCTGGGTCGGGCTTCTCTATGACGAGGCGGCGCTTGAAGATGCCGATATGCTGACCAAGGACTGGGCGTTCGACGAGGTCAACGCCTTGCGCGACGCCGTGCCGTCTCAAGGCTTGAGGGCAAAGTTTCGTGGGCATGAGCTCTATGAAACCGCACGCGAAGTGATAGCCGTTTCGAAGGCGGGTCTCAGGGCGCGTAACAAGCTCAACCGGGAAGGCCAGGACGAAACCATCTTCCTTGCGCCGCTCGACGAAGTCATGGCCAAGAAGGCGACGTTGGCCGAAGACCTGCTGGCGCTCTACCATGGCCGCTGGAACGGTTCCGTTGCGCCGGTCTTCGAAGAATATCAATACTAAATCCTTCTGCAAAAAGCGGTTTGCGCATTCCTTTTTCCGGCTATAGTGACTCAATTAAGCGTTGCGAACCGGGAAGGGGATTTCCATGCTGCCACTCTTCGACATGATGATGCAGGCCCAGAACGGCGCGGCAATGGATGCCGTATCCAAGCAGTTCAATCTTGCTCAGGAGCAGGCCGCCAAGGCGATGGCGGCGCTCGTGCCGGCCTTTTCCGCCGGCCTCAAACGGAGCGGTAGCAACCCCTACGATTTCATGGGGCTGATGCAGGCAGTCGGCTCCGGCAACTACGCCAAATATTTCGAGGACATGAGCAAGGCTTTCACGCCGCAGGGAATATCGGACGGCAACGACATCCTTGCGCAGCTGTTCGGCTCAAAGGAAGTTTCGCGTGCTGTGGCAGCCCAGGCGGCCCAGATGACCGGAATCGGGCAGGAAATCTACAAGCAGATGCTGCCTGTCATGGCCGACACGTTGATGGGCGGGCTGTTCAAGCAGTCGATGGGGCAGATGAATGCACCGGTCAATCCATTCGTCAACACGGCGATGGGCGAAACTATTCAGAAATGGCTCGAAAGCACCGGTTTCGCGCCGAAGCAAAAGCCCACTCCTGAGCCGAGCATCTTCGACAATCCTTTCACCCAGGCGATGCAGCTGATGTTCGGTATGCAGAAGCCGGAGGTAGAGAAGACGGTCACCAACCCGTTTTTCGACAACCCTTTCGCCAAGGCTTTTCAGGAAATGATGGGTTCGCTTGGAAAGCCAGTTGAGCCGAAGCCGACCGAAACTCCGAAGGAGCAGGCAAAGGCGGAAACGGAAAGCTACATGGACATGCTGAGCAACATGTTCGACAGCGGGCTCGAGGTGCAGAAGAGCTACCAGAAAAGCATGGAAGCGATCTTCGAGACCTATATGCCGAAGGCGCCTCCCTCCTCGCCCCCGAAGGCATAAAAAAACCCGGAGACGGCTGGGAGGCCAGTCACCGGGCAAGAGGCAGGGCTATTGGCTATCACCCTGCGGGGAAAAAATTGGGCCGCCCTTAATCCTTTCGGGACCTGAAGAGCGACTTCGGTCCGCGATTGCGCGCGGAACGCGTCAGATGTTCCGACGGATCTTCAAAGAAGGTCGACGCCAGGAAGGCCGAGGTGAGATCGGCCCTGCTAAGGCCAATATCCCTCAATTGATTGTCATCGAGATCGTGCAGCCGGTTGATCTCCATACGGTTGCGGAACACGCGCAGTACGGATGACAACGTTGCAAAGCCATTTGCGAGACGCTGGGAGAACGTCAGGGTGGTCTGGCTGCAGTCGAGTTCGAGTATCCGGTCTGTCGTGCGCATGGCTGATCCTTTCATTGGCGCGCAACAACCCACCCCTCCCGCGAGGTCGAGCGGGAAGGCATCGGGTTGAAATCCGAGCGAACAGGCAGGGTGTCTGTCCTTCACTTTGCTTGATTTGCATCCCGAAGATGCCAAACACCTATTGATCAGTCCAACGAATGTTTCTAATGATTAGCATCAGAGATTGTTATAGGTGAACTCATGTCCGCGCCTCTTGATATTGATCAGTTGCAGACCTTCATCGCGATCGTCGATTCCGGCAGCTTCACCAAGGCTGCGGATAGGGTCTACAAGACGCAGTCGGCCGTTTCCATGCAGATGCGGAGGCTGGAAGAGCGCATCGGCAAGCAGCTTTTCATCAAGGACGGGCGTGGCAACCGCCTGACCGTCGAAGGCGAGAAGCTCTTGAACTATGCGCGACGCATCATTCGCCTCAACAACGAGGCGATCGCAGCCTTCGACGACAATCGTCTCGAGGGCACGCTGCGTATCGGCACGCCCGATGACTACGCCGACCGCTATATGCCGGAGATCATCGGCCGCTTCGCCAAGACGCACCCGAACGTCGAGCTCTACATTGTCTGCGAGCCCTCGGTGGGTCTCGCGGAGCGCATGAATCGCGGCGAGCTCGACATCGCGCTGGTGACGCACAATCCGCGCGAGCGCATGTCGGACGTCGTGCGAACGGAACCGCTCTGCTGGGTCGGCTCGGCGAACCATCCGATCCGTGACGATGCGCCGGTACCACTGGCCGTCGGCCGTCGCGACTGCCAGTGGCGCCAACTCGCCTGCTCGGCGCTCGACGCGGTCGGCCGCGAACACCAGATCCTCTTCACCAGCTGGTCGTGCACGGTCGTCGCGGCCGCGGTTCTTGCCGGCATGGCCGTGTCCGTCATGCCGGAATCGGCACTGCGCACAGGAATGAAGGTGCTGAGCCAGGCGGACGGTTTCCCTGCGCTGCCCCCGGTCCAGATCGGCATCATGAAGCGGCCTGGCGTGTCGATCTCGCTGATGAACGCGATCACCGCACACATCACCGCCTGCCTCGACAACATCACGCCCGCTGTCGTCGACGACAATCTGGAGCCTGATGTGAAGAACGCCTACGGGCGGGTCCAACCCCGCCTCAAGATCGCCAACGTCCTGCCGAGCTGGTAGGCGTCACGCAGCAGCCGACGAGAGGAAAGCCGTGCGGATCACGCGCTTCCACTCGTCGAGAATGCGTCTGGCGAGCGAGTCCTCGCTGACGACCGCAAGGCGGATGGAAGCCCCAAGCAGGTGACTGAACAAGTAGGTTCTGGCCTGCATGTCGGCCGCGGACAGTTCGGGTGCAACGCGGCGGATGGCATCCTGAAAGATGTCAGCAATCCGCTTGCTATGCTCGATGTTGAGCCGCAGCAGATCGTGGTCGGTTTCCGTGCCCATCCAGATGCCGAGATAGGCAGCATCGCTGCGGTAGTCGTCATAGTGCCAGTCGATGGTCGCGGCGAGCACGTCAAGTGCATGATCGACCGAGTGCACGGAGGCGAAGGCTTCTGCAATTCGCGCCTGAATTGCCGAAGCATGGCGGTCGAAAAGCGCCTTGACGATCGCGGCCTTCTCGGGAAAATACTGATAAACGGAGCCAATCGGAACCTTGGCGGCAACGGCCAATTCCGTCATCCGCATGGCGCTTACGCCCTTTTCTGCAATGATTGCTGCGGCGGCCGACAAGATGATGTCGAGCCTTTGAATACTGCGTTCCTGCTTTGGCTTCCGGCGGAGGCCAATACGATCCAAACTTCCGACCTTCATGTCGTTCCCATTTGTTCTATGTGGAGCGACGGAGGAGGTTCATGCCGGCGCCTTTTCGCCGATATGACATGCAGGTCTTCACGACTCGTAAACGAGATAGATCGGATTGTACGGATCCCGAAAAGCACAGCAAAATCGGGGTGATACACCCGGATTTGGTTGGCTTTCGACCGGGAACTTATTCGACTTGGTGCAACTGACTACTCATTTCATATCCCTTTCAATCGCCCTGCACGGAGCTGTGATTCGTGGCCTTTTCAACCGCGCTTGCGATGTGCCTGCCAGCGCCCAATGAGCTTGCATCTCGTTCTCGCTGCAAGTGCCGGAAAGCGGCAGTCCCCTTGTGACTATTGACCTTCAATAACCTCAAGCCGTATTTGTTGAGGAATTCGATTGAAAGAAGTTATCATGCTGACACTACGACAGATGCGCTATTTCGATGCGCTGGCGACGACGCGCCATTTTGGCAGAGCCGCCGAAATGGTCCATATCAGCCAGCCGGCCCTGTCGACCCAAATCATGGAGATGGAAGAGTATCTCGGCGCCAAGCTGGTCGAGCGCACACGGCAGAACACCTTTCTGACGCCGAAGGGCGAGGAGGTGCTGCACTACGTCCGCGCCATCCTGCATCAGGTCGACCTGCTCGAGCAGACAGCCCGAAAGGGCGGCGGTACGCTCGAGGGTCTGATCCGCATCGGAATTATCCCGACGGTTGCCCCCTACCTCGTTCCGCAGTTCGTTCCGCATCTGCGCAAAACCTACCCTAGTGTTGAGGTGGAGTTGCGGGAGGCCGTGACCGATCGATTGATGGCGGATCTTTTGACGGGGAAACTCGACGCCGTGATCGCGGCGTTGCCGCTGGACATCGAAGGTATCCAGACGCGGCCGCTCTTCACCGACCGCTTCTTCATGGCGGTGGCAGACAATGGAGAGGCCGTACTGACATCACCGCTGACCGAGCATGAGGTGAATGTCGATCGGCTCCTGCTGCTCGAGGAGGGACATTGTCTCCGCGATCAGGCGCTTGCCGTCTGCAGCGCCGGCAAGCGCAGCCTCGTCAACTTCGGTGCGACGTCGATGGCAACCCTGCTGCAGATGGTGTCGCACGATATGGGGATGACACTCATTCCCGAGATCGCCATTCCGACCGAGACCAGCCGCAACTCGATCCGCATACTCCCGTTTGCCGATCCGCAGCCGTCGCGCGAGATCGGTCTCGCCTGGCGGCGTAGCAATCATCGCGGCAAGGAGATGGAGGCGCTGGCAGAAGCGATCATTGCTGTCGCCCCAGCCCCGCGTGAACTGGCAGCCTGATCAGGAGAGGTTCTTCTTCAGGAATTCAATGGTCCTGCTCCAGGCAAGATCAGCGGCCTTCTTATCGTAGCGGGCCGACGACGTATCGTTGTTGAAGGCGTGATTGACGCCGTCATAGACGAAGATCTGGAAGTCCTTTCCGTTCTCCTGCAGCGCCTTTTTGTAGGCGTCGATGCCGGCATTGATGCGATCGTCGAGACCCGCATAATGCAGCATCAGGGCCGCCTTGATATTCGGCACATCGGCGGCCTGTGGCTGGGCGCCGTAATAGGCGACGCCGGCCTTTAGCTCCGGCGACTTGGTCGCGAAGTCGTTCACCAGCCCACCACCCCAGCAAAATCCGATCACACCGACCTTGCCATTGGAGTTGTCGAGCTTAGTCAGGTAGGTGAGCGTTGCCTCGGCGTTCGCTACCGTGGCGGCGCGATCCAGCATGCTGAACATATCACGGGCCTTGTCTTCATTCTCCGGCGTGCCGCCATTCGGCGAAAGGAAATCAGGCGCCAGCGCGATGAACCCTTCAAGCGCCATGCGGCGCGCGACATCCCGGATGTGCGGGTTGAGACCGCGGTTCTCGTGAATGATAATCACGGCGCCGAGTTTTCCCGAAGCGTCCTTCGGCTCTACCAGGTAACCCTTCATCTCACCGGCTCCGCCGGGATAGGTCACGTCCTTTGCGACCAGCCGTTTGTCATCGGCGGCGATCATTTCCGCGCTCGCCTTGTTGGCGGCGAGCATCGGCGCAATAACTGCTGCTGCACCGGCGGAACCGGCCAGTTTCGTCAGCTTGTCCATGAAGCTGCGGCGGTCGAGTGTCAGATGCGTGTATTCGTCATAGGCGTTGATCATCGCCTGCGTGATTTCCGGCTTGTTCATTTGAGGCCTCCTGTTCCCTACCTGTCGGCTTTCGCCTGCCGGGGAAGATAGGTCAGTGGCCAGTAACGAGGGAACAAAACTGCGTTACTTCAGGTTGATAGGCCGATCAGCCGTTGGGAAAAATCATCCAGACGGCGACCCACAGCCACATGCCACCGAGCACCACGTAGCCAGCACCAAAAAGCGGGCTTCGATATCGGAGGTTGTTGCTGGTTACATGGATGAAGGCATGCAGATAGCGCAGTGCGACGAAGATCCACGCAAGAACGACAGCCACGAGGTTGTCTGCTTCCGTGATGTAAAGAAGGACGCAGCAGGCGTAGAAAAGCACGGGAAGCTCGAACTGATTGGCCAGGCAATGCTTGACCACCAGGCCCTCCGGCGGCTCATCGCGATTTTCCCGGTAGTTCGAGCGCTGGACCTTTCCGGCCTGAACCAGCTGTCGGCGGCGGTAACCGAGAAGCATGTAGAGACTATAGACTAGGGCTACGTGCGCGATTACGGGCCAGAACATTTCGTAGCCGGTCATTCTGTCTCTTCCTTGCTGCCTTCCGTTTGATTTCCGTGCTGTAGAGGAAAAGCATCAGCGCCGCAAATGCCCGGCGCGGTTCGGAGATGGGTACCACTTTCTCAGAACTTGGGTAATGGTGCCCTCGGCCGTGGTGAGATCACTGTTCGCTGTCATCGCGATGCATCACGCGCACAAGGGCGAAACGGGCAATGACGATCAGACAAATGGCCAGACTCGCGAACTTCAGCCGTGTCATCCACGGCAATAGTTGAGCGGCCGGATCCGTCCAGGCGCTATCTCCGAAGGCAATCAGGCTGGCGACATTCTCGCCGTAGTCGGCAAGGCCATAAATGAAGGGAAGAACATAGACGAGCTTGACGAGAACGGGACTGATCGGACGCGCGAAATAGGATCCGCCTGGCCGCAACCTCATCAATACCAGCAGCAAGAGCGCCGTCAGGAGTGCTGGAAAAATCAGCTCGGGACCAACGTACATGGCCCGCAGCAAATTGTTGGCGATCTCGTTCTGGCCGAGGAGTTGCTGCATCCGGCCGACGGTCAATTGGTCGTAACCGGCGAAATAAACATCGAGGACCGCCTGCCCAGTCTCATGCTTGAAGGGGACGACAAAGCCGAATGTCGTCCACGCAAGCACGCCAAGGCAGATGGCCGCGAGCAGCGCGATAATCCAGAGTGGAATACGGCTGCCCGCTTTCATTTTCAGCCGCCGGCGCTCGGATAGTTGGGGCTCTCGCGGGTGATCGTCACATCGTGCGGATGGCTTTCGCGAAGGCCAGCGCCAGAGATGCGGACGAAGGTCGCGCGCTCCTGGAACTCCTTGATATCCTTGCCGCCGACATAACCCATGGCTGCCTTGAGACCACCGGCAAGCTGGTGGAGGACGCCGGAGACCGGGCCTTTGTAGGGAACCTGGCCTTCGATGCCCTCAGGCACGAGCTTCAGCGTGTCGCGCACTTCCGCCTGGAAGTAGCGGTCTGCAGAGCCGCGCGCCATGGCGCCGACGGAGCCCATGCCGCGATAGGCTTTGAAGGAGCGGCCCTGGTAGAGATAGACTTCGCCCGGGCTTTCATCAGTGCCAGCGAGCAGCGAACCGATCATGACAGCCGAGGCACCCGATGCGATCGCCTTAGCTACGTCACCCGAGAACTTGATGCCGCCGTCCGCGATGACGGGGATATCCTTCGCCTGCGCAGCCTCGACGGCCGACATGATGGCCGCCAACTGAGGAACGCCAACACCGGCGACGATACGCGTCGTGCAGATTGAGCCGGGACCGATACCGACCTTGACGGCGTCCGCGCCAGCATCGATCAACGCCCTCGTGCCTTCCGATGTTGCCACGTTGCCGGCCATGACGCGCACCGAGTTGGAGAGCTTCTTCACGCGTGCCACGGCATTCAGAACGCCTTGCGAATGGCCGTGCGCAGTATCGACGACGAGAAGATCGACACCAGCTTCGATCAGGCGTTCGGCGCGCTCGAAACCATCGTCGCCGACGCCGACGGCGGCAGCGGCGCGCAGGCGACCCTGCGCATCCTTGGAGGCATTCGGGTTCAGCTGCGACTTTTCAATATCCTTGACGGTGATGAGACCGACGCAACGACCTTCACCGTCGATTACGAGCAGCTTCTCGATGCGGTGCGCATGAAGCAGGCGCTTGGCTTCCTGCTGGTCGACGTTTTCCTTGACGGTGACGAGGTTCTCGCGCGTCATCAGCTCATAGATCTTCTGCTTCGGATCCGACGCGAAACGGACGTCGCGGTTGGTCAGGATACCAACGAGACGACCGGATTTTTCGACAACAGGAATACCCGAGATGCTGTAGGTCTTCATGAGACCGAGCGCATCGGCGAGCGTCGCGTCGGGGCCGATCGTCACCGGATTGACGACCATGCCGCTTTCAAACTTCTTGACCTGGCGGACTTGCTCGGCCTGCTCGGCCAGCGTCAGGTTCTTGTGGATGACGCCAAGCCCGCCGGCCTGCGCCATCGCGATAGCTAGGCGGCTTTCCGTGACGGTGTCCATGGCCGAAGAGATGATCGGGATGTTCAACTCGAAATCAGTGGCGATGCGTGTTGCAACGCTCGTCTGACCGGGCAGAACCTCGGAATGACCGGGCTGCAGAAGCACGTCATCAAAGGTGAGTGCGTCCAAACCGGTTGGCGTTTCTATGATGCGAGCCATGGCCAATTTCCTTCAATTACGAAAAATGCAACGCCTCCCGGAACGAATCGTCCGCACCGGCGGTGTGCAAGGGTTGCTTTGGAAGTTGGCGAGGGCTGGTAACACGTCTATGACAGGAAGGGAATAGCAAAAAGCCCGACATGTCCGCCGGGCTTGGTATGGCTGCCATGCAGCGACCTCACAGGTCGAACTGATAGGTCTTCGGAACGAAGCGATAGCCGTCCCCATATGTCTCGACAAAGCCAACGGCCGCGAACGGCATATGGTAACCGAGGAAGGCAATCTTGTCGGCCGCGATCATGCCGAACACCTTGCGGCGCGTTGCCGCCGCCTGCGCCTTGTCCATGTCAAACCGAACCTCCCAGTCGGGCTTCCGACGGTACCGCCATATCCAATTCTTCCAATAACGTGCGACTTCCTTGCGGCACACCCCCAAATGACCAGCCGACCGCTGCGTTTCTTGCGCCCGGCCGAAGCAAACATATGCCAATCTTGACCATTGAAATTACTGAACAAGCGGTCTCACGCAGACGTGATGCAAACGTGCCTCAGAAGCTGAAAGAAGGGTTGGCAGAGCCTTTCGCGAGGACTACAGAGCACTGGCTTTCCCGAGCCGCCTTCGCAAGACCTTCAAGGCATTCGTGTATGAATCGCATCGTTCCGCTGATCCTCGCCGTCGCTCTTTTCATGGAGCAGATGGACTCCACCGTCATATCGACCGCCCTGCCCGCCATCGCCAACGATCTCCATGTCGGGCCAATCACGCTGAAGCTGGCGCTGACCTCCTATATGGTGTCGCTCGCGGTCTTCATCCCGATCAGCGGATGGATGGCGGACCGGTTCGGCGCCAAGCGCATTTTCCGCCTTGCCATCTGCGTCTTTGTCGTCGGCTCAATCTTCTGCGCGATCTCTTCGGGCCTGATCGAATTCGTTTTCGCCCGCTTCCTGCAGGGCATGGGCGGCGCGATGATGACCCCGGTGGGTCGTCTTGTGCTTCTGAGAACGACGAAGCGAAGCGAGCTTGTCTCGGCCATGGCGCTGTTGACCATTCCGGCACTCGTCGGACCACTTGCCGGACCGCCGCTCGGTGGCTTCATCACCACCTATTTCACCTGGCACTGGATCTTCCTGATCAATGTGCCGGTCGGCATCATCGGTGTCTGGCTCGCAACGATCTTCCTGCCTGAGGTGGAGGCGACGGCGCCGCCGAGGCTGGATGTCATCGGCTTCCTGCTCACGTCGTTTGCGGCAGCTGGGGTGGTCTTCGGCCTCTCCGTCGTCAGCCTACCGGCGCTTCCGCCCATTATCGGCATCACGGCGACAGCAATCGGCCTTGTCTGCGGCTTTCTCTACGTACGCCACACAAAACGGCATCCGGCACCGATCCTCAACCTGAACCTCTTCCGAAACCCGACCTTCCGCGCATCGACAACCGGCGGCACGCTGTTTCGCATCTGCATCGGTGCCATGCCCTTCCTGACGCCGCTGATGCTGCAGCTCGGCTTCGGTCTGACGCCTTTCCAATCCGGCCTTATCACCTTTGCCGGCGCAATCGGCGCCATCACCACCAAGTTCATGGCCCGTCGCGTGTTCGCCGCGGCCGGCTTCCGAACGACCTTGCTTTCGGCAGCAGGCGTCACGACCTTGGTAACTGTCACGACCGGCTTCTTCACGCCTAAAACATCGCACCTCGTTATTATCACCGTGCTGCTGATCGGTGGTTTTTCCCGCTCGTTCTTCTTCACCGGGGTCAATGCCTTGGCGTTTGCCGATATTGACGACGCGCAGGCGAGCCAGGCAACGTCGATGAGTTCGGTGATGCAGCAGATCAGCCTGGCTCTCGGTGTTGCCGTTGCCGCCGCGATCCTGGAGACGTCGATCTATTTCCGCGGCGAGGCGCTGCAGGTGGCCGACTTCCACATCGCCTTCTACGTGATCGCGATCCTGACGGTCGTGGCGACCATCCCCATCATCCGGATGGACAAGAGCGCCGGCGCGCTCGTCTCCGGCCACCGCGCAAAACGCATCGCCCCGGCGGCGATCGAGGTAGAACAGCACGCAGTGAAGTAAGGCTTATGCCGGGGTCTCGCAGACGGCGCTGAGCTTGTTGCCGTCCGGATCCCGCACGTAAGCCGCGTAAAAATTAGCGTGAAACGGCCGCAATCCCGGCGCGCCTTCATCAATGCCGCCTGCCGCAATTGCGGCGGCATGGAATGCATCCACATCAGCACGACGTTCGGCATGAAGCGCGACCATCGAACCATTTCCGTTCGACGCGCGCCTGCGATTGAATGGGGTGACGATCCAGAGCCGGCAGCGGGTATCCCCGTCGGCGGAGTAACCGATTTCCTCCTCTGAATGGCGCTGACGCCGGTAGCCGAGAAGCGGCAGGACGATATCGTAAAACCGCCTGGCCTGGTCGATGTCGTTGGTTCCGAGGGTGACGTATAGGAGCATGGTGCCGGGCATTCCAAGTCTTGGGAGATCGATCATCACCCAAGACCAGCCCAAAGATCAAGCTTCCGCGGCGTCGGGTTCCGCTTGGCGCCCCTTGAAGCCTTTCGCCAGCAGGAACATTTCCACGGATTCGGCGCGCGAGGATGCCGGCTTGACATGGACGACCTGCTTGAAGTGTCGCTTCAGCATGTTGAGAAGATCGCGCTCGGTGCCGCCCTGGAAGGTTTTTGCCAGAAAGTGTCCGCCTTCGCCCAGCACTTCAACAGCAAAGTGGGCAGCCACCTCACAAAGATGCATGGTGCGCAAATGGTCGGTGCGGTGGTGGCCGGTAGTAGGGGCAGCCATATCCGAGATCACCAGATCCGGTGTACCGCCGACCGCTTCGATCAGCTGCGCCGGCGCTGAAGGATCGAGGAAGTCCAGCTGCAGGATCTTCACGCCCGGTAGCTGATCCATCTCCAGAAAATCGATCGCCGCGACGCGGATATCCTCATCCGTCGACCCGGTGACCTTGGCAGCGATCTGCGACCAGCTTCCCGGTGCAGCGCCAAGATCGATGATGCGGCGAGCGCCCTTCAGGATGTTGTGCTTCTCGTCGATCTCCAGCAGCTTGAAGGCGGCGCGCGCGCGATAGCCCTCGAGCTGGGCGCGCTGCACGTAGGGATCGTTGATGTGGCGCTGCAGCCATTGCCGCGACGACGCCTTCATCTTCTTGTTCTTGACGCGCTGGCCGAGTTTGCGGCCGGTGCGGTTACCCGCAATCGTTGGCTTCGCCATGCTTGTCCCCTATTTGCCGCGCTGGCCGCGGCGGTGGCGGTGGCGCCGCCAGACACCATCGTCCGCCATCATGTCTGTCAGCAGGCCTTCCCTCAAGCCGCGATCGGCAACGCGCATGCGCGGACTCGGCCAGCGGCGGCGGATCGCTTCAAGAATCGCGCAACCGGCGAGCACCAGATCGGCGCGATCCGGCCCAATGCAGGGATTGGCGGCGCGGCTTGCGAAATCCCACGACAGCAGCTTCGCCTGCATCGCCGAAACTTCGTCGTCTGAAAGCCAGATGCCGTCGACTTTGCGTCGGTCGTAGCGCGGCAGATCGAGATGGACGCCGGCGAGCGTCGTCACTGTTCCCGAGGTGCCGATGAGATGGAAGTCACCCGCATGACCGATATCGATCGCGGGGCAATCGAAGGCGGCAAGCATGCCTTGCACTTCGATCACCATGCCTTCGAAGACATCCGGGGTAACATCGCGTCCGCCGTGGCGCTCCGACAACGTTACGACGCCGACCGGAAGCGAGGTCCAGTGGGTGATGTGATTGGCGAGGCGATTGAAGCGGTTGTCGCCGATGCGGATGACCGCGATTTCAGAAGAGCCGCCGCCGATATCGAAAAGGACGACGGAGCGCGTCTCCCGCCCGACAAGGGACGAGCAGCCGGAAACAGCAAGCCGCGCTTCGGTTTCCCGATCGATGATCTCGAGCTCGAGGCCGGTCTCGACAACAACGCGCTCGAGGAACTGCGCCCCATTGCTCGCCTGTCGGCAGGCCTCGGTCGCGATCAGCCGCATGCGGCGAATCTCACGGTTCTTTAGTTTGGAGGCGCAGACGCGCAGTGCATCGACGGCACGGTCCATGGCGTCGTCGGAGAGGCGGCCGCTCGCCGCAAGCCCTTCGCCAAGCCGCACGATCCGCGAGAAGGCATCGACGACACGAAACTGACCCGGTCGCGTCGGCTGCGCAATCAGCAGACGGCAATTGTTGGTGCCGAGATCGAGAGCGGCATAAAGCTCATCCGGCCACGGGTGCTCATTATGGCTCCGCTGCCCGCCGTCGGACTGGCGTGCTGCACGATTGTCGTTGTGACCGGGTCGCGATTCGGCAGCCCCGTTCCGTCCAGCGGGCGCTGGCTGCGGCTGGGCGGGATGGCCTACCGGCTTTTCGTGCACCAGCGGACGCCCCTGCAAGCCGCGCTTGCCACGATGCTTGCGGCGATTGCGACGGCTCGGCACCGATTCGCTGTCGCTGCGAACGCCCTGCCCTGCGACTGCGGAGATTTCGTTGCTTGTCCGATGCGGTTGCCCGGCCTCATCAGAGGCCCCGGCGCCACGACGACGACGCTTTCGCTTGCGCGCCGCGCTGCCGGCTTCAATTGGGCGTGCCGCCTCTCCGGTATCGCCGGAGAGGACATGCTGAGCGGACTGGTTCGCATTGCGGGATTGCCCGCCACGCTTGCCCTTGCGGCGCCTGGACTTCTTGCCGTCCTTGCGCCCTGCCGCCAACGCCCCGTTACCTTGCGACCTCTGGCCGCTTTCGGGGTCTTCCACGTTCTTTTTCCATCGCGCCGCGCAAGTCCAAAGGTATGCAGCAGGCGCTCATTCGATTTTGCGTTGCCGCGAAGATACCAGCGCATGGCGAAAACGCCAAATTCTTTTTGGCGCTAGAGAAACCGGCATTTTCGGGGGCATCAAAGACCTTCTCAAAGCCACGTGATTTTTTTCGAAACAGGTATTTGCAATCCGCCAGCTTTTGTTTATAAGCGCCGCACACCAGCGGAGCCGCTTCGCGCGCCGCACCTGCTGGGGAATAGTTCAATGGTAGAACAGCGGACTCTGACTCCGTCGATCTTGGTTCGAATCCAGGTTCCCCAGCCAATTCTCCCTAAAAGCCCTTAATTCCTTGATTTTCCAGTCGTGCCGGATATCGTTTTGGCATCATTGGCGACCTGATGCCCAGAACTGTAGCCCACAGGTGATGCCCAAGCGCTAGTGCGCCGCAGCCGACCCTTCGGGCGAAGACAGGGTATTCGTCATGGCCGTGCGCCACGAGGTCGAGAATCTGGTCCGTCGCGGAAACATCTTCTATTGGCGGGCGCGCGTTCCGGCCGTCTTCGTCCATTGCCGTCCAGGCAGTCGCCTTTCACTCAGCCTTCATTGTTCCGACCATAGAAAGGCTCAGATCATCGGCCGGAAGCTCAATATGCGACTGGCCGAACTGAAGATGAATTCGAAGGAAGCGATGTCTACCAAGAAGCAGCTCCAGATCCTGTTCGAGCACGTGCGGGATGAGGAAATCGAGAGGCTCGATGACATCAGCACGATGGCCAAGCGCAACGGCCGCGGTGGCGATGTCGTCGAGATGGAGCTCGATCTCGAAGTTGGCTGGGCCTGCCAAGTCCTGGCAAAGTTCGGGACCCGTTCGGAGCTCAGCCTCGAAGGCGACTGTCCTGGTCTCACCTATCTGCTGAAGAACGGCGTCCCCGCCTCGCATGTCGATGCCATCCGGGCAAACTATCGAGGCGAGCTAAGCACGGCTCGTAGCCCTGGATTTGAGGATGGTATCAGACGACTGATCTACCACTTCGAGATTGAGGACACGGCGCTCAATCGCGAACGCGCCATGTCGAAAATGTTCGAAGGCCGCGCTGCGGCCCTATTGGATATCGACGAACGCCACGACCTCGTCGACCGCAGCTTAAGCGAATTCACAGGGGGCGGCAGAGCGAAGAAGTCCGTGGTCGAGGAGAAGCCCGTCCAGGTCGAACCTGTTGCCGCTTCCTCGTTGATGCTGGCCAAGGAGAGCAAGCCGGCACCGACTGCAACCGGTATCCCGCAGCCAGAGGAAATCGCCTACCTCGACCTCTCACCGCGCGTGGCGCCGAACGCCAAGACGGTAGCGGCTGAAACTCAAGGCGCAAGCCAGAGGGTCGTAGCCGTCGCAGATTTCGAGCAAGCATGCGACAAACTCATCGCGAATATGGGCGAAGAATGGACAACGGAAACGGGTCGAGATGCGATGGCGCTGGTTCGGATGTTCAAATCGGTGCTCATGGAACACGGTGTGGAGCATTCCGGAGAGATCGAGCAGTATCACATCGGCCTGCTGCGTCAGCACTTCAACGACATTCCGACCGACTGGGGCCGAAGCAGCAAGATGCGCGTCATGTCAGCGCCGGAACTTCGAGCGGAAGGCGAGAAACTGCGCAAGGCGGCTGACGGGGCGGGAACCAAGGCGAAGGTTGGTCTGGCGGCGGGAACCATTCGCAAACATTTCGGAAACCTGCAGCACTTCCTGAAGCATCTGAAGGGCCACGGATTCGAAATCGAAAACTGGACGTTCGAAGGTCTGCGCCCCAGAAAGCCCAAAGCTGGCGAAATCCGCCGCCAACAGTACAAGCCAACGCCGCAGGATATTGCCCCAATTTTCGCCAGCCCTCTCTATCGAGGTTCACGAGGCCATCTGCGTGGACAACGGCGGGAGCCGGGCAAGCATGTGTTCCACGATTCGCTCTACTACCTGCCGATCCTGTTCACCTATCTCGGACCCAGACGCAAAGAGTTCGCCGGACTGACAGTCAACGACATTGCTAAGGACGAGGAAGGTTATGTCATCATCCTTCGCACGAACAGCCTTCGGCGGCTGAAGACCGCACAATCGGAACGACTGCTGCCCATGCCTGGTGAAATGGTTCGCTTGGGTTTCATCGACTATCTTCAAGCGATCAAGAAGCTTGGATACGAGGCTCTGTTTCCGGATCTCTTCTCGGACAAGACGGAGAATGATCCGGGCAATCGTTTCTACGACACCTTCATCCCTGTCATGCGCGGCGCGCTCGGTGAAAAAATGTGGAACCGATCAATTCATGCCCTTCGCCACGGCATGGCAGACACCCTGAAACAGGCCGGCGTGTCGCCCGAGGTTATTGATGACATCTCGGGCCGGCTGAGCGAAGGCAGTGAAACGAACACACGATACACCAATCCAGCCGGCCTTCCATTGATGCGCAGCGCGCTCAAGCACTATCCGATCATTACCTCGACCATCGAACCGAAGCCGCTGCAACTTCTTCCGTGGATCGAGAACAAGCAGCCGCCGCCATGGGCGCGAGAAGGCAAGAAGTGAAGCCCGGGGCGGAAATGATTTCCGCCCCGGCATGCTGCGTGACTAGGCTGCTTCCCAAACCTGATTGAGAATTCGCGCCGCCAATGCCGCCTTGTCCTGCGGAAGGAAACGGCCGTAGTGCTTTGCCACCATGTCCGCCGTATCCTGGATGGCATAGCTCGCCTGCTCGTATGAGCCGGTCTGCTTCAGGATGTGGGTCGCCAGCACATCACGAACGTTGTGAGGGCCATGGGGCAACAAACCTTTGATCGCCCCACGGCCGGTGTATGGATTGTAGATGCCGTAGCGCTGGATGGTGAGCCGCCATGCCTCATAGAAGCTGGTGATGTCGTAGGCGGCGTCGGTACTTGTTGTCTTGACCGTCTTCACGAAAAACGTCCCGGGGATCGGCAGCACCTTTAAGAAGAACCGAACGGTGTCGCTCGACGTAATCATCAATGTGGCGGTAGAGGTCGAGCAGATCGGGCAGCACCAACCTAAATGGTTTGTCTCCAAAGAACGACGAATGGGCGTTCTTGAAAGCCACCGCCGGGATAAACACCTCCCAGCCACCATCTCGGTCACTCCAGCGGAGTTCACCGCGCTTGAGCTTTTCGAGCACGCGTTCCGGGCGCGGCATCTGTCCGCGTGGGCATAGCATCAACTGCCGAAGATTTTTCTGGCGAAGCCCGAGATGCAATCCCAGCCTCAACATGAGGAACGAGCGAACCGCCTCGGCAGCCGGACGCGGATAGCGCTCCTCATCAGGCATCAGCCGGATGATCTCCTCGGTGATCTTTCGATATTCGCCGACAGGACTGTCAGCTTCGAGGACCGGCATGATGGGCTCGAACGGATCGCGATGGACCCGGGCGATGCGCTGGATTTCCTTCACACGGTGAGAGGCATGTTTGTGAAAATCCTCGCAGGCGCCGTGCCAATCCTCACGGGCATAATCGATTTCGTTCTGCGAGACGAGACCGGCAATCGGCTGCACACGCGAAAAGAGTTCCGGATGCTGTCGAAGCCACCCGGTGCTTTCCTTAGTGATTGCCAAGGCTATCCGCAGCATGTCGACTTCCCACGCCGTGTAGAAACCCCGGCGGCTTTCGCGCCATTGCAGATACCAGTCCCAGACGCCCGGAAAGATGAGCAGTCCGAAGGTCAGTTGGCGCAGCGGCACCCCATATCCCTTGATCTCTCCCGCCTTTGACGCCGCAAGAGCGCCAAACATCAGACCGAGATGCTCGATCTTTTGGGAGGCGGTTTCCTCACCCCAGACACCGTTTCGCTGAAATCCAATCGAGGTCAGCGCGGATGTCTTGAAGCGGACCAAATCAGCCATCTCCATGGCAAGCGTCGGCGGCGCATCGATGACGCCGGACAGGAGGTCGGGATCCTCAATCCAAGTCTCCTCATAGTTCGCCGGGACTACGATCTTTCCATCTCGCGGCGCGCGTCCACCGTAGGATACGCCGGGAAAGCGAATGGCATAGCGCTGCTTCGCCGCGGCAGCCTGGAACTTGCGATAATCCGTCGACCCGCTGATGATGACGCGACGGACCCAATCGAGGATTTCCTCACGCTTGGCGAACGGAAGCGAATTGAAGTCATCGGGTAGATGCCACGCGATCCTGCGTCGCTCAGCAGGCTCGATGCCCGAGAGATTAAACCCGGATGCCGATCGCGACTGATGCGGCAGCTTCGCTTTGAAATAGCCTTCCGGGAGGCGGTAACGGCGCTCGATACGACCAAGCACGTCGAAGCTATCAGTGCTCCGCGGCACACGTCGGCCTTCGATCCAACTCAGCAGCGTATTCTTGTCCATGGGCTCATCAGGTCGCACCACCGATCGATAGAGAACCCAGTAGGTCTCACCGTGGCGACGCATGTGAAGCAGGAGCGCGGCAGCGAAATCGGCAGGGTCATCCCACTCGCGAAACAAGGGCTCTGGAAACTCTCCTTTCCCGCCAGGCTTAGGCTCCGCCGAGGCGAGGTGAGGACGTGCCGTCTTCGAAGGCGCGGACTTGATTGTCGGTTTCGTCTCCTCGGCGGCGGCCCTTTTTGCCTTTGTCGTGCCTTGAGGCTTGCGGGAGGGCCCCCCTGCATCTCCGGCTGTTTTCCCGCCGTCCTTGTTCCAACGAACGATTGCATCAAACCCGGGGTCGATCAAACGGTGATGCGAAGCAAGCGATCGAGCATCGATCCCGGTCATGCGAGCAACGACATCCCATTCGGTGTGACCTGCCGTCCGGGGTGGTCCGCACCTTCGTTCGATAAGTCGCCGCATGTAGGCCTTGAGGGCTTCGGCTTCGTCGCTGGAAAAGGCGGTCGAGAGACGCAGTTCGCAATAGGCGTCGATCTTACGTTGGAAGGCTTTGATTGCAGTTAGCTTGGTCATTTCACTTCATCATGTTCGTTACTCGGACCCTCTGTGCGAGGGGCCGGCCGAGCTAAGCGAAGCGGATTAACGAAGGATTGGAGCCGTCTGCATCATCAGAAATCCGATTCAGAATCAAACGGCGTTTTCGGGAGTAATGGGGGGAGAAGTCGTAAAGGAAGCAAACGCCGTTAGGCCTCGGCCTCGTCGAGCAAGCCGATCCGGTAACAACAGACCAAGTGGACACGGACGCGCTCAGACCTCCGTGTCGGGACCATCGGGATAGATCAGGTGGATTTTCCTGCGAAACGGCGAGCCGCCCATCCGGTACTTGGCGACCAGATCGTCGAACACTACGTCGCATTCGCGCTCATCGAAACCCTGATCCGTCAGCATCGAGACGATCTTGTTCTGGAACTTCTCGAGCTCCATCTGCTGACCCTTCTCGATCGCCCGCCGAATCAGCCAGAACAGCGCCACCCGAGCCACATCATCTCGGTCAGGCCGCTTCGCCCTTCTGTTGGCGTCGCGAAGTGCCTTCTGTCGCTGCCTTGCTGCCTTCAAGTTCATGATGCTCCTCCCGATCCTCGACCTCTTCAATGGTCAGGGGACCGGCCTGCCGGCGCAAGCCTTGTTCGGCTGAATCGGAAATTTCGGACCTTGAATCGGCGGCGCAGAACAATGAATCAAATGACCGCAATTTGTTTCGAGTTGCGGGCACGTTATCTCGGGTCAAGACGACCTGTTCGACCGCGAACGGCGTTTGTGAATCGTCGTATTCGAGTCCCGAATCAAAAATCCTGTGTTCGGAATCAAATGAGCGCAATTTGTTTCAGGTTGCCGGAGACTTGATGTGAGTCGCCGACAACTTGCCACACCACATCTCAAGTCACGTCACATTATCGCGATGATGTCCGAGGATCCAGCCTTCCCATTTCTGAATGGCATCGATTGCCGGGATGCCTTCACCGCGCCGCTTATCGACGACATCGAGCATCCCCAGCAATCCAACCACGGCATCGAAACGATCCTCGCCTGACTTGTCCGAGCCGAAGCCATCGCCGATGAACGGCTGAAGCAGACCGGTATCGAGGTTCGGCCGCGCTGCAAGCCAAGGCAATATCCTCTCCCCCATCCGTGTGCGGTCTGCCTGACGCCGCTTGCTCCAGCCACGCCGTGGCATGCCGATCTGACGGTACACGTCACCAGGATAAGTTTCTGCAAGGATGACTGGCTTTCTGTTGGCGAGCTCGGCCAAGCTTCCATCGAACGGCCACAGTGCAATCTCGCCCAGTCTCGGCACGATGATTTCCCGCCATCCCGAGATCGCGCCTTTGCCGACCTGATTGCCGCCAAGCGTCCAGAACAACATGCAGGCAGCCTGCCGATCGGCGGTCGCCCGTTCACAGACACGCAGGAGCGATGACGCACCAGAAATCCCAAGGGCATCGAAGAGATGGGCACGCGCCGTGCCACCAGGGCGGGCGGGATAGAATGGGCGCTGCAGCGAGATATGGTCGCGATGATCAGCTACATTGTACCAATCCGACCAGATCCCGGAACCAAATGACGTCAGTGCCTCCCGGAAGGAACCGATGCCGGCTGCTCGTGCATAGGCCTCCGGCAGGCCGATCGGGAAGTCGAAGCCGATCAGAAGCGCGCCCGGATCGACGGCGCGACGCTGCAGCCGCTCGAACAAGCTCGACGTGTCACTGACGAGTTCCGGAGGCTGAACACGCCAGTGTCCGCCGCGTTTGATGGCCACAGCCATCCAGCGCTTTTTCTGCTCCATACTCCAATCGCAATGGGCGACAACCGCGACGCTCATCCTGCACCCCGCTTCTGCTCATCGGGCGCATGACTATCAGCTTTAGGGCGGTAGATCACCGTCTGTCAGAATTTGCAGCACCGCCGTCTCATCCATTGCCTGGGCATCGAACAGCGCCTTGGCCAAAGCGTTGAAGGTCGGCCTGCGCCTCCCGAGGATCACAGCAGCCCGATCGAGCGCCGCTGCCAGCCTTCCATGGACACGAGCCGCCAGTTGGACGTCACGATCCAGAATCGCGCCCGGATCGCGATGCGGGCGATAGAGCAGCGGATGCTCGGTTCCGAAGCCGAGCGTCCGCTCCATATCGAGCGCCATCCGTGTGGCCCGCGCCAGATCGCTGTCGTCGGCGCCACCAGAGCCGCTCGAGACACGCTTGAGCATCAGTTGCTCGGCAGCCCGCCCCGCCATCAGCATGGTCAGCATGTCTTCGTACCAGTCGCGTGTGTCGGTCGCCCAGATATGGAAGCCGACGAGATTGTAGCCGCCCTCGCCGGTGTCGATATTGAGGCCGCGAACAGGTCCGAGATCAAGCGTATGATGGACAACTGCATGCCCTGCCTCGTGGAAAGCGAAGCGCCAACGGAGATTATAAGGCACGGGCGGGCGATGACCGCGGATGCCGTCTTCGATGTCCTCATAGCGGATCGCCCGCTTGCCGCGGCGCGCCTTCAATCGCGCCTCCCGGACGATGCGTTCGATATCAGCACCCGTCAGCCCCATCGCCCGCGTGGCGAGACGCCGCAGGATCGCATCGGCGGAATTACCTTCTTGCGCGGCTGCCGACAATTCCGACGCGTTGCCATTCTGCGGCTCGGTCATCGGCTGGCTCCTTTCCGTTCACTTTCTGCGTCTTCCTCCAGATAGGCGGCAACGATCCTCTTCAGCGAGAATCCTTCATCGACCTCTGATGGGATACCCGGTACTGGCTCCCGGATCAGCGCCATCACATCGTCACCGAGATGATGGGCCAAGATTTCGGCCAGCGTCGGGACATCGGGCCTGGGGATTTCGATATGGGTCTCCAGCCGCCCGGAACGCTTGATGGCATCGTCGATATGGTCGGGCCGGTTGGTGGCGCCGACGACGATCAGCCCCTCGTTCTTGATTGCGCCATCCAGCAGCTCCAATGCCTTGTTTACGACGGTATTCCAGTAGTCGGCATATTCCCGCTCGGCCGGCTGCCTTTTGCCGATGCCGTCGATCTCGTCGATGAACAGGATCGCCGGCGCCATGGCACGCGCCTCGACAAACGTCTTCACCATCCTGTCGATCACATCGTTCAGATGTCCGCCCTGCAGCCAGGTCGAGACGGATGTGACGACCAGGGGGATTTGCAGGCTGTTGCACAGCGCCCGGGCAAAGGTGGTCTTGCCGGTGCCTGGCGGGCCGGACAGCAAAAGCTTGGTGCTCATCTCCGACCAAGCGAGGATGCTGGCGCGATAGTCATCCAGATCTGCCTTGAGATCGAGCGCCCAATCCTTCGCCTTGCCATATCCGGAGAGGGTCTCGACGGTCATTGGCGATGTGTGCCCGATCTCGCCCACCGTCGGCAAAGGTTCCGGCCGGATCACTTCGGCGCCGGACGGCTTGTCCTTCTTCCAGCGGCCGTTGCTATCGGTGTCGGACGATTTCGGCTTTTCGTGCGAGCCTTGGGGCTTCTCGGCGGATGTGTTCGACGATGCCGATCCGGATGCCTTGTCATTGCTTCCGCCATCACCGTCCTCCTCTTCCTCGAAGTCGGCGCGATTGCGCTTAATGAGCGTCGCCAGGACATGCAGCACGTCCCTGATATGCCGCCCTGGACGGAAGGCAAGAACCACATCCTCCAGCGACAACCAGCGCGCATCGGAATCCGACGGCAGGCCAAGCGTGTCGATTGTCTCGTCCGGATAGAGCACCTCGACCAGATCGGCCACGAACTTGCGATCAAGCTTTCCCGTTTCCAGCGACAGGTCGGCGGCGATCTGCAGCAGCGAGGGAATGTCCGATCGTTTCTCCGCGATGGCGAGGACGGCCAAGTCGCGCGACAGCGCGCTGAGCATCCGCCGGCGCAGGGCATTGCCGGTGACACGATGCACGCCGGCGCCCGAGAAGGTCATGAGGCGCCTGCGTGTCTCGCCTTCCACGACGTCGAAGTAATCGTCGTTGAACATGTGGTCCGCATCGACGATCGCAAACGGGCCGCCGGGCACCAGCCGGGATTTTTCAAGGAGCCCCAGCACTTCCCGCTCGAAACCATCGAGTGGCGCATGCAGAGTGACGACCGGTGTAACACGGGTCAGCGTATAAACGATCTCCCGAAGCGACCGTCCGCTCCTTTGCATCGCACGCGCCAGAACCAGGGTTGCAACGATGTGACTGACCAGCGGCGCGGCCGCCACCCGATCCACCAGGCCGACCGCGTAGGTACGCCGATCGATGCCGTTACTTAGCACTGCGTCTTGCGCGATTGTGCCGCGACGCGCCCGAGGGAAGGCCGCAAGTTGCGAGGCGAACGGCGGATGAACGATCCCGGCGGTCACGACACCCTCGCCACCAGAACCCGGCGTCGGATTGCCGGTCTCCTTCGGTCGGACAAGCCAATCCGCAAAATTCCGCCGGAACCAGGTATCGTCACGGATCGGATCGCCGGTCAGTCGTGTCGTGTCGAACGTCGGGCTGTAGCGGCAGGTAAGATGACCGTCGACATCGACGACCCTGCTTTCCAGCAGACCGTTGCGCAGAGCGATCCGGCGCGCCTCGCGGCGGGCAAGATGACGGAGGCGGCGGATAAACAGCCGGGCGAGCTTATCCATCAATCCGGCCTCCCGTCTCCGCGGCAATAATTGCCGTTTGGGCGTTCTGCACCGGATCGCGCCGACGCGTCCGACCACGCCGCCGCCCGTCAATGACACCGGGCTGCGGAATCAGCGCCAACGGATGCTCGCCCGGCGAACGACGTGGCGGATGCGCGTCAGCCGACGAGCCAGTCGAGACCGACAGGCTCAGGTGTTCGTTCCGGGACGGATTGAGGTCCCGGTTGCGGCTCCGCAGCCAGTCGAGCAGCAGGCGGCATGCCGCGTTGCCGCAGTCGGCAAGTGCATTCAACCGAAGCATCAAAGGCTCCGGCACAAAGCCATCCAGCAGAGGACCTTGCCGGACGAAGGCGAGTGCCAGCCCGATCAGAACGGCGGGGTCGTAGCGGTAGCTCGAACCGTGATCCAGGTCATCGGATTGTACAGGAGGGATATTCGCGAGCCTGCTGTGAAGGCAAGGCAACGCGATAATATCGGTCGTGACCGCTTCGCAACGGAAGCCGGCCACAGACGGGCTGTGGGTATCGATGGACATGAGTGTCTCCTCGCCGGACCGCATCGCATCCGGCGTTCGTGGAATGGAAAGGACTTGAGAAGCCGGCCGCGCGCTTCAGGCGCGGCCGCGATCAGTGCCGTTGGGCTAGCGGCCCGTCAGTGCCCGCGCGGACGGCGGGCAAAGCCAACCCGGATGCGGACCGGCTCCGGTTCGTCGTCCTGATCCTCGTCGAAGCAGCCGAGATCGTAGTGACCATCGTCCTCGTCCTGCGAGGCCATCGCCTTCTCTTCCTCGTAAGCGCGAGACGAACCATTCAGCGCAATCAGCGGCTTGCCGGGAACGGTCAAGGTAGAGTCCGCGTCGGACGCGACCATCATCACGCCGAGCGCTTTGCGGGCTTCCGCCTCAAGAAGCTGTTGCACGCGGCGGCCGAAGCGCAGACGCAGTTCGGCCATACAGGCTGCAACTCCGTCGATTTCCAGCAAGTCGTCGATCTCGGACAAAGCCCAGATGCCGGTCGCGTGGTCGCTCGGGCGGCTGGCACCATCGACAATGGCAACCTCGACCGTGTCGACCATCATGCGCTTGTGGTTCTTGTACAGCCAGTCCGGCAGCACCATCGCCGACGCCATCATCTTCAGCTTCAGTTCCTCGAGGCGGCTGGTGTCGCCGTAAGAAGCGAGCGACCGCTTCAGGTCGAGGATGTAGGCAGTGTGCCGGGCGCGGTTTACGAGGATCAGGTCCGGCGTATAGCTGCCTTTGGCCGGTGCCTCGCAATCGAGCTTTACACCATCTAGGCTTTCCCAGTCGTTTCCGGAGACGGATTCAAGCGCCGCCTTGACCAGCGGCAACTTCAGCGACTGGGTCAGGACAACGATGTTGGGATTGGCTTTCGCCAGCCGCTCGACCGCCTGCTCCAGGAGCTTGCCTTCGCGGAACGACACGGCACGGACGAGCGAGGCCACGTGAACGTAGTGGCCGAGGATTTCGTCCTCGACCGGCTCGCCGTCGGAGATGGCGGCGATGGCGCGGTCGATCAGCAGATCGACATCGGCTTCGACTTCGGCGAAGCGAACGATGTGCGGATGGCGGCGCAGCGCGGCCGGTTCGCTGATGCTGTAGGCACCGATACCGAATGAGCGATGGGAGAACATCGATGCCGCGGCGACAGTCGAACGAAGAACTTCCCCGGCAGGGGTAGAGAGAGTATGCGTGGTCATAGCCCGATTCCTTTTATGCGAAAGGCTGAGGGTCAGGCCCTTGGTAGCGTTGGCGCGCTGCCTTGGGCCGTTTTGTGTTCGGTCTTCCGAACGCCCCCAACCTGGCAGGACCGGGAGCCGGGCTCAAGGACCCGGGAGCAAAAAAGAGAACGAAGCCGGTACAAGGTTAACAGTGGGCTCACGAGCATTAGGCCCGGCGAACGCGTCACTCGATCGGCATTGCCCGGAAGCGTGTCGCCGCTCGCGCTCGCTTGAAAAAAAGAAAAGGGCCGACGTGCGGCCCCTTCGAGTTCGGAGGTAAGGCCGGGATTCCGGCCGCCCGGTCTTGGGTCAAGCGATCACGCGGCGGCGTTTGGTGGCGTTACGGATTTCGTAACGATGCCCGACTCGGACTTGATCCGGCCGACGAGTTCCGCTCGCGTCGGGCGCTTTTCAGGCTTGGCCAGTGCTTCAGCGACGGATGGAACGTCATCCCCCAGTGTGAGCTTGGACTTGGGCGCCTCGATCGTGGCAGTGGCTCCAAACGCCGCAGCGATAGACTCCATCCTTTCTTCGACCGAGGGGATAGGCGTGAGTACCGAGTCGGGGCTGCCGCTGACATCCGCAGGAGCTGGCTCGTCCGCACCAACCTCGACCGGAACACTCGCGCTCGGTGCTTCACTTGTTTCCGCACCTGGCCAGGCCGGGGCGCTTGATTTGGAGGTGGCCCATTCCAGAATCGGCACGACTTCCGTTTCCAACCAGGTCCGAAGCTCGCCTTTGTCCGGCCAAGTCGTTTCGCTGCCCATCTTGTAGAGCAGCGCGCTGACCGCGGCCCAACCAGTCTTGCTCGGCAGGGCACTATTTGAGATTACATATGCCGCGGTTGGATAGGGCCTGACGAACTGCGCCAGACTTTCCAGTTCCTTATGGGCAAGGCGCGCCGTCAGATGTGTCTTTTCGGCGAGGGTCTTCTTGACGATGTTCTTCTTCGGCAACGCCTCACTGACGTGCGCGCGGATCTCCTCCAGGTGTCCGACGAAGGATTTGGTGCCATCCCGGACCTTGATCGCAATGATCGCTTTGAGCCCGTCAAGGCCTCCGATATCGTACGGATCGATCTGCGGCCGTGCCTCTGTCTCGTTTTTCGAGCCGGCCATAATCGCTGCGACGTCCTGGACCCTGAGCTTGCCGTTCTGGGCGGCGAAGCCAATAGCCTGCTCGATCTGCTCGGGCTCCGCAGCACTCAACTTCCCAAGGACTGTGGGACCCACGGCCAGCTCCACCAGAATATCCCGGTAGGCATCCAGGTTGCGAAATACCGCGCGCTGGGTCCGGACGTGGCGCGCGGTATAACCGCAGCGCTCCACGGCCCATTTTTCCAACGTCCCATCCGGGAGCAGCTCGGCTGCGCGTTCAAGATGCTCCCCGAGCTTGAAGGTCTCTTCGGTTGAACGGCGCGAAACGCTGATGAGGAACATGGCCGTCTCTTCGAGCTGGCTCTTGATGTCTTCTGCGACAGCGTTGGCTTCGTAGAACGTGCGGGCGGCGGACGGGAGAGCGGATGCGTTGGCAGTCTTGGTCATGGTTATCTCCATGTAAGAGGGATGATTGTAAAAGCATAGCCGCCTTTACCCCTCTATTATCTCAGAACAGTCTGCCATAGGAAAGCAATCCTAAGTTTTGCAATAAATTGTTTCCAAGTATCTCACTGAATTAGACATCAATAATTACTTTAAAATACCTTAAATTACTTCATGTCGGCATCACCTCAAAAAATTTTCACTTCCGCGAACGCAAGCAACAAGCACAATTAATACGTGCGTTCCTTCCGCCAAAGTAGGGCTGAAACGGCGGGAGCATCCGGCTCTTTTCAAGTCAGCCTGCGACCTGGTAACAAGGTCCCGCAGCCTGATTTGCAGAGTGAGGGCAAGTCCATCCCAATGGTGAAGGCCATACTCACCACCAAGGTCGATCCGACCTACGACGATCTCCCGGAACAGCGGTACCATTTTCCGCGGACTTACTTGCGTCAGGTCGAGGCGGCCCGCGGCGACTGGATCGTCTATTATGAACCGAGGCGTCCGAGCGGCGACTTGATGAAGACAGGTGGCAGACAGGCGTATTTCGCGACGGCGCGAATTGCCGACATCATACCGGATCCATCGAAGCCCGATCACTTCTACGCGCTGATCAAGGACTTTCTGCCCTTCGATCATGCCGTCCCGTTCAAGGAGGCGGATCATTACTATGAGAGCGGCCTGCGCAAGGAGGACGGCTCGACGAACAAAGGCGCGTTCGGCCGCGCTGTCCGGAACATCCCCGACGCCGAGTATGACCTGATCCTCGCGGCTGGCTTCGCGCATGTCCTCGGGAAACGTGACCGCGCGCGGCCGACGCCGGATCCGGCCGAGGAAGCACACATCGGCTTTGGCGACAATCCGCAAATGCCTTACGAGATCGACAACATCGATCGCCGGATCGTCTCCCAGGTGTTACAGCGCCCCTTCCGGGATCGAGCGTTCTCCGCAGCCATCAAGACGGCCTATCATGACACCTGTGCCGTCACCGGACTCAAGCTGATCAACGGTGGCGGAAGATCAGAAGTCCAGGCGGCTCATATTCGTCCGGTGGCAAATGGTGGGCCGGACAGTGTGCGAAACGGGCTCGCGCTCTCCGGGACGGTTCATTGGATGTTCGATCGCGGCCTGATCTCGGTTGATGATGACTACAGCCTGCTGATCGCAGGCGGCGGCGTACCCGATACCATCACGCGGCTTATCAAGCCGGAGCGGCGCCTGCTCGTCCCATCACGGCCGGACGAACGGCCGCATTCGCAGTTCCTACAGTATCATCGCGAGCAGGTGTTCAAGGGGTAAGGTGGCGGAAATGATTTCCGCTCTTTCTACCATTCTCCCCTTCACTCCTCGCCGAAGAAGTCCTCGTCTAGTCGCTTGAACTCGACGGTGCGATAGCTGCGGACGCCCACACCGTGCTCGATCATCAAATCAGCCAGTTCCTGTCCATCGATGAGAATGACCCGCTGTGCCAGATGCTTCACGTAGTCACGCGCCGGCTGGCTGAAGGTTGAGGTGGTAACGAAAACGCCTTTGGTGGCGCCGAGGCCAACGAGACTTCCCACGAAGCCATTCACGTCCGGGCGGCCGACCGGATTGCCGGGCGCGTAGCGTTTGGCCTGGACATAGATTCGGTCAAGGCCGAGGCGATCCTCGTTGACGATGCCATCGACACCGCCGTCGCCGGAGCGACCGAGCTGGGCAGCGGCGTCCTTGTGGCTACCGCCATAGCCCATGGCGACCAGGAGATCGACGATCAGTTGCTCGAAGAAGGCCGGGCTGTTCGCGAGGATGCGTTGAAGGAGTTCGTCGCGCAGCGCGGCCATGAGTGCCGCATGGGCTGCATCGATCTGCTCCTCCGGCGTCGTCCGGGGAGAGGCCAGATTAAGTGGCTTCGCGATGACGCCGTCCTGCTCGGCGGCACCGCCTTCGTTCCTGTAGAACTCGCGGAACTCCGGCTCTCGCATCAGGACCGCCACGTCGATGCGTTCCGGCGCCGTCGCCAACAGCACCTTCCCCTTGTCTGTCGCAACAAAGCGGCCCCGCGCTGGCGAGGCGATCAGCCCGGCCTTGCTCATATAAAACTTCGCCCAATGGATGCGATTATGGAGCACGCGCTGGCGGCCGCTCGGCAGCAATTCGTCTCGCTCCTCCGGCGTCAGATCCAGATCGTCAGCAACCCGCTCCGCGATGTCAGCGACGCGGGTTTCGCCTACGGCAGCGAGGCGCAGCACAGGCAGCATGAGGCTCTGGTAGTCCGGTATCATCGGTCTGGCTCCGCGATGCGGTTAGGGTCGGGCGTCACGCGCTCCTCACAACGTCCATGAGCCGTGAGTAGTCCGTGACTACGTCATACTTCACCTTGTCAGTCGTCATCGAGTTTCCGATTTTTTCGAAGAACCGCCGGGCGCACTCAATCTTTGTGCTCTCGAACTCGCGCAGCTTCAGGGATGACAAGGTGCCCTTCGTCTCGGCGACGAAGTATATGTGCCGAACCGAACCTTCCTTGAACGAGATGGCCCAGTCCGGATTGTAGTCACCTACAGGAGTCGGGATCGCAAAGCCTCTCGGAAGCTTCGCGTAGACGACGATCTCGTTGCTGGTGTCCAACTGCTCGACGAACTTGCGCTCGGTGTCTGAATCGAGAAACGCATAGTCGTAGACGTGCTTCTTCAACTTCTCGCTCGCCCTGGAGAAGTCCTGAACGGTCTGGCTGGCCGTGAAGATGTCGGACTCATAGCGCTCGGCAACAGCATCGTAGGTCAGGCGCTCGATGACCATCGTCGCCTTCTGCTCGATAATCAGGCGGGACGCTTCGCTGATAAAGTGTTCCGGGTTCTGCTTGAACTGGCCGAACACACTCGACTGGATCCCAGACAGGATCTCCGCGATGGTCTGCCGGGTGAGTTGGGTCGCTTCTGCGAGCTTTGCCAGCAAGTCGTACTTGACGAGCGAGACAACCGTTTCGGCCTGGTACGTCTCCTGCTCGTTTTCGCGGAAGCTCTTGCCATCCCCGACCGCGTCATAGGTCAGGCCGTCTCGTTGGATGCCTGCGGTGACCGTATATTGCAGCGGTGTCACCCGAAGATGGCTGTCCAGCGCGCTGATGCTCTTGCGGATCAGTTCCGCCGGCTCGAACTCGACCTTGTAGACTGCCTTCTGGTTGATCCGGCTCCAGAGCTCCTGAAATTCCTTCCGGTGGAAGTTGTCATTCAGCGGGTTGCGCTTCGAACGGCGGTCGTCCTGCATCTTTGGCAACTGCCGTTCATTGAAGACGCCGTCAATCAGTTCCACGATCTGGTCGGTGTAGGACTTCAAATCTTCCGGTAGCTCAGCCAGCGTCCCGTTCTCACGGGCGCTCTGATACTTTTCAGTGATGTTCTTCTGCCGGTCAACATAGCCGTTTTGCACGAGATAGAACTCGATGCCCGCTGCCATGTCGGACGATACCTCGATCGGCGCGCCATCCGCCTGAATGAGCTTACCCTTGAAATACTCCTCGTTCGCCTGCCGCGGTCGGGCAGTCAGCGCTTCGACCATTTCCTTCTGAAGCGCATCCACAAAATTCCTGTAGCTCTCGCTGGCGACCACCGTCAGCACGTTGATGTCGTGAACAGTGACCGGATTGTCCATGCGATCGCCGTTCTGGTCCACGCTCAAACGCAGACCACGACCGACCTCCTGGCGCCGCGAGATTTGGTTCTCGCTGTGCTTCAACATGCACATCACGAAGACGTTCGGATTGTCCCAGCCCTCACGCAGCGCGGAGTGGGAGAAGATGAACCGGGTCGGCTCTGCAAACGATAGCAGCCTCTCCTTGTCCTTCAGAATGAGGTCATAGGCGTCCGGATCCTCTGATTGCCCCTTATTGTCCCCCGTCTTGACGACATCGGGGTCCTTGAGGCGGTTGGTTTTCTTGTCGATGGAGAAATAGCCATTGTGGGTCTTCGCGGGGTCGATGCCGGCCAGGAATTTGCGATGGGCCTCGTTGTCGATTGCAAGCTCCGACAGATATTCGCCCTTGAGAAGCGCATACTCTTCCTCGAAAACACGGGCATACTCGCCCCGCTCGTCGGGTTGCGTATAGTCGCGATACTTCGCCACCTCATCGATGAAGAACAAGGACAGCACCTTGATGCCACGGGAATGGAGCTGCTTCTCCTTTTCGAGATGCGCCTTGATCGTCTCCCGGATCTGAATGCGGCGAATGTCGCGTTCCGAGACGTCGCCGTTAGGTTCACCCGCCTTGAGGACGACACCGTTCGTGAATTCAACGGTCTCGCTCACGGCATCGATCTGGCTGACGGTAAAGCCGCGATACTGATCAAGCTCACCCGACAGCGTAAAGAGGTCGTCCTTGAACTCCACACGGCGAAGCTGGCGCTTGATCTCCCCCGAAGTCAGCTTCACCTCCAGCTCGATCCGGGCAACGGGAGCTTTTTTCGAGATCTCGATGCCTTCGAGATAGAGGTAGGCATTGGTGCCTGCGAGGCCGCGTGCCTGGATACCGCGTACAGCGATCTTCTTCACCAGCTTCTGGTTATAGGCGTCGAGCGCGTCGAGGCGGTGGATGCGGTTGTGCTGCGTCTTGTGCGTGGCTGAGTATCGCAGGATCATCAGCGGCCTGAACTTCGGCAGGGCTTCGGTGGTCGCCGCGCCCTCCATCTTCTGAGGCTCGTCGAGGATCAGGATCGGACGGTTCGACGCGATGACGTCGATCGGCTTTCTCGACTGAAAGTCATCCAGCTCGTCGTAGATGCGGCGGTTATCAGCTCCACGCGCGTTGAACGCCTGGATGTTGATGATCATCACATTGATGCCGGCGTCGGACGAGAAACTCTCCAGTTCATGCAGGCGCTTCGAGTTGTAGATGAAGAACCGCGCCTTCTTGCCATAGCCTTCGGTGAAATGCTCGGCGGTAATCTGTAGCGATTTAGCCACGCCCTCACGGATGGCAATCGAGGGCACCATGATGATGAACTTCGACCAGCCATATCGCTTGTTCATCTCGAAGATGGTCTTGATATAGCAGTAGGTCTTGCCTGTACCGGTCTCCATCTCGACGTCGAGATGAACGCGGGTCGCCGCAATCGCATCCCTCTTATAGGCGGCGGCAACGGCGACGCGCTCTCCACGTGGGTTGAACGTCGTGAAATCGGTCAGCGACTGCGACAGAGGCAGGTTCTGGCGCCGCTGGATCTTGCGAATATTTTCAAGGATCTGCGCCTCGCTGATCGAGAAATCGGCATTCTTGAAGCCCTCCTCGAAGGCGCTCTTCTGAGCTTTCCGGCCGGGATCGATCCGGTAGCTCAACGCATCCGATTTGGCCTGGCCTTCGAAGCAATCGACGACGGCCTCGACGGCGTTGGTCTGGTAGGGCTGGACCTTGAATTTGAGCTTCATAGGACGTCGGCTTTCTTAAATTTCTTTCGTAGCTCTCGTAAAGCTTTCGTAGGATGTTCGTGCTTTATTCCACAAGGCGCCACTCAGGAGCCGCCGTGGAACCGAAATTGCGAATTCGCCCCTTCCTCCGTAAGGCACTCAAAAGATTGCCAATTTTGTGTGTCTTCTGCGTCTCGTTCAGCACGTCACTGAGTTTTTTCCTCAGAAGGTCATCCAGCTCTTTACGTGAAGCTTGTCCGAACTCTCGTAAATATCCGACGACCATCTCTTCATAGTGATAATCGTCGAACGCCCGTGTCTTGATGTACTGGGCTTTTTGCGAGGTCGCATCTGCAACCCTGGCAGATATGAAGAAGTTGGGTTTACGGCCTTCGATCAAGCGCTCCTGCCTGAGATGACGCACAGCGTCATCGGTAATCGGCAGATGCTTCTGAACCCGGTCTAGCGCGAGAACATCGGCCAGCGGCAGTCCGGTCTGCTGCATGAGCAACTGGCTGTAGGCCTCATCGACAACCCGGCCATGAATGGTCAGGCGGACAAGGTCCGGTTCAGTCAGATCATAGTCCGGCAGCGGGAAGAAGCGCTGGCGCTGCCGCCTGTAAATGTCCTGGATGCCATAGCCCATATGGTCGATCATGTTCAGTTCGGTCATGGCCTGGGTGAGGAATGGGTTTCGATAGCGCAAAGGGGTGCGGTCGTGCAGCACGTAGTCGTCGGGTTCGCCTTCGAAGAAGCTCCCCTCATTGACCAGTATCAGCCGGTCTGGCCGCTCCTTTACGATGATACGCGCCATCCGGGCATAATCCTGGTGGGCAATGCAGTTGTGCAGCGCCTCCAAAACGACCTTCTGATCGTACTTCGCCACTTCGTGGGCCAACAGGTCATTCTCCGGAAGCAAGCGGAGTTGAATATTCCGGATACGAGCAAAGACCTTTGACGATGTCAGCAGGAAGGGCGGACCGAAATGCTCGTAGGCGCGCTCTTCTCCCTCGAGCTTCCAGGTGATCTCGACCGGATGCGGATTGAGCCTCCAGGCGGACTCGGCCTTGCCCAGTAACAGCAGCGTAGCGCGGGTGATCGCACCGTTCTGTGTCAGCTTGGCCCTTTTGAGGAATATCGCATCACTCCAGCCGGTGATCTCTTCCGCGTTGAAGCGGTTCGCATGCTTGGCAGCAAAGCGCTCGCGCGCGACCTTCAGCGCTTGCGGATCGAGGTCATCGAGGCTGGCACCCTCGACAATCTGGGCCGTCCAATCAGTCGCGAGCGTCTGCGCGCGTATCTCGTCCAGCTTATCCGGCCCAAGGGCTACAAGGCTCTCACCAGCGCGCCCATAATAATGGCCGTTCCAATTGATCGGCATGCCACGGGGTGCTGCCGGGATTTCGAAAAGAACAACCCTGCCATCCGGATGGTTCAGCACATGAATATCCCGAACCGTGAAACTGCCCGTACCATCAAGGATCGACTTCTTGTCAGCCTGAAGATGGGCCGATTTTTCCTTGTAGGATGTGCCGACAATCACTCGCGTTTTGTCTTCAACGCCGAATACCAGCCAGGCGCGCTCACGGCCTCGGAGATTGGCCTCGTTTGCAAGTGCCGAAACATATTTGCCAAGATCGCTGTTCGAAAAGCCATCCTTTCCGCGCTTGAACTCAACCACCTCGCTTTCCCAATGGGAGATGAGCTGGGTCAACAGGGCGGAAAGCGCGGCGTGATCCATGCTTTGGCCTCAGATCGACTTGACATCGGTGGTCGGAGAAAGCTGGCGGAAAATCTGCTCGACATTGATCTTGACCGCATCGGACACAAAGCCATTGTCGCGGAAGACGACGCGGAGCGGTTCGCGCGTTGCCAGCTCCTTCACCAGATCTTCTGTCACACCCTTGTCGAAACAGGCGACAAGGGAGTTGTCGTCCACAAAGAAGACGGTCTTGCCCTGCACCGTCTCGCGGCGGATCGACAGCGTCAGGTCGACGCCCCAATCGACCAGCACCTGGAACAGCAGGTCCTCAGGTGTCCGGTCTTCCTTGACGTTGTCGACCATATCCAGCAGGTCACCCTGCTTCAGCTCGTCGGGACGGTAGTAGACGTCCTTCATATTAGACGACGCAATTTTCAGAACTCGGAATCCGATGTCATTGACAGAATGCAGCAAGGCACTCTCTTGAACAATCTTCGCCCCGGCTCGCCGAATTCGCTCTTTTGAGACTTCTGCAATATTAGGCTCGATACCAGCCTTGAAGCAGAAATTGTAAGCCTCTTTCGCGTCTTTACTCTCTTGACCGATTTGCTCCGGATACTGAATGCTTATAAATTGGCGACCTCCACCGTCACGTTTATTCAGCTCCAAAACAGCCTGAGCGAGGGTCGACGATCCAGCAAAGAGGTCAATACTTAGATCATTTTTGCCAGTAGAAAACGACAAAAGCCTCTCCATGAGGGATACAGGCTTGGGATTTGAGAATACTTTACTTGCCTCAGGAAAGAGATTTCGCAAGTCATAAGCGCCAGAGCGACCATCAAGGTCAAATACACTAGAAAGCTTATCCTCATACTCAGACGCATAAACCTTTAGCTCTATAAGTTTAGATTCGTCTTCGCCGAATAAGACTCGACCCTCTGACAGAATTCGTGTCATCGTTTCCTGGGGGAAGCGATATCCCATAAGCGGCTGCTTGCACGGCCTTCCGGTTTCGGGATGAATTACGTCGTACCGATAGCCCTCTTTCCCAGGGTTATGGACGCTGCGACTACCCGCGTAGACACCATGTTCATCGATAAACTTATAATCCGCAAGCGGGCCCAATTGAGCCTTGTTTTCCCGATACCAGGCGGAATATGCAGATTGCAGCTCATCGCCGTCACTATATTGCGCAACAAGATCGGTACCTACGCGAACAAGCACATCTTTGATATCCGAAACCAAGCTCTTCCACACACCCTCCAACACAGTGCTATTCTTGGCGAAAACGTGGATGCTTTCGTGTTCTATCGCTATATTGCTTGGGTTGTTATCTGTTGCGTTTTTCCAAATCAAAGTGCCTACAAAGTTTGCTTCGCCAAAAATTTCGTTGCAGATATGTAGGACGTTAGCGGTCTCGGCGTCATCGATAGAAATCATGATAACACCATTCTGGGCTAAAAGGTTCTTCGCAACCCGAAACCGCTGATAGATCATCCCCAGCCAATCCGAATGAAACCGTCCGTTAGACTCGGAATTTGCCAAAAGCCTATTCTCAAGATTATCCACTTGATTGGTTTTTTCTAGGTACTCAAATGTGTTTCCGACAAAATCATCTCGATATACTAAATTATTACCTTTCTTACGATTGTATGGCGGGTCAGCATATATCAGCTTGACTTGCCCAAGATAGATTTCTTGAAGTAATTTTAGAGCCTCAAGATTATCACCCTCAATGAAAAGGTTTCGCGTGTTGTCAAAATTCACGCTTTCGGCGATGGCTGGCCGAAGAGTTTTAGCAATCGGCGCATTGGAGGCCAACAGAGCTTCCCGCTTCCCCGGCCAGTCCAGCCGATATCGCTCCTGCGGCCCCTCCACGATACTGTCGCTCAATTCCTGACGAAGCTGATCGAAGTCCACGGCCAGACGTAGTTTGCCGGTCACCTCATCACGCGCCTCGGTCACGCAGCCGGGAAACAGATCGCGGATCCGGGCGATGTTCTCCTGGGTCAGATCAGGGCTGTGCATCTTCAGCTTGTCCATGCTCTTCCTCTTATTCCGTGCTCGGTGCGCTTGCCGCACTCTCGCCTACCAGCCGCTCCAGCTCCTGCTTGGCGGTGCGCAGCTCTGCGTTGATGGCGACACGTTTATTGAATTGTTTCTCGCGCGCCAAGCGCGTCTTGATCCGCTCGATCTCGCGCGTCTTCGCCTTTACTGCCTCAGCATGGGCGATCCTTGCTTCGAGCGACATCGGTTCGTCCGAGGACACCGGACCAAAGGGCGCTTGCGGGTCTTCTGCGAACCCCGCTGTAGGCCTGGAGAGCAGCTTGGCTGCCTGTTGTTCGACCAGCGGGCTGAGCAGCAGTTCATAGAGCGCGCCCATGTTCAGCGCCACCGGGAGCGGCACGCGCGGCGTCTCCTCTGGCTGCCATTCGCTCTCGAAATAATCAACAAGGACCCATCTGGATCTGTTCGCCTCGCTCGGCCGCTTGTAAGCCGCCACGAATTTGATCCTGCCGTTATGGGTCAGTTCGAACAGCAAGGGGAAAGGGATGGCGCGATCGATCGCGCGCAGGGCGTCCAGATTGAGACTGCTCTCCCGCTGACTGAGCCGAAAGACCTGGATCTCGCTGACAGACTTCGAGGCTGGCAGGTTGATCGTTTCCGGCGCCAGCTTGTGCGCCCAGACGATCTGATCGACCTCGCGCACGAACAGATCCTTGAGCGCGGTGCTGGCGCCTGCGTGTTCATAGATCTTGTTTTTGGGGATCACACGCCCGAAGGCTGTTGCCCGCGGCCAGTCGTAGAGCATCAGGCTCCCGTCTCCTCGACCCGCAGGAAGGAAATGAGTTCGAAGTCATCCAGCCCCTGAATCGTATGCGTCAGTGCGGTCGTGCGCCCACCACTGAACAGGCTATCGATGTCCTTCTCTTCCTTGACCTCGATCATCGACCTTATGGCCTGGCTGAGCAGATCGGAATAGCGCCCCATCTGCCGCCCATCATCTGTCCGTTCGTTGAACAGACGGCAGACATCCGGGATCGGTTCAGAACGTCCCTTGCAGCTCGTGCGGATCAGATCGAGCAACCGTTTCACCTCAGTATGATCCGCGACGATCTCTCCGTGGTCATCGATGTACACGAGGTAGAAAGGATGCAGGCGGTTCTGCTGGTTGATGTTGACGCTGTCGTGGATGTTCTTGAGCGCGAAGATCATGCCAGGACGCAGTCCCAGGTCCGGCGCTGCCGGCACAACGGCATGCATGCCATAAGGCATGCTTTCGAGGTCGCCATGGTCCTTGACGTAGTTCAGGAGGTCCATCCTGAAGTCGTTCAGACCAAGATCGGTGATCGAGATGCCGGCCTTGACGTCCTCCAGTTCTATGACCTCATCCTGCAACCGCTTCAATTGCTCCTTGCGATAGGCGATATCGCTCGACTTCGCGGTCAGGACGTTGTCATCGCCTGTCGCGGTCACGTCGGCGATCACCATCCGGTTTTCGACGCGCTCTTTGAGATTGATGTATTCGTCGAGCGTGATGTCAGGCCAGTAGTTGACGAGCTGGATCTGGTCGTTGGGTGACCCGATACGGTCAATACGGCCGAACCGCTGGATGATGCGGACCGGGTTCCAGTGGATGTCATAGTTCACCAGGAAGTCGCAGTCCTGCAGGTTCTGGCCTTCGGATATGCAATCCGTTCCAATCAGGATGTCCAGCTCCGCCGTCTCATGCGGCAGCACGACGGCCTTCTCTTTCGAGCGCGGCGAGAAGAGCGTCAAGACGCTCTGAAAATCATAGGATTTCCTGAGTGTGGTTTTCGGTGAGCCGGAGCCGGTCACCTCCCCCACTTGGAGCCCGAGCTCTTGCGCAACGGGCGCCAGGTTCGCGAACAGGTAGTTGGCCGTGTCGGCGAAGGCGGTGAACACGATGACCTTTCGGTTACCCGGATTGAGAGGCTCGGCAACCTTCTGCTTCAGAAGCGCGATGAGGTGCTGCAACTTGGCGTCGTCCGCAGCCGTCACCTTCTCCATCGAAGCAATCAGCGCATCGATCAAGGTTTGATCGGCCGCGAGATCATGTTTCCAGGAAGGCAAATCCATGTCGGCGAGGCTGATCTGAACCTTCTTGCCAACCGTGAACTCATCAAGCCCTGCAAGGTCTTCATCCTCCGGATCAAAATCACTCATGTCCTCAAGGTGATCGCTGATGCTGCCGCTACGTCCGGTTCGCTCATATTCCGCGATAGCGTCGAGTGCCCGCGTGATGTTGCCGCCAAGCGCCCGCAAGGTGAGTCGGAACGCTTCCACCGAGCTTTCCAGGCGCTTCAGCAGATTGGTGGTCATCAGGGCCTGAAGGCTTCGCTCACGGTCTGCCTGCCGCAGCTTGCCACGACCGCCCTCTACCTGCGTGTCATAGATCGCCTCGTACTTCGCGAGGCGGCTCGACAGGATGTAGCTGATCGGCGCATAAACCGCGAGCTTCAGCAGGGATAGTTGGCCAAAGATCTCGTTCAGGCCCATCACGTCCGGTCGCTGTGTGATCGGGCAATGGAACGAGAGAGGCTTCCGGCGCTGCGGAAATTTGCCGATGTCCTTGGTGTCGTAGAAGGTCTCGATGTGCTTGCGCGACCTGGCGATGGTGACCGCGTCGAGAAGCTCAAAGAAATCGAAGTCCAGCGTGCGCAGAATCGACGCCGCGGTTCGTTCATTGGGTGGCAGGGCGGACCATTCGTTGAAGGCCTTTTGGGCCCGCCGAAAGATCTCCTCGATGCTGGTCTGCGACTTCAAGCTCTTGCTGAGCGCATCTGACTGCCCCTCGTAGGCGAGGGCGAGCTGATTCCGCAGATCGTTGAAGCGGTTGTTCACCGGCGTCGCGGACAGCATCAGTACCTTGGTCTTGACCCCGGCGCGGATGACCTTGTTCATTAGCTTCTGATATCGCGTCTCGCGGTCCTTGTAGACGTCGTTGTTCCGGAAATTGTGGGACTCGTCGATCACCACAAGATCGTAGTTGCCCCAGTTCACCCGGTTCAACGGGATGCCGAAGGATTCACCGGACGTGCGCGATAGATCCGTGTGACAGAGGACGTCATAGTTGAAGCGGTCCTTGGCGAAGATGTTCGTGGTGAGATTGGTGTTGTAGTTCCGCCAGTTGTCCGCCAGCTTCTTCGGGCAGAGAACCAACACGGACTTGTTGCGAAGCTCGTAGTATTTGACCACAGCGAGCGCGGTGAAGGTCTTACCCAAACCGACAGAGTCGGCCAGGATGCAGCCGTTGTAGGTTTCGAGCTTGTTGATGATCCCCGTTGCCGCGTCTCGCTGGTAGTTGAACAGCTTGTTCCAGACAATGCTGTCTCGATAGCCGGTCAAATCATTCGGCAGAACGTCCTCATCGATATCCTCCAAAAATTCCCGAAAGATGTTGTACAACATCAGGAAGTAGACCCGCTCAGGGGCATTTTCCTGGTAGACGGACTCGATGTGGTCGCAGACAGCGTCCGTCACATCCCTCAGTTTATCCGCGTCGTTCCAGATTTGGTTGAAGAGCTGGAGATAAAGGCCGGCATGCGCCGGCTCATCCATCCGGGTCACGAAATTGGAAACGGCGTTGCCCTTCTGATAGCCAAGATCCACGGCGGTAAAGCCGCTGATCGGCTGATAGGCGACGGCAGCGCCTCCGACCTCTACATGCGCAAAGGGCTGCATGGCTGCCTGTGTGGCGTTGGACTTGAAGCGCGCCTTCTTACGGATCCATTCCGCACATTCGCGAGCAACGGCGCGCTGTGTGAGCTTGTTGCGAAGCTTGATCTCGAATTCGGTGCCATAAAGGCTGCTTTCCCGACCAGCCTTAGGAATGAAGAACTCGCGTTTTTCTTTCCGTAGTTTGTCGGTCGCTTCCGTGGGTACAAACGTCGGAGAGGTAAAGATGAACTGAAGACTCTCAACCTTCGCCAGCTCGGACTTCAGGGCCTCATACGCATAGATCGAGAAGCACGACGCCGCGATCTTCACGCGCGAGCCACGGCCGAGGGTTTCCCTCAGATCATCGCCAAGAAGTTGAGAGGTATTGTCGATGATTTTCATTAGCTAAGCATGCCTTGCGTGTGAACGGGTCACCCGTCGAACGAGAAAAATCATATAAACCGATATGCCTTGAGTAGAGCCGCCAGACAAGCACTGTGCAACAGGATTGCGATCCGACCTGACGTGGGCACGGAAATTATTTCCGCTCCGTGGGGCCCAGGTGGCAAAGAAGAAGAGTTAATATCAGACGCACCATCGAATGCCGGTCGCGGCCAGTGCGCGCGTACGCCAGAAGAATCGAGGCCTAACGGTGCGGTTGCGACGATTTAGATTTTCTTTCATAAGTCGTTCAGTGAACATCGATCCGTCCGTAGTAGGCAAGGTGCCATCGGATCGTTTATTCGATCCCAAGGAGCAAGCGGATGCGTTACGTTGATAGATCTGGACGCGAAGAGCCGGATCTGTATCGAGAAGCGGACGTCGCCAATCATCGAAGCATGATTAAGAACTATCTTGACGCGGGCATCAATTACGAAAGACCGCCGCGAGTACCCGAAGGTGTCCTCAGCTCTTCAGTGCTTTTGAAAGAGTTGAATTATATTTTTTCCGATGCTTGTGCTTACTGCGAAACGGACCTTGGCGGTCAAGATGGACACCTGAACCTCCATCGACCTGAAATGGGAGCAATCAACCAGGACGGACAAGTCGATTTTCAATACTACTGCTGGCTCGCTACTGAATGGGAAAATCTCTACCCGGTTTGCAATTCTTGCAGTCGTCTTAAAGGCAGCCAATTCCCCGTAAGAAAGCGCGGACCAATTGCTGCTTCGCTGGCCTATTTGCGCAATGCAGAGAAGCCTCTGCTCCTAGATCCGAGTTGGGACATCCCCACCAAACATTTTAAAGTCGACCATGAAGGATTGATGTTCCCAATCACTGATGAAGGCGAGACTACGCTCGAAGTGCTCCAGCTAAATCGACCCGAACTGGTAAAACGTCGCCGTGAGATCATATATTCGTTTCGGGACGATCTAAGCTACAGCAATGCCAGCGCCACTGAGGCAATAGATAGCCGCTGGTTTGGCGATCCGAGCGTAAGATTTCGCGGCGCGCTGTTGATTTACTTGTTCTCGATGCTTGGGGAAGATAGCAAGTTTCAACAGCTTCGCAGCGGCGATGTCACGCCTCAAAGACGCATGAAAATGCTGTCTGAAATACTGCGGCGACCTCATCAGTACCTCAATCAGGACGTTGAATTGCCGCCTCGGCTGAGCTCCAACCCTGTCCCTTCATTCAAATTCGACCGGTATGTGAAGAGCGTCGAAGTGGTCAACTTTCGGGGCATCAGGTCTGCGTTCGTCGAGTTTCCAGAGCAACGAACCTCGCACACGTCAGAGCCAGGTTCGATTGCGCTGCTGGGGGAGAATGGCACTGGGAAAAGCACCGTCCTGCAAGCTGCTGCGATTGGCTGCCTCGGCCACGAGAAAGCGAGGGCAATCGGCATATCAGCCGATTGGTGCCTCCGGGACAACGAGCGGTCTGGACACATCATGGTCCGTTTTTTCGACACGGATGATGTGAATGTCGTGGAGTTTTCGAGCACCTCCCGTCGCCTCAGAGGACGAACTGAAGTAGACGTGATGGTCCTCGGGTACGGACCTTATCGCTTGCCTGCCCGGCGGGAACTCGGAGAGCCAAAGCGGCGTTACCAGTATCGGGTTCATAGTCTTTTTGATGAGCGTCATCTGGTCAACGGGGCGCTCGGATTGAAAAAACACTTCAATGCTGGCGATCGCGAGGCAGATGCAGTCCGCAGCTTGAATGCATTGCTGTTGAATCAAGCCCGTGCTCGGGTCACACTTGATGGTCGTCTTGTGATCGAACAGAATGGCCACGACCGCCCGATGCGGGACCTAAGTTCCGGATATAAAAGCATTGTCACCTTGGCGACCGATATAATGGATGTCATGTATGAAGTCTGGGACGGAGCAACCGCCGGTCAGGCATTGATTTTGATCGATGAAATCGACGCTCACCTACATCCCGCCTGGCGACTGCGGATCGTCGAGTCGCTACGAGAGGCGTTCCCAAGAGCGCAATTCCTGATCACCACCCACGACCCCTTAGTCTTGCGAGGTCTTCAAAGGGAGGAGGTCGCAATACTCGACAACGACGGCGATCAAATTTCCGTCACCAAGGCTGCAGAAGTCCCCATCGAAGGCATGAGCATCGATCAGCTTCTGACATCTGAATTGTTTGGGCTGGAGAGCACCGAGAATCCTGCACGCGGCAGGCTTTTGGCCGATTATTATCGGCGCTTGGGAAAGATCAACCTCCCAGCCGATGAACGAATTCAGTTGGACACGCTAAGAGAGGAGTTGGGCCCGGCTTTGCCAATCGGCACGACAAAGCGGGAGCGCCTCGTGATGGCTGTCGTTGACCGATACCTTGAGACCACCGAAAAAGCCGCGCGGGGCGATGCGTGGAACGTCGATGTCATATCCGACCTTCTCCGCGAAGTGGAAGCGGCAGAGCAGGACATGGCGAATGATCTTTAGAGCACGAGCGCTCATAGCTCGCCCACAGGTTCTGGCTGACGTTGGATCGCCCGCCGCAGCGGAGCGCGCAAGAGCTGTTGCGTACTACACTGCAGATCCGCCGCCAGGCACCAATATGACATTCAATGTCTATAAGCGTGATCAGGTCAAGGAAGCGCTGAACAGGCTGTTCGCGGGGAAATGCGCCTATTGCGAATCTGCGTACGAGGCTACCCAACCGATGGAGGTGGAGCATTTTCGGCCCAAAGGCGAGGTTTTTACAGCGAGCGGCATCATGCTACCGACGGGTTACTGGTTTCGTGCCTCAACTTGGGAAAATCTTCTTCCGTCGTGTACGGATTGCAATCGGGGACGATGGCACAAGGTAGGAAAGCAGAGGTACTTTTACGGGAAACACAGCAAGTTTCCTTTGGCGTCTCCAGACCATGCCGTCGATGAGACGGGGATCGCAAACGAGATACCTTTGCTGATTGATCCATCATCGGAAGACCCTTCAACGCACCTCGGGTTCGTGATTGCTCCCAAAAAAGAAGTTGCCGCTTTTGCACCAGTAAACGCCGCGGGCGTAGAAGATCCCAAGGGGCGAACGTCAATCGACATCTATGGCTTGAATCGACCAGGTCTCGTTAAGGCACGAACATCGCGCTTAAGCTGCTTTGAGTTTGCACTGCGTAGCATTGAACGAGGCAGGTTAGACGCCGAAAAACACAAGGGGGATTTAACTCGCTACAATGAGGCACTCGCGCGGCTGAGACTTGAACTCAGGGAGGTCATAAAGCTCTATCTACACTGGAAAAATCCATATGCTGCAATGTGTAGATCAGCGTTCCATGTGTGGAAAGAACGGTTGGAAAAGCAGTTAGACCAAGCTGCCGCCGACCAACCAGTGCCGTCGATGGCAGAGCCTGCTTAATCGGGACACTGGAATGAGGTTTATCATCTGGTTCTCATCATGGCCCGATCCAGCAAAGCGACTCGGCTGGCTGTCCAGCTCACTAACTCCAGTGAAGGATGAAACCGGTCGCCGTTTTCCACGCCACACTTATCCCAAGCGAGTGACAGAACTCGATCTCCTCGTTTTTCGGTTTTGCACCCAGGACGATGAGAGGGCGTGCGTTGGGGCTCTGGAAATGCAGATACTCGAGGACTTGGCCCACGGCGAAGCGAATGGGATACTTCGTCAGTCCAGGGGCGGCTGGTTTGAGTTCGGCGATAATGTGGCCATAGCTTGAAAGGTCGAAGCGAACGTCGACCGCATTCTTGTTCTGCGATATGGCCGTTGCGTTTATCGTCCTGAGGAAGGCCAAGAATGCTTTTTCGAGCAGGTGATGCTCGGGCGTGACCCTGATCTCCTTCTTTTGAATGTAGCGCGTGTAGGAGTCCTTTGACGCTGGCGTCAGCGGCAGCTTGCGGATCATGGGCGAGATCGATTTTGCGGCTCAGATTCGCGCCGCATTCGAAAGCTCACGCGGGAGTGGGCGCGACCAGATAATAGAGATGGCTGGTCCTCAGGTGAGTAGATTGGCAGCAAAAGACCATCGACTGCTAACCGCTAGCAGCCGCGAAAGTTGCCTGACCGCTGCCGGCCCCATTGTCGCCGTCCGACTACAGCTTTTGCCACCCAAAACTTGCCATTCATTCGGTTCCGCCCATCGGCAGAGCTGGAACCGTCAGCAGCCCGTATTATCACCAGCGCCGATTGCGCTGGCCGCACCATGCCTGCTGTTACGCTGAGCTCAGCCTCAACGAGATTGGCCTTTGCGATGCCGCAGAGAAGAACATTGCACTGTAGGGTTCGAGAGCTTTCAGGCGGTCGGTCGTCCGCTGCTGTTCGACGGTTGGCCCTGTATTGCGAGCTAGTGTGCGGGCGTCGGCTTCGGTGACACGCAGGACGAGATAGTTCGCTACCGCCTCAAACAGTCCACCATCGAAGTCGCGCACGCCCTGCGATGCCAATGCAAGTGCTAAACCATATTTGCGACATTCTTTCGCCAGTCGTGGGATGAGCTTTAGCTTAGCCGCCCTATGCGCCTCGTCGAAAATCACGGCATGGGTCAGCCTCTGCTGAACACCACGCCGAAACATGTCTTTGTAGATGCTGTATAGGACGAAAGACGAAAAGGCCCGCTGCACGATCTCGTTGGTACTGAGATGGACGCGGATTAGCGTCGGCTTTCCATCAATCAATATTCCTGGCGCACCATCGTCACCGTCAAAAAATCCGTAATCCTCCAGTTCCTGCAGGCGCGCTAGCAGGTTCTGGCTCGGCTTCGGGCGTGATTTGAGGATGTCGAGGAACGTTCGGAAGCGCGGGGGCGCAGACCGTTCCGAGCCTCGCTCGTTCCAACCCAGGTCGTCGTAGCTCTGTTTGATGGCCCCCCTTAGCTCCTCAAGCTGGATCTCGCCGAGATCGGGAAAGATTGAGGCGAAGATATCCCGAAGCGTTCCCGCGACGTCGATGTAGGCCATGGGCCCGGGGGCATCCACGCGCAGTGGATTGAATCCCAGGCCATCGAAGTCGATCGTGCGCATCGGTCCGATCGCGTCCGCAAGCTTCTCATCGATGTCATCGTGATATGAGAAGATAACCGGCGCGATCCCAGCGGTAGTTAGCTGCTTCGAGATATTGATCAGGGCGGTAGTCTTTCCCATCCCGGGGAGACCAACCATCATCATGTGGGGATTGCTGCGGATCGACACCGACCAATTGACCGGTAGCTGCGTCAGGGACTCGCCGAGGCGGATGTCGACCGGATCGACTACTGCTACGGCGGCGGCGCTCCCCGCATTGCCGGGGTGTTCTAAGATGCCAGTCGGAAGCCCAGAGCCGACCAGCGTTTCAGCCGATTCATTTATTACCTTGCCGCTTTCGCGCCGACCGTCAGCGAGACTATTTGCCGTGTTATGCCTCTCACTATCTGGCGACGCCAGATCGTCTACTGCTGGCTTTTCATCCAATGAGACGTCTTCCGTTTCCAGTGGTTCGATCTCCAACGTCGTCGAAGTAGATGGCAGAACGTTCATGCCTACAGCGCCGCTGACTTCGTCGGGCAACATCATCGGACCGAACAGCCAGAGCGCTGTGTCGCTACGCTCGGAATAGATCCGCTCCACTTGCCCCGAGCGATGCTCAGGGCAAAACACATAACCCACATCCGGGCTATCGACCGTGCCGGGCAGATAGTTCTCCTTGAGCAGCAGTTGGTCGATCTCGACGTTCAACCTCGTCAGTGCCTGCGCGGACAGCCTGTGCCGCCCTGCGCGATCAACGTAGAAGCGCAAGAGCCTTGCAAGCTGCGCGCGTCGCACCACGCGATCAAGAGGTTCAAGCCCATCGCCAAAGAACCAGTCCATCCATCGTTCACGCAGCTCGCCCGTCTGTTCTGCCATATGGGCGAGCATGTCGGGCTGCCGAGCGGTCCTCAAGTGACGTCGGTGCTTCACTTCGATGAAGCGGAACTCCAGCGGTCCACGAGCGGGTGCGCTGACATGGATGAAGTCAGCTCGACGCGCGCTCTCCCCTTCGCGCGCTGGCATCTGGACGATAGGTGCGTGGTCTGCGATCTCATCGACTGGGATGAGCACGCCTTGCGCGACATTGAGCCAGGGCCCTTTGTGCTCGCCGCCTGCCACACAGTGCGCATACATCAATGCCAGCGCGATCAGTTCACCTGTGCGGGTCCCGCCATCGGCAAGTCGGATCGCGAGCCTGCCACTCAGCGCCTTGAGATTGGTTACGAGGAAGCGACTGTTCCGCTCGCTGCTGCTGAGGCCCATGTCGCCAAGCGCCTCGTCGACGAGATCGCGCACCGCATCGAGCTTCGTTGTCGAGGTGACGAGCTGGATAGATGTTAGGTCAGCCCGCTCGGGTACCGTGTCGATGACGAACCGTTCATAGGCGTCAGGGCTTACCTGCGGAGAATCGAAATAGTCGAGCGCAGCGTTCCGGTCGAGTGTGATCACCCAGTCGCTTTGTGCGTGCATCCGCTCGATCTTAAGCTGGTCCTCGACCGAAAGGCGGGTCTTGAGAACCGGCCAATCCTCGTTCGTACCGCCGAGCGCTCGAGCGGTGGCCCTACCGATAGCTCGATCAATGCGTCGAAGCCTGTCGCTTGCCGTCCGCCCTTCCGGCGCAGGTTCGCCATGTAGCTCCGGCGCGCAGTATGTCATCCACTCTAGGTTCAGGTCCGGCGTCGCACGTCGCTCCAGAGTCCGCAACAGTCCCCAGGCTTGAAGCGGACGCACTTCGGAAACCGAGGAAAGCGGTATAGTGCAAAGGCTGGTCTCGAACAGATCAAAGGCAAGACTGAGGTGCGACGCCCGCATGTGGCTCCAGGCCTGCTCGTCGTCGATGGGAGGCTCCTGGTGCTTAGCCCACCGCAAGCGGGGAACTAGCACCTCGCCTGGCCGCGCAGAGGTCTCCGCCAACCAACGGTCGCGCGGATCGAGCACCTGACCGCCTGCGCGGCGGCGCTGACCAACCGCTGACAGAAACTGGCCGGCACCGTTGGACTGAACCGCGTGGAATAGGTCGAGAGTGAAACACAGTGGCGCCTCCGCCTCATCGTCCTCGTTCAGACCTCTTGCCGCCAGCGTCTGGCCAAGCGCCCGAGCGACCGTAAGGCCATCACCCGCGCGCCAAGCCTGAACCGACAGCAGGTCCGGCCTCTGGCCGCTCGCTCCTCCGTAGCAATCGAGATAGTGGCCGATTTCGCGCGCGATCGCGGCCGCGCTCGCTTGGCCGATAGAAGGCGCCGAGGCACTGCCCGCTCCCAGACAAGCGGTCAGAAGCGCGGTCGCTGCCTTCGGCTCGCGTTCGCCATCAACTGTCATGGCGATTGTGTGGAAGCCGATGACATCCGCGAAGATGAATCCTGGGTCGTTATCTTTACCTGGGAGGGCGAAGGGGAAGAAGGAGGAATCGATCGGCTGCACTGCTGACTGAATGTGGCTCGGGAGTAGTCCCTGTTCGAACCGCGCGTGCGAGACGACCTGATCGTAGTGGGCTTGCCACGCGAATCGAAGCGGATGCAGGGGCGTCACGAGAAGTCCGATTAGAACGCCCGACTGCGCCCGCACCTCAATCGTGCCGTGTCGCGCCAAGATGGGAGCACCCGCGTCAAGCGCCTTCTCCCAAGCGTTCACGTAGTTGTCGGCAGCCGTCCAACCCGGAGGTATCACGACACCAAGCATCCCGGCAGTCCCGAGTTCGTCCGCGAGCTTTCTGCTCGCGTCCCGAGCACGCTCGGTTGCCGCACTGACGTCCGCGGTTTCGATCTCGACGAACTCTACGTCTCGGACGGGTGACCCATCCGCTCGAACAACCTGTGTCCAGTAACCAATCTTGCCGCCCCGCTGGACCCAATCCCGCTCGATTGCGCGCAGCAGCGCAGGACGAAAAACCTTTGCCGCCCTTGTCGAGGCGTCGCCCCTCCAAGTAAGGTACCCCTTCTTGTCCTCCACGGCCCGCTCAACCGCGCCGGGACCACTGACGAGCTGGTCGAACGCCGCGCGATCTCCGATCGCTATCGCGCCTTCCACAAGCGTCCGCACCGCCTGGCCCGACGAACTCGTAAGCTGCTTAACCGTCTCGCCGAACTCCAGCGTGAACGCCTCGCTCTGCGCAGGGGCGACAGTCTCCTGGCCTAAAGCGGCGACCTCGACGATCGCGTCGAACTTCTCGGTGCCTTCTAGGTCCTCGAAGTCGTCAACCCCGATTGCGACCTGCTGCGTGCGATGGTCGCGGTGGTGCACGACGCGCTCAGCGAGTATGTCCTCGCCCGCAATGACGGACACGCGGTAATCAACGCCGCCGGCCACGATTACTTCGGGATCGGTGGTCCATCGAACGGTCAGCTTCGCTCGGTCCTTCGTCGAAGCCGTGCGGTCGAGAAGGAGCCTCGGCACAGTGTCCTCGTCGTCCGGTCGCGTGAGGCCGGACCACTTGAGAACGTTACCCTTTGCATCGCGCCACGAGGTGAGCTGCAGCCGCCTGAGCTCCTCGCTGGCGAAGCCAGGCTTGATCGACCCAAGCCAAAGATCAGGCTGGTCCTCAATGTGGCGGGCAGCCTCCTCGGGACTCATTCCTGCCGCCGATCGAAGCGCCTGCTCAAGCGCAGGATTCTTGTCTTCAGCATCTTCGAGCTGAAGCGTCCGCACGCGTTCCGCGATGGCCCGCGTATCGCTCACATAGAGCAGCCGGTCTGCGAGCTCCGCGGAGAGATCCAGCTCGCTCGTCGAAGGGTCCTCACCGCTCGCGATCGGCCAGAGCCCGAGCCGTGCGAGGGAACGGCCCATGTCCTGTGCCGCGCTCACGTAGAAATCGAACTTCGACCAGGGCGTGAGCCGGCGACGTCGACCGAGGCGTTCCGCGCGCCAGACGGCGTTGTCAAGGACGCCTGTCCGCCCATACATCGGCTTTCGCGCCAGCTTGAGCGCCTCTTGGAAGAGTTCGGCTTCGCCGATCTCGCGACCAGCGCTGTAGATGCCATCAAGGCCCGCGCCGGCGCGCAGTGGATCGATCAACAGCAGCGCCGCGTCAGCTTTGTCCTCGCGATGTTCAACGGCTTGGTCGGCGGTGATGCGTCGCGGGCCAGCCGAGTCGACGACTGCGTTGACGGTCCAGCCCGGCACGTTAAACGCGACACTGTCTACAAGTGCGTCTACGTGCTCGGACGGTAGACAGCGCAGGAAGGCCACAGCACCGACCGTTGGGGCGCCAAGACGGTTCGTGATCGCCTGCGCGAGATGCGAGACATGCTGCAATGTCATCATGCCGGCTGGCCCTCCACCTGAGCATCCTGCTGGGCACGGTATCGCCATTTGATCTTCTTCATCCGTTCGGCATCGTTCACGCCAGCGAGCAGACCCAGGTCTCTCAAGCGGCGCTCGAATATTCTCCGATTTCGCTGCAGCACCTCGCTCGGAACAGCGAGGTTGGGGGGAGCGTGGTCAACGTAGAAGCCGTAGCGTTCGCGCAGAATGGTCAGGAACTCCGGGTAAGAAAGCGGGCGTTCCTTCCGACCCTTTCCGGTCTTCCGGATATGTCGATGGACGAGATACTCGATCACCGGATTGGTCATCACGAAAGACAGCGCATCTCCCGTGCGGCCTTGACCTTTCCGACGTGTCTGATGGAGCGTTACCTTACGGCGCTTACCAAGTCCGTTCACCTCGTCTATCATCAAGGCGGACGAGAGAAAGTTATTCAGCCGCTCGGTGCCGCTGCTCGACGAACCGGTAAAGGCAGCGCTCAACGCCTCCGCCAGGGCGCGGCCTGGATCGCCGTCAGATCCTTCTTCACCAAGCAGCATGCGTAGCTCTAGCTCCCCCGCCTCCTCGGCGGCATCCCGCAACTTGCGCGCAATCCTCGCGAAATGACGGCGGGCGTCCCGAGCCTCCTCGTGACTCCCATTGAGCAGGCTTCCCGTTAAATTGAGCCAAGCGGTGGCATCTGGCGATGTCGCCGGGAGTTTTCGCCGATCGATATCAGATTCGCTCCGCACGTAGTGATCGAGTAATCTGGCGTGCATCAAGATCGCAGGCAGGCGGTTGAGCGCCTGCCTCAGGAGGAAGCCAGATTCCTCGGAGGTTGCACGCAAGACTGGGTCCGACCCGCTGGAACAATCGAAGAACAATGGGAACTGCGGGGCCTCGTCAACCTCGGGAAGCACTCCGGAGGTGGCCCAACGGTTCATGATGTCAACTGAGCCAGTGAGGATGCTCGTAAGCCCGATCGCGATCGCAGATTCGAGCATTTGAAGAAGCGTCGATCGCGGCATCGTTCCACCACCGGCGTAGCAATCAAGGAAGACCAGCAGGTCATCGCGGAAGTTCTCTCCCGCGCGCACCGCGATCGGTCGCTGATTGGGAATGGGCCCTGGGTTGTTTCTCCCCACTGCCTTCGCAGGCGCCTCTCCGCACCCCTGAGCCAACCGGACAGTCAGCAGTTGATCCAATGGAAGCGGAACGGCCTCGTCGAGCTCGTCGGAGCGCAAGTCGCTCTTCAAGCCTGTCGTCGACGTGGCCGGCGCGAGCGCCCGCAGCAAGTCGTTGTCCTGAATGCGAGCGCCGACGCGATAGCGTCCGCGTTCGGCGAACGGCTCTATCGTATCTCCTTCAGCTTGGTCACTGAGCAGCGCGGTCACCATCTCCGGAACGCCGCGAAGGTTCGCGGCACTTACGGGCAGGTCGATCCAAGAAGCGTAATAGTGGTTTGCAAAGCAGCGCTGGACCTGCTCATCGTGTGATTCCGAGTGCCGCCTGTTTTCGATGATCGAGGTAAGCAGGAAATCGCCGAGAATCGCCCGGCCCGACGCGGAGTCGAACCCTTCGATCGCGCCGTCCGATATCAGACGGTCCACAGTGGAGGATATGGTGGGCGGTCCATCCGCGCCGTAGGTAGCCGCAAACTGCCCCTTTCCGCGCCGGTTACCCCACCGGAACAGATAGAGCATCATGGGCAGAACGGCACCGACCGAGAAGTCCTGCGGGGTGAAGGGAAACGCGGGGGGATAAGTGCTGGTCCATATCTGCAAGGTCATCTGGCTCCCCAGCACGGATTCGACCACTTGGCGTATCTCGTTGGCCATCAGGCTGCCCCACTAGAAAGAGTGATCGTCTGCCGGCCCCGAGCATCAACGACACCGAGTTGCCACACGACGTCGCTTTCAACGGGGTTCCATCCGCTAAGCCTGCGCTCGTCCTCTTGCGCAAGCCGCCGTGTGAACACACCGAGGTTGGCGAAGACGTCGTCGGAAAAAGCGTCAAGGATCTGCACCCCGTCCGCCAGATCCATCAGCAGACTATAGAGTTCAAGCGGCACGATGAGCTCCTCGCTTCCGCCGTGATCAAGCTCGTAGCGCAGCACTAGGAAGCGATGAAGGGTTTCGAGCCCGGCGACCGACTGAAATCGCTCGGCGGCGAGCGAAAAGCGGGAAGCCGACTTCTCGATCCAAAACGCCGTTTCCGTGGGCGTCCGAGGTAGGACACGGATCGGAACGCGCTCCGGGTCGCGATAGGCGAGATCGGGCAGCGCTTCGAGGCGAGATAGCCCTCTGCACAGCCGCTGCTTGATGCGAAGCCGCTCATCGTCGGACAACAGCGGGAATACCCTGAATTCGCTCGCCCGGCGACCATCACGCAGCGTCAACGCATAATCGTCGCCCCCGACTGCCTTCACTTGGTCGCTCGACCAGCTCAGATAGGCGCGTCGTCTAGCATCTCGCAGCGGCAATGCGCGTCCTACCGCGTCGCGGTACCTGCGGGCGCCATGCGTGGGATCAGGCGCACCCTTCCCAACGAGATACCGATCGACGCGGGCATGGCCTTCGAGGGCGGGGTCCAGCCGCGCAAGCTCACGCAGAAGCTCTCCCTGTCGTCCGCGGGATTCCGGATTGAACGCATGATCTGCTGGATCATGCAGGTCTAGTTCGGGGTTGCGATGGACATCCTCGCAGTCGTTGAGACCGAACAGGACGTAGCTGATCGCTGCCTTGAGTTCCCGGGCGGTGATGTGGATCTCGTTGCGCTGGTGAACCGTCTGCAGTGCTTCGGTCAGCCGTTCGCGAAGTCGGGCGCCTTCCGCTAAGATCGCCGGATCCGCGCTGGCGCCCATCATGTCCGCCGATCGTTTCATCGAACATCGGGTCTGAGCGCTGCAGGTGCGGCATGAAGCCCAGACCTGCGCGGCTTGCTCGCCACCCACCAGAAGGCGGATCAGTTCATCCACGAAATGCGTCGAGATGGAGCCTCGCTCGAGATCGAGGCCGCCCACGAGCGATCGGTTGTTCAACTCGACGAGCCGTATGTGCGAGGCTATGTCTTGGCGCTGCTGGGTAAGCGCAGCCGTCAGTGCGCTGGTCAACGGACGCTCCCCGTGCCGCATCTCCGCTTGCTCGATCCACTCCATAAGCCTACCGTCGTTCACCGCGACTAGATGTATACTCCCGTCCTTGGGCGGTTGATCCAGGAACGGTCCGAAGAGGTCGTCCAGCAGATTGTCCGCCGACCGTCCTTTCCAGCTTGCAGCCCCGTCAAAATTGATCATCGCCTTGCGGTCGGCGAGTCGCCCCGACCATACGCGCTCGCTGGATTGCGGCGGCTCCCCACCAAGCGTCCGGATGAGACGCTGCAGGAATGCGGTCTTTCCGTCGCCGGCGTTCCCGCAGAGGATTACCAGAGACACGTTGCCCAACCTGATCTCGGCCGGGAGCGTAGTGTCCAAGTCGGTTGTAACATACGTGTTAAAGGCGAATTCCGTGTCGAGCCCGCGGGTTTCGGCGTTGCCGAAGCGCGAACCCGGATAGCTGCTCAGGATATCTCTCACCCTCGGCACCACATTGGGTCTCAGAGCCGGCTGAAACACCTGTGGAACCGACCTCGCTCCGCCCGCTACTGGAGGCACTGAGCCGACAGAACGCAACGCGGACAGGGCAGCGCCAGCGTCTGAGAAACGCATGTCGATCGGACCGGTCGCCCGATCGAGGATCGGGATCAGAGTAGGGAACGCCGCCCTCTCATCGTCCGTCCAGTCAAGTCCCGACCCATTTTCGGTAAACGCTGGCGGGCGATCCGTGATGGCGTGGAAGAGGGAAGCCGCTAGGCTATAGACGTCGTCCCGGGCCTGGATCTCTCCGCCACCCCGACGCTCCGGTGATGCGTAGATGAGCGTCCCCGAGCTGAGTGGCCTGTGTCCTATTGGACCTGAGAGATCATAGTCGATGAGCATGACGCGGGATTCATCGACAAGGATGTTCGACAGGCTGACGTCCCCATGTACCCATCCTTGACTATGCAGCGCGAGCAGCGCCTCGCACAATTTTTCGAACCACTCAAGAAGAAGTTGCTCGGCCGAATCCTGCCCCGTCTCCTGGGCGATGAAGTTGAGATCGCCCCGCCACGCGTCCAAAGGCGAGCCTTGGCTCCAGCGCAGTAATGCCATAAGTTCGCCAGCGTTCCATTCGCTCGCGCATTCGAGGATGTTCGATAGCCCCGGATGCAGCGAGAACGTGCGCATCCGCTGGTAGGCCGCAAGTGAGGTCGGACCGAATTCAGGATTGAGGACCGCCTTCCCGACGAAGGTGCCTATTGGCTCCCCGGCAGCATCAACCTGCTCCAACTTGAAGGTCCGCGCGACGGATCCTTGTCCGAGGACGGAGACCACGCGATAAGAGGCCTTCTTCCACTGAACGAGGTGGCCCTCATCCCATCGGGACGGAGATAGCGCAGCGCATGGCTCAGATGCATTTGTATTGGATGAAGGCCCGCTAGGGCGGTCATCAAGAAGGGCGCGAAGCTCCGCGATGGAGGGCCTGCGCGCTGGATCAGGGTCGCAGCCGAGCTGCAGCACCGTGAGCACGTCCTCGTCATCCGCTCCGTCGAAAATCTCGGCAAGGACTGCGCAGAGGCTGTAGATGTCGGACTTCGGAGTAGCGGCCGCAAGCCCGCCAGAGAGGACTTCCGGTGCGGCAAAATCTCCCGCCTGATTGCCGAGTCGGTCGGCGCCCACCGTCTGAGCCGGCGTCAGCCGGGCCCATCGCCAGCCAGCGAACAACGGCGTGTTGTCTGCACGAACACGTAGACTGTCTTCGTCGAGGGCGCGATGGAGCAGCGCGCCCCCATCAGCCTCAAGGAAGTCCGCCAGCGCCGCCAGGGTACGACTGGCGAAGTCGCGTCGCTGAACCGACGTCCATTCCGGATCGTCGCGAAGTGCGGATATCGGCACAGCCGAACTGTCGCCGACGCTGAAGAAATACATCTCCCCTGCATAGTTCGGCACCGCCTGCCAGGTGTCGACGATGCTTGGAAGATGTGGCGACTTCTGAAACCGCTGAATGACGTCGAACTCTCGTCGCGCCCGACGATCGGTTAGGGTCGCAGCCTCTCCTGATGGAGCAGCGGACAGATCATAGGTGTGAAGTAGAACACGATCGCCAGTGCGGGGATCGCGCGCTGCGAAGATGCGCTGGAAACGGTCCTGGTCGTCGGTGAGCAGCCGAAGTTCGTCGAAGCGCGCAAGGCGTTTAAGCCGTCCAGCATCGACAAGATTGTATCGTCCCGCGAGCGCATTCGCGAGGCGCGCCGAATCCATCGGTCCGGAAGAAGTCGCTCCGGCGACAAGTTCCGCCACGTCCTTAAGCCCGTAGGTCACCACTCCCATTGGATGGCGAGGCAGATGTCCGTTCTTCTTGATAGAACCCGCCTCTCGCGTAAACAGGAACGCGGGGGCGACGAAACCAATCCTCTGATCGGCGGAGCGCAAGCTCCCGGCAATTCGTTTGGACTTGGCCACGATGAGCTCGGCGGCCGGGTCGGAGAGGTCAGACTTTCGCAGCGCCGACGCGTCCCAGTGTTTGACCTCAACCACGATGGCGCCACCGGGTCCAATCACCACGATATCGATTTCATCGGCTTGGCCGCGAAGATTCGGATGCGTCAGATTAGTGAGGATGTAGGCGCTTCCGTCGCCGGTTCTCCTTCTGATCTCCTGATCGATCGCCTTGAACGCTTTAAGCTCACTCGTATTTGCGAATGGTCCGCACGGCACATGAATTACGCGCAAGCTACCGCTCCCCCCTTGCCGAAAAAAACCAACGTCACTCGCTTTCATTGCCGAGGCAAACGATGATCCCCAAAAAAGCCTTTATCTTAGGCGCTTGAGCCGCAGAATCAGTTCCCGTACCAATGTTCGAAAGAAGTTAGGACAACGAAATCGCCACTTCAACAAATAGTTGAGTCAGGTTTGCCGTGCCTGTCCTATCTTAATGGAGGGACCGAACATGCGGCGTTACTAACGCCCTTTCTCTTCGCCAATCGCGATGCTAACGCACGGCGACCAAAGGGGCGCGTTGCCGCTGAAGCTAGTTCACTCGGAAGGGCAGCTTTCTCGACGCACATGTCCGACAGCCGCCAGTCCGCTTCCCACCCGTTCACGGACATCGCAGTTGCGTACACAGACCGGCAGCTTTCGAGAATTCCGCGGACAGACCTAAATGACCGACATGCGGGCGCAAAGCTGCCGGGCGCTTTATCGCTACGGCACCGCAAACGTGAGGTCCGAAAGCGGAAATTATTGCCGCTCCACCGCCCGTATTGACTGATGCCCAAAGCCAGGGCACAAAGGTGGCATCCACGGTCGCTCGCGGCAGGAAAACAGAGGGAATTCAAAGGCGATTACGACAAGCCTTTGAATTTATGTGAGAATCCAGGTTCCCCAGCCAAATTCCTCTAATTTCCCAAGATGCGTGCTCTCTCCAACGAGACAGATCCTTTTTAGGTATCGACAGCAGCGAGCGGTGTCGCCCTCACGCGACGATCAGCAGCCCGACACCGGTGGCAAGCAACACCAAGGTCCACAGCAGATCCACGTTGATCCAAGCGCTGCGCAATATCTCGAGCCCGACCCAGTGGTACACTGTCAGGGCAACGAGGCTTGTAACCGCCAACATCGCAAGCGTGTGGACGCCGACCGCTGCGATCGTCATCCCCGCCGACCCAATGCCGCCGATTTCGGGCAATGGCGGCTGGGCGAGACAGAGAGGTATCAGGGCAGGCAGGATCATGAGCCCCGCACCATGAGCCGTCGCCATCAGGAACGACCATAACGCAAGGCCGGCGAGCCCTGTGCGCAAGCCGATGCGAACGCGGCGACTGTGCCCAAAGATATGATGCCAGATTGCCCATGCAACAAGCGCTCCGCCGGTGGCCGTGCGCACAACATCCTGGTTCACGAAAAGGCCGGCGGCGACCACGGCTCCCGCCACCAGCGCGATGGAGAGAGCATGTCCGAGGGCGATGGCGGGCACTGCTTGAACCACCGCGATAAAACTCTGCCGATGAATGCCAAGCGCGACGGCGAACAGCCATCCCATGGCCGGATTGAGACCGTGAAAGGCACCTAGTCCCGCCAGCAGCATCCATGGCCAGAGCTCGTTCATCGGCGCCTCACTGCCAGACGTCGTTTCCCTAGGGATAACAGTAGGAATCCGACGAGCAATCTCCACCTTGCAGACGGACCTGATGCGGACGATGCGACTTCGGCCATTCCACGAAGAATTTCTCGTCGAAGGCAATGCCGCCGTCCGGCTGCGCGTCAAGCTTCACCATCCAGCCCGAGATGCCGTCGGGATAGAACTGCTCGTCGATCGCGCCATAGAGCGAGTTGGTGAAGTAGATACGGCGACCGTCGCGGCTGATCTCGACCATCTGTGGGCCTCCGTTGAGCGCGCCATTCTTCGCGCCCGGGTGTGACGCACGCGAAACGATGCCGCCGATCCGGACCTTGCCTGTCAGCTTCGGTTTCAAGGGATCGGAGACATCGTACTGAAGCAGATCGCCGGTTCCCCAGCAGGACACGTAGAGAAATCTGTCATCCATTGAGAGGTCAATGTCGGTGACGAGCGGTGGCACGGCGTTGAAGCCCTTGAGCATCGGCGGCAATTGGTCGGCATTGGCAGGCTCGGCCGGAATGTCGATTACCTTTGTTACCCCCCATTTTTTGCCATCACGATGCCAGACCCAGATTGACGAGGAGAGGTCCTCGAGGCTGAGCACGCAGTTGACAAAGCCATAGGCTTTGGTCGGATCGTGGGCGGGCCTAAGCTCGAACACGAGTTGATACTTGTCACCGAAATCGATCGTCTGCAGGTGCTTGCGCTTGTGCAGATCCCAGAAATGCAGACGGCGTCCGTATTTCGCGCCGAGCAGGATGTCCGGGATGAGGCCGTTTTCGAACGTATCCGGCGTACCCCACTCGCTGGTAACGAGCGTATCGTGGCCAAGGTGCCACCAGACGTCATAGGACAGCTGTTGCGGCCCCCGATCCATCTCCCACTGACCGCGGACGTCAAAGCTCTCGTGATCCATCAGGAAAATGCCGCCTGGTGCCTTGCCTTCGGCATTGCCGAGTGCGGCTACATAGATGCCCTCAGGGCCGCAGTGGATTGTGTGCGGCCGGGAATAGCCGGCCCGTTCAGCCACTTCACCGGGCTCGATCACCTTGACAATCGATGGACTCCGCCCATCCGGCTTGGTGTCGATGATATGGATGCGGGAGGATTTCAGTCCCGGTACCACCAGATAGCGGCGTTCAGCGTGCGGGTGCGGTGCGTTCGGACAGAGGCAGGACGAGCATGCGTTCCAGCCGAAATGATGCAATTCATCGCCGACGTTGGGCATCGCAAGCGCATTTAGGATCTGACCGTAAGTGGCCGATGCCGGGTCGACATCGACGACCGCCAGCTCGTCGGGAACAGCTCGCGTCGGATCGAAGGCGACGACGTAGGCAATTGCCTCCGGCGCTGCCTTCATGGCCATGCGCGGTGACGGATAGAAGCTTGGATCAGGTTTCCACGTTACCATGTGAAGTGCTCCTGGCTAGCGTGTGCTGAACAATGAGAATGTTCGCTAGATGCTTGCCGACAGCCGACTCACGCTGCGGACGGGGCAGGATCCAAGAGTGTTTCGATGGGATAGGTTCGAAACCGGCTACACGAGCCACAGGGGCAATCCTCCCCATCCAATTGTCTCAAAAAATGGCGAAGTTGGGCAGTCCTTTTTTCGCAGCGGCTCTCGCCGCCGCTTCCACTTCACGCCGAAGTCCTTTTCCTGACATCCTCCGCCAGCTCCTGCATACGGTCGATCGGAATACGGCCGATCAGCATGAAGGCGTGCGTGGGGTTTGACCAATAGACAACGTTCATGCCGTGTCGGCCTTCGACGTCAGGTTCCTTCGTGCCGACATCCGAGCGGACAATGCACAACGCCAGCGGCCCCGTCTCGGGATCCAGATAGGCGATCTGCGCCAGTGGCTTGTCGTCATACTGCAACAGCTGGGCACGCTTGAACTCGATACCTGGCAGCGACACCGTCTGGGGTGACAGGGAAAGGCCAAGCTTATCGTCGAGGCGGGCCAATTGAGCGGCCTTCGCGTCATCGGACGGCGATGGGCCAGCCAGAGTATCCACTGTATAGAGGGCAATATATTCGGCAACGACAGTGCGCCATTCACTGCTTTCGTCAGGTGCATGCATGCGATTGCGAATGCCGATGAAGGCCCGGTCGCCGACAACACCCGCGACGAGGCAGGCAGCAATCGCACCAAGGAAGCCTCGGCGACCAGCGCGCGCGGCAGCCGGCTTTGCGTCGCGCGGCGCAACGCCGAGCATGGCATCAAGTTCGGTCTTCGGTGCTGCGGCAAGCAGCGGCTCGAAGGCTTGCCTGAACGGAAGGCCGCTACGCGACAGGAACTCCAGCCTTGCCGCCACACGCTCGTTCGAGTGGAGAATTGCCTCGATGCGCGATACTTCAGCATCCGACAGTTCACCGTCGATATAGGCCGTCAACTCTTCATCGGAAAGAATCAGGTGCTTGTCGTTCATGTCGCCCCCTCGCCCGAGACATTGGCTGCGATCTTGGCGCGCGCGGCGGCAAGGCGGCTCATCACGGTTCCGATCGGGATATCCAATACGCTTGCTACCTCCTTGTAGGAAAGGCCTTCCACATAGGCGAGGAAGACCGCGGCCCGCTGGGCATCCGGCAGCGCATTGACCAGTCGTAGAACCTGGTTCGCCATGACATGCGTTTCCGTGGCATGGGCGCCATCGATGACCAAGGCCTCGTCGGCATCGACAAAGCCCTGACCGAGGCGCACGCGCCGCGACCGGATTTCATTCAACCAGATGGAATGCAGAATGGAGAACAACCAACGGTCCAGCCGCGTTCCGGCCTCGAACTGCTCGACGCGCTCGAGGGCGCGCAGGCAGGTCTGTTGCACGAGATCGTCGGCAATATCGCGGCGATGCGAGAGCACGAGGCCATAGCGCCACAACCGCACAAGATTATCCGCCAGGCCGCTCCTGATGTCGGCTTCGCTTATAATGAGAGCCTCCGCCACGGGTTTTTCTTCCAAAGCCGCCGGTTTCGCCGACGGCTTTGGTTTCGCGCGACTATAGGCAGGAAATGTGGTGTACGCGACCGGCATTTGGTAGTTCCCGTTCAACCGAAATTGCGCATTCCCGCTTTTCGTCAGTGTCATAGTTCCTACGGCTTGAGGATCGCTTCGTTGAGATCGCGATACGCCTCGCATTCGGTGCCGCAGATCGTCTTGATCGTTTCGAGCTGCTCCTTGGCGAGATCGAGGCGCCCCTTGATGACGTAGGCTTCGCCGAGATATTCGCGAACCTGCGCGTACTTGGGATCAAGCTCGACGGACTTCAGATAGTAAGAAATTCCTTCATCCGTACGCCCAAGTTTCCGGGTGGCGTAGCCCCGATAGTTCAGGGCTTCAGCGGTATTCGGGTTCTTCAGCGTGTCGAGCATGGCAAGCGCTTCGTCGTAGCGGCCGGCCTTTGCCAGCGAATAGGCGTAGTCCGTGCGGTTTTCTTCCGTCACATTGGCGCCGCTCTGCTTGACGCACTTCTTCGTTCTCCTGTCATACATCTGGCCCTTCTTGCAGGTCGGCATGGTGCTTTCGCTGCTGCTGCCTCCAGAGCCGCCGCTGGAGCCGCTGCTGCTACTGCTACTGCTACCGCCACCGCTGCCGCTGCCACCGCCACCCATCGCGAAGGCAGGGGCGGAAAGCGCGAAAGCGGCAATGCAGCCGCCGACCAGGATGGAAGCAATACGAACAGTCGCGATCGTCATGGGATATCTCCTAGGGAAATGACGTTGGCGGCGAGTGAACACTGCTGGCTGGCACTTTATTCGATTGCGTGTTCTTCTTTTTTCGGGTGTCGCAATCCCGACGCCGACGAATAAATGCAGGGCTGAGGTGTTAGCCGCTCACGCGCCGGCCACAAGGAGCATTCCGTGAGTGATACCGTAAAATTACTGAGTCTTGCCGTAGCAACGCCGGAACATGTCATCACACAGAAGGAGGCGGCGGCGACTTCCGCCCGTCTGTTTTCATCACGCTTCAAGGACTTCTCCCACCTCGCCGGCGTCTTTGACAATGCCGGCATTCGCAAGCGCTATGCCGCTCGTCCATTGGAATGGTTCATCGAGCCGCATGGCTGGCAGGACCGGATGGAAGCCTATGGCGAAGTGGCGCGCAGCCTGTTTTTCAAGACGGCCACCAATGCGCTGAAGAAGGCGGGCCTGCGAGGAAGCGACGTCGACTGCATCGTCACCATCTCGTCCACCGGCATTGCCACGCCGAGCCTTGATGCACAGCTCGCACAGAAAATGGGTTTTCGCTCGGATATCGAACGTGTTCCGGTTTTCGGGCTCGGTTGCGCGGCCGGTGTTTCCGGCTTCGCCATCGCCTCGCGGTTTGCCAGGGATCGGCCAGGCACAACAGTGCTTTTCGTGACAATCGAACTTTGCACGCTGGCGTTCCGGCTGGATGAGTTGACGCGCGCGAACATTATCGCCACGGCGCTTTTCGGCGACGGCGCGGCGGCCTGCATTCTCCGGGCAGGGCCGGAGGGAAAGGTGGAGGTCGAGTCGACCGGTGAACATCTTTTCCCCGATACGCTTGGCATCATGGGGTGGAAGATTGACGACACCGGCTTCGGTGTGGTTCTCGCTCAATCGCTACCACCCTTTGCCGAGACCGAGCTCGGTCCGGCGGTTGACGGGATACTGGGCCGCAACGGTCTCTCTCGGGCCGACATCGATCGCTTCATCTGCCACCCCGGCGGCACAAGGGTGCTGGCTGCCTTGGAAAGTGCTTTGTCGCTTAAATCGGGGACGCTAGACCATGAGCGCGCGGTGCTTGCCGAATATGGCAATATGTCCTCGCCTACGATCCTTTTCGTGCTTGAGCGTGCCTTGAGGACGGGGCTACCGAAGCGCAGTGCCATGGTCGCCATGGGACCGGGCTTTACGGCAAGCTGCGTGACTTTAAAGAGGGTTGCATGATGTGGCCCTCAGTTGCACTCCTCGCCTTCGTGACGGCGCAGCGCCTCGGGGAACTCGCCCTTGCGCGCCACAATACACAGGTACTTTTGAGCAGCGGTGCGAAGGAGGCTGCGCCGCAGCACTACCCTTATATGGTGGCCCTGCATAGCTGCTGGATCGCCGGATTGTGGCTGCTGGCGATCGGCCGTCCGATCGAACCGCTATGGTTTGCCGTTTTCATGGCTCTACAGGCGGGCCGGCTCTGGGTCATCGGCACGCTCAAAGGACGATGGACGACACGCATCATCGTGCTGCCAGGAGCTCCGCTCGTCAGCAGTGGACCCTACCGGTTCTTCGCGCATCCGAACTATGTCGTCGTGGTAGGCGAGATCGCCGTCCTTCCTCTGGCTTTCGGCATGCCCGTCTACGCAGCGGTATTCTCGGTGCTCAACGCCGCAGTGCTGTACGTCCGCATCAAAGCCGAAAACAAGGCATTGAAAACGACAATGTTTTTGAAATGAAACGAAATTATTCGTTTGCCTGCCGCTTGGCGGAGCGGCATTTTCATTGCTTGCAATAGGTGGAATGCAAGGCAATGACAAAGAATGCAATCGTACTTGGCGCCGGTATCGTCGGCGTATCGACGGCCATTCACCTGCAGCGCCGAGGCCTGCAGGTGACGTTGATCGACCGCAAGCCGCCGGGCACTGAAACCTCGTTCGGCAACGCCGGTCTCATTCAGCGCGAAGGCGTCGTGCCATACGGCTTTCCGCAGCAGATCGGCGTTCTGATCCGCTACGCCTTCAACAACCGGATCGATGCCCACTATCACCTCCGGGCGCTGCCCGGACAGCTGGCGTTCCTTGGCCGCTACTGGTGGAATTCCAACGCCAAACGTCACAAGATGATTTCCCGCGCTTATGCACCGCTAATCGCGCACTCGATTTCGGAGCACAATGATCTGATTGAAGCGTCGAATGCGCAGCATCTGATCCGGAAGAATGGTTGGATGGAGATATTTCGCACGGCCGCCCGGCGCAATGCCGAATTCGCCGAGGCCGAGCGGCTACGCGCCGAGTTCGGCGTCATGCACGAGCAGTTGGATGCCGCTGACGTAACGCGGCTCGAACCCCACATCAAGGGCGATTTCGTTGGCGGTCTGCGGTGGCGTGATCCGTGGTCAGTGCTCGACCCGCTTGGCCTGACAATGGCCTATCGCACCCATTTCGAGAGCTTGGGTGGAAAGTACGTCACCGGTGACGCCAACTCCCTGGGTCGTTCCGGCGCGAGCTGGAGGGTGGTGACCAGCCAAGGCTCTCTGGATGCGGAGCACGCGGTCCTGGCGCTCGGCCCCTGGGCCACAGTGGCCACACGTCGGCTCGGTTATGCTTTTCCGCTCGGCGTCAAGCGCGGCTATCACATGCACTATGCCGCGGCAAACAATGCTACCCTCCACAACTGGACGCTGGACGCTGAGCGCGGTTACTTGCTTGCACCGATGAGCCGCGGCATCCGGCCGACGACGGGTGCTGAATTCGCCGCGCTGGATGCACCAAAGACACCCGTGCAGCTCGATCGAGCCGAGAAGGTGGCGCGCACGGTCTTTCCGCTCGGCGAGAGGCTTGATCCGGAGCCATGGATGGGCGCCCGCCCCTGCACGCCTGATATGATGCCCATTATTGGAAAGGCGCCTCGACACGACGGGCTATGGTTCGCATTCGGCCACGCTCATCACGGATTGACGCTGGGACCGGTCACCGGCCGCGCTTTGGCGGAGGTAATCACCGGCGAGAGGCCGTTCATCGATATTTCCGCCTATTCGCCGCAGCGTTTCATCTGAGCTAAGCGACGCCCAAAGACTTGAGATCACGGAGCGCCGTTGCCGCGATTCCTTCGACCGTATCGTCGATATCGACCGTCACGACGCCCGGCTCACCGGTCGGCACTTCGAGTGTCGTGAGTTGGCTTGCCAGCAATGATGGGGGCATGAAATGACCCTTGCGCTCACCCATGCGCTTCGTCAGTAGCTCCTTCGAGCCTGACAGGTAGACGAAGGACAGATTACCATTTACGGCGTTGCGTAACCGCTCGCGATAGGTGCGCTTCAGCGCCGAGCAGGAAACGGTGACGCCCTGCCCGCGATCAAGCGATGCTTTCATCGTTTGACCGATGAGATCGAGCCAAGGCATACGGTCGTCGTCCGTCAGCGGGATGCCCTTCGACATCTTCTCGACATTCGATGCCGGATGCAGCTGGTCACCCTCGACGAATTTTATGCCGAGGGCGTCCGAAATCTTCAGGCCGATCGAGGATTTACCGCAGCCACTGACCCCCATGACGATGATGGCGTAAGGGGTTTCGTTGGTCTCTGGCATTGCTTATCACTCCCATCGTTCCGGGACTCCCGGAGACGGGAGAACTCGACCCTAAGACACAGCGAGCGCCGTGCTCTTGCGCGCAAGGCGAGCCTTGATGGTGTCGACATCGGCGCGCGGCGTGGCAGCGAACAAAGTCTTCGTATAGCTGTGCTGCGGATCATTGAAAACCTGATCCCGCGTGCCGTACTCAACAGCCTCTCCGAAATACATCACCATGACATCGTCGGCCATGTAGCGGACGACCGACAGGTCGTGGCTGATGAAGACATAGGTGAGATTCAGTTCGTCCTGCAGATCGGCGAGCAGATTCAGCACCTGGGCCTGGACCGAAAGATCGAGCGCCGACACCGGCTCGTCGAGAACCAGGAGCCTCGGCTTCAACATCAGAGCACGAGCAATCGCGATGCGCTGACGCTGGCCGCCAGAGAACATATGCGGATAGCGGTTGAAATGGATCTCCTGCAGGCCGACCTTCTTCAACATCGCCATCGCCAATTCGCGCCGCTCGGCGGCGGGCGTATCGGTGTTGATGATCAGGGGCTCCATCAGGATGTCGCCGATCTTCTTGCGCGGGTTCAGCGAACCGTAGGGGTTCTGGAAGACGATCTGTACCTTGCGGCGAATTTCCGGTGTCAGATCGCCGGCAGCGATATCGACCTTCTTGCCATCGATAAACAGCTCGCCGCCGCTTGCCGGATCGATCATCGTGACGATGCGGGCGAGAGTCGACTTGCCGCAACCGCTTTCGCCAACGATGGCCAGCGTCTTGCCCTGCTCCACCTTGAAGCTCACACCCTTGACGGCATGTACGGTCCTCTCCTTCTTGAAGAGGCCGCCCGGCAGATAATAGTTGCGGACAATGTTCTTTGCTTCGAGGACTGGCGTCATTGGGCCGCTCCCTTGAAAATCTCGCCGATGGTCGGCAGTCGGTCGCCCGTGGCATTCTCCGGCAAGGCGGCAAGCAGCGCGCGGGTGTAATCGCTCTTCGGGGACTCGAAGAGCGACAGGACGTCGGCCTCTTCCATCTTGCGTCCCTTGTACTGCACGATCACGCGATCGGCCGTCTCGGCGACAACGCCCATGTTATGCGTAATCATGATGAGACCCATCCGATGCTCTGTCTGCAGCCGCATCAGGAGATCGAGGATCTGCTTCTGAATGGTGACGTCGAGTGCAGTCGTCGGTTCATCGGCGATCAGCAGCTTCGGATTGCAGGCAATTGCCATGGCGATCATGACGCGCTGGCACTGGCCACCCGACATCTGGTGTGGGAAATGGCCAAGGCGCTCGGCAGGGTTGGGAATGCCAACGGCCTCGAACAGCTCGATAGCGCGCTTGCGCCGCGCAGCCTTGTCCAGCCCGAGATGGATCCGCAGAACCTCTTCGATCTGAAAGCCGACCGTGAAGCATGGATTGAGGCTGGCGATCGGCTCCTGGAAGATCATCGACATATCCTTGCCGATGATCTTGCGTCGTTCGCTTGCCGACATGCCGAGCAGATTGCGGCCGTCAAAGACCATCTTGTCGGCCGTCACCTTTGCCGTCCACGGCAGAAGCCCCATCGCCGCGAGCATGGACACCGACTTGCCGGACCCCGACTCTCCGACGATTGCCAGAACTTCACCCGCATCTACCTTGAGCGACACGCCATCGACGGCACGAAACGGACCCGTCGACGTCTGGAATTCAACGGCGAGATTTTCAATTTCAAGAAGTGCCATCTCAGGACCTCTTCAGTTTGGGGTCGAGCGCATCGCGCAGTCCGTCGCCCATCAGGTTGATGGCGAGAACGGTGATCAGGATGCACAGACCCGGGAAAGTGACGAGCCACGGCGAGCTCTGGAAGAATTCGCGCGCATCGGCGAGCATCGTGCCCCACTCAGATGTCGGAGGCTGGGCGCCCATGCCGAGGAAGCCGAGGGCTGCGGCATCGAGGATCGCAGCGGAAAACGCAAGCGTCGCCTGAACGATCAGCGGCGCCAGGCAGTTCGGCAGGATCGTCTTGAACATAAGACGGAAGGTGCCGGCGCCGGCTACGCGCGACGCTACGACATATTCCTTCTCGCGTTCGCTGATCACGGCAGCGCGCGTCAGTCGTACGAAATGCGGCTGGTTGACGATCGAGATGGCGATCATGGCATTGAGCAGACCCGGACCCAAAACGGCAACCAGCACCAGAGCGAGCAGCAGCGACGGGAAAGCCAGGATAATGTCCATGACGCGCATGATGAAGGTATCAACGCGGCCACGGAAATAGCCGGCGATCAGACCGAGCAGCACGCCGGCGACAGCCGACAGCGACGCGACGACGAGGCCGATGAACAGCGAGAAGCGCGTGCCATAGATCAGACGCGAAAGCATATCGCGACCGACGGCATCCGTTCCAAGCAGGAACATTGGATTGCCCTTTTCCGCCCAGACCGGGGGCACGCGTTGCATACCGTCGAAAGGAACGTTTGGATCATGCGGCGCAATCAACGGCGCAAAGATCGCCATCAAAAGGACCAGCAGGAAGATGCCGAAGCCGATGACCGCGCCCTTGTTGCGTGAGAAGTAGTACCAGAACTCAGAGAGCCCTGACGGCTGGGTCGACTTGGTGGTTATCACACTCATAAGCCGCTCCTAGTGACGAATACGTGGATTGATGAGACCGTACATGAGGTCGACGATCAGATTGACGATCATGATGATACCGGCGATCATCAACAGGCCGCCCTGAACGACGGTGTAGTCGCGCTTGAAGACGGCATCGACCATCCATTTGCCAATACCCGGCCAGGAGAAGATCGTTTCCGTCAGAATTGCGCCGCCGAGCAGCACGCCTACCTGCAGACCGATTGAGGTCACGACCGGGATCATCGCGTTGCGCAGCGCGTGCAGGCCAACGACGCGGATGGGGGCAAGGCCCTTCGAGCGCGCGGTCCGAACATAATCCTCGCCCAGCACTTCAAGCATTGCCGAGCGCGTCTGACGCGCGATGACCGCAAGCGGAATCGTACCGAGGACGATGGTCGGCAGGATCAACGAGACGAACGCCGACTTGAACGCACCGGCCTGACCGGACAGCAGACTGTCGATCAACATGAAGCCGGTGACCGGCTTGAAGAAATACATCAGCGAAATGCGGCCGGACACAGGTGTCCAATGCAGCGTGTTCGAGAAGAGAACGATGAGCAGCAGGCCCCACCAGAAGATCGGCATCGAATAGCCGACGAGGGCAACACCCATCACGCTCTGGTCGAACCAGGTTCCTCGTTTGACCGCCGCAAAGACGCCGGCGGGAATGCCAAGCACGATGGCAAAAATGATCGCGCAAAGCGAAAGCTCAAGCGTCGCCGGAAAGAGCGACCCGAACTCCTGCAGAACCGGGCGCTTGGTAACGATCGACGAGCCCAGATCGCCCTGCACTACGTTGCCGAGGTAATCCAGGTACTGAACGTAGACTGGTCTGTCGAGGCCGAGATCATGCATGACCTGGGCATGGCGTTCCGGCGCCATTACACGCTCGCCCGACATCAGCATGACCGGGTCACCGGGCAGCAGGCGGATGAACGAGAAGGCGATGAGTGAAACGCCGATGAAGGTTGGGATCAGGATCGCGAGGCGTCCGATGAGAAATCGCAACATTGGCAAGTGTCCGTAGTGTTCCGGCGGTCAGGTATCAAACCTGACCGCCGGCCAAGCCCGGGGTTGCCGGGCATCTTTGCATAATTTTGATTACTCGGCGATATCAACGCCGTCGAAACGGTGAACACCGACTGGGTCCTGCACGAAGCCGGAAACCTTGGCGCTCATCGGTACGAATTCCGTGGAGTGATCGATCGTCGCCCACGGAGCTTCCTTCTTGAAGACGACCTGCGCCTGTTCGTAAAGCTTGGTGCGCTCTGCGACGTCGGCGGTCTTCTTGGCCTTCTTTACGAGATCGTCGAATTCCTTGTTGCACCACTGCGCGCGATTGTTGCCGCCGACGGCTTCGCAGCCGAGCAGAGTGTCAAGGAAGTTGTCCGGGTCGCCGTTGTCGCCGGTCCAGCCGAGGATCGCAGCACCGTCGCGGGCCTTGTCCTTGGAGAGCTTCAGGTATTCAGCCCATTCGTGGGTGACGATGTCGACCTTGACGCCGACCTTGGCAAGGTCAGCCTGCATCAGTTCAGCGGCGCGACGTGCGTTCAGCATGTACGGACGTGAAACCGGCATTGCCCAGATCTTCATGCTGAGATCCTTGACGCCAGCCTTTTCGAGCATCTTCTTGGCTTCGTCCGGGTTGTAGGCGTCGTCCTGGATGGAGTCATTATACGACCACATTGTCGGCGGGATCGGGTTCTTGGCAACCTGGCCGGCGCCTTGGAAGACGGCCTGTACGATCGCCTGCTTGTTGATCGCCATGTTCAGCGCCTTGCGCACTTCGGCCTTGTCGAACGGAGCCTGGAGCGTGTTGTAGGCGAGATAGGAGACGTTCAGGCCCGGCTGTTCCAAAACCTTCAGGTTCGAGTCCGTCTGCAGGTCCTTGATGTCAGCCGCATTCGGATACGGCATGATGTGGCATTCGCCGGCCTTCAACTTCTGAGCGCGGACAGAAGCGTCCGGGGTGATCGCGAATACGAGATCGTCGATCTTTTCCTTGCCCTTGAAGTAGGCTTCGTTGGCCTTGTAGCGGATGACGGCATCCGGCTGGTAAGCAACGAACGTGTACGGACCGGTGCCGAGCGGCATCTGGTTCATCTGTTCCATCTTGCCGTCAGCCTGCAGCTTGTCGGCATATTCCTTCGACAGCACGGACGCGAAGTCCATTGCCAGGTCGGCAACGAAGGGGGCTTCCGGATGGTTGAGCGTGAACTTGACGGTCAGGTCGTCGACCTTCTCCACGGACTTGATCAGTTCGGGAAAACCCATACCGGCAGCGTATTCGTAGGAAACGCCTGCAACATACTTGGCCCACGGGCTGTCAGCCTTCAGCTGGCGCTCGAACGAGAAGACGACGTCGTCAGCGTTCAGATCGCGGCTCGGCGTGAAAAACTCGGTGGTCTGGAACTTGACACCCGGACGCAGCTTGAAGGTGTAGACCATGCCATCGTCGGAAACCGTCCAGCTTTCGGCCAGGCCGGGCTCGACTTCGGTCTTGCCATGCTTGAACTCGACAAGGCGGCTGTAGACCGTACGAGAAGAAGCGTCGAAGGTGGTGCCTGCAGTGTAAATGCCGGGATCGAAGCCTTCCGGCGAGCCCTCGGAGCAGTAAACGAGAGTTTTGGACCAGGCTGCGGATGCCATGGCCGAAGCCAGGACCGTCGCGGCCAACAAGACAGACATCTTTTTCATGATATCGTTTCCCAGGTTTGTTCTTTTCTTTGAGATCCCGGAAACCCTCCGGAATGACGGCAGATGGAACGACATTTATTTGCTGAAATCAACGACCGAAGTGGAAAATTTTTCCAGATGGACAACTTTAGTAATTTTCCGCCAAAAATGAGCCGCATTTAGAAATAAACGGATTGGATAAACACGATTCCTGTCGCATTTGGTATAATTTCGCGTCGGGGACAGCATCATTGCGCACGTCGCGCGCGAATTTTTCGCTTCAAACTCGCCTAAAGCAAAACGGCCGCGGCACACAAAAGTTGCCACGGCCGTATCAAAATCTTGTCATCGCAGTTCAGGCTGCCGGAGCGGCAACCGTCTGCTTGCGGTGCGGCTGTTCGCCCGTCAGCCCCAGCAGGAAGTTGATCTGCGGCCGCGCCTTGACGAGATCATCGATCGAATATTGCGCCAGCACGTCGAAGAAGGCGTTGAGCGCCTTGCGCAAGGCGGAGTTCAAACCGCAGCTGTCGACCAGCGGGCATTCGACCATACCGTCATCCTCGAAGCACTCTGCCATCGCAAAGCTGTCTTCCGTCACGCGAACCACGTCGAAGAGGCTGATGTCCTTCGCCGGCTTGCCAAGCCGCACACCGCCGTTGCGACCGCGAACCGTCTCGACCAGGCCGGCCTTGTTGAGCGGCTGCAGGATCTTGAACAGAAAGAGTTCAGAAACGCCGTATGCCTTGGCAATCTCCGGAATCCGGCTCAAATGCCCATCATTGGCGGCACAATACATCAACATGCGAACCGCATAGTTGGTCTGCTTGGTCAAACGCATGCCGATCTCCAGAATCGTCGTCTACAAGCAGTCTATATAGTGGCTTTGGTAGTTTTGAACAATTCCAAAATATGAAATTCATATTCAGCTTATGTGAGACGGATTGCCGCGACAATTTTTCAAGCGGTCCGTTCGGAGTCGGCAACTACCGGGACAGCACCCGAAGCATGCCCTTCGACCTCCTCAACGCAAATTGGGGGCCGCAGCCCCCAATTCGATAACATCATCGTTCTTTCGCCTTACTTCATCGTCGGCATGACGAATTCGGCGCCGTCCTTGATGCCCGAGGGCCAGCGAGCGGTGACCGTCTTAGTCTTGGTCCAGAACTTGATCGAGTCCGAACCGTGCTGGTTGAGGTCACCGAAGCTCGATGCCTTCCAGCCGCCGAAGGAATGGTAGGCGAGCGGAACCGGGATCGGGACGTTGATGCCGATCATGCCGATGTTGATGCGCGAGGCAAAGTCACGGGCGGCATCGCCGTCGCGGGTATAGATCGCGACGCCATTGCCGTATTCGTGCTTCATCGGCAGGTCGAGGGCTTCCTCGTAGTTCTTGGCGCGAACTACGGAAAGAACCGGCCCGAAGATCTCGGTCTTGTAGATGTCCATGTCGGGCGTGACATGGTCGAAGAGCGTGCCGCCGACGAAGTAGCCGTTTTCATAACCCTGCAGCTTGAAGCCGCGACCGTCGACGACGAGCTTGGCACCTTCCTCGACGCCGCGATCGATCAGGCCGCTGACGCGGGTATAGGCTTCCTTGGTGACCAGCGGGCCCATATCAGCCTTCTCGTCCGTGTATGGACCGATACGGAGCGACTCGATCTTCGGGGTGAGCTTCTCGACGAGGCGATTGGCGGTTTCCTCACCGACCGGGACGGCCACGGAGATCGCCATGCAGCGCTCGCCGGCGGAGCCGTAACCTGCACCCATAAGGGCGTTGACGGCCTGGTCCATGTCGGCGTCAGGCATGATGATCATATGGTTCTTCGCGCCGCCGAAGCACTGTGCACGCTTGCCGTTCATGGCAGCCGTTCCATAGACGTACCGGGCAATTGGCGTGGAACCGACAAAGGACACCGCGCCGATGTCAGGATCGGTCAGGATGGCGTCGACCGCAGCCTTGTCGCCGTTAACGACATTGAGGATGCCTGCCGGGAGGCCGGCTTCAATCATGAGCTCTGCCAGACGGATCGGAACGGACGGATCGCGCTCGGACGGCTTCAGGATGAAAGCGTTGCCGCAGGCAATTGCCGGAGCAAACATCCACATCGGGATCATGGCGGGGAAGTTGAACGGGGTGATGCCCGCACCGATGCCGACCGCCTGGCGCATCGAGTACATGTCGATTGCCGGGCCGGCGCCTTCCGTGAACTCGCCCTTCTGCAGATGCGGAATACCGCAGACGAATTCGCAGACTTCCAGACCACGAACGATGTCGCCCTTGGAATCTTCGACTGTCTTGCCGTGCTCGCTCGACAGCAGGGTGGCGAGTTCATCCATGTGCTTGTTCAGCAGTTCGACGAACTTGAAGAAGACGCGGGCGCGGCGCTGCGGGTTCGTTGCTGCCCACTTCGGCTGAGCGGCCTTGGCGTTCTCGACAGCGGCGCGCATGTCCTCGACGCTTGCGAGCGCCACCGTTGCCTGAACTTCACCGGTTGCCGGATTATAGACGTTGCTGGTGCGGCCGCTGGTGCCGGCGACATGCTTACCGCCGATGAAATGACCAATCTCACGCATGAGTGCTCCTCCTGTTTTTTGGATGGCGAACAATCGCACTACAATTTGCACAAATCAATGATCTGATATAAGCAACCGTTGTGCATAAATTGAAGCCAGCTAGATCAGGCTGACGCTTCCTGATCGTCTACGCAGGACTTGGTTAGACTACCACGGTCGACCCAAACTGAAGAGGAGATAGTGCTTCAATGGGCGGGAAACTGATTGTCAGAATTGCGGAGCTCGAGATCGAGCCCGACCAGCTTGAAACCTATCGCCTCCTATTGACTGAGGAGATCGAGGCCGCCGTCGCACTCGAGACTGGCGTTCTGTCGCTAAGCGCGGTTTCCATCAAGGGCAGTCCCCATAAGATCCGAATCCTGGAGGTGTACGCCAACCAGACGGCCTACGAAGCGCATCTGCAGACACCGCATTTCCTCAAATACAAGAACGCAACCGCCGGGATGGTGACGTCCCTGACGCTTATCGACGTCGACCCCATCACAATGCATGGCAAATTATGAACTGGGACGACGTCCGCATCTTTCTGGCTGTCGCCCGTACCGGTCAAATCCTTGCCGCGTCAAAGCGACTGGGTCTCAACCACGCCACGCTCTCGCGGCGGCTTACCTCGCTGGAAGAGGCGCTGCAGAGCCGCCTTTTCGTTCGCCGCACAAACGGCTGCGAACTGACGGCAGAAGGCGAAGTTTTCCTTGCGTCGGCGGAGCGGATGGAAACCGAGATGCTCTCCGTGCAGGCCAATCTCGGTCGCACCGATACGGCGATCGCGGGGTCCGTGCGTGTAGGGGCACCTGACGGTTTCGGCGTTTCCTTTCTCGCGCCAAGGATGGGGCGCCTTATCGAGCGCCATCCAGAACTGAAGATCCAGCTTGTACCCGTACCACGCTCGTTCTCGCTCTCGCAGCGTGAGGCTGATATTGCGATCACTCTGGAACGGCCTGAACAGGGTCGCCTCGTCTCAGCCAAGCTCACCGACTACACGCTCGGTCTCTACGCCTCTCGAAGCTATGCCGACCTCAACGGCCTGCCTTCCGATGCAGAGGGCCTGAAGCAGCACCGACGGATAGGCTATGTCGAGGATCTGATCTTCTCCCAGTCGCTGAACTTCACCGGCGAGGTGATGCGCAACTGGAACGCCGCCTTCGAGATTTCTTCGGCGACTGGCCAAACAGAAGCCGTGCTTTCGGGTGCAGGGATCGGCATCCTGCATGACTACATTGCCCGGCAGCATCCCGAATTGGTGCGCATTCTGCCGGATATTTCGATCCGGCGAGCCTATTGGACGACATTTCACGAGAGCGCGCGCGAACTCGTGCGGGTACGCACGGTTTCCGATTTCCTTCAGGAACTCGTCGCCGCCGAGCGCCACATATTTCTATGACATCGGTTCAACATCAGGTCAGTCGTCGCGCTTCTCGGACTCGTCGCTTGTCTGCTGCTTGTCCGAGGCAATCTCGGCCGCGCGCACAGGCATGCTGTCGACAATGGCAAGCAGTTCACCCCTCGAGATCGGCTCGCTGACTTTCAGCTTAACCGTCCCGTCCTTGCCGACGAGAAAGGCCGCAAACTCTCCGGCCGCTGGATCCCCCAACTCGCTCGCGATCGCTGTAGCATCCAGACTTTCACCAGCCCCAAATAGCACCCTGACACTGCCGCCGGCAATCTTGAGAATGACCATATCGCGGTTCTGCAAGGCATCGCGGTCGGCAAGCAATTGGTTTTCCTGGCGAGCAGCCCGCGCGTTTCTCCTGTCGGGGAAGATGACTAGGACGCGGTTGCGCCACTGGAACTGCTCAAGGCTCGCAAGCGCGGAATAAGCCTCGTTGCCTTCGTCCACCTTGGTTGCACCGTAAAGAGGCGTTTTCGACATGCACATTTCTCCTGTAGACCGAACGTCCAAGGAGACATGACAGTTCCATGCGCCAACGCATCGCTCAGCTGCGCCATGATTTCCGCAACTGCCACAAGGCACCAAAGAGGACGAGCAACAGCGGGATGCTGCCGTAGGACAAGGAAACCTGTGCCAATTGATCCAGCCTCTGTGCAGGTGCATCAACCGCCGCAGCGTCCTGTCTAAGGCTTGAGCCGAGGCTATAAGCGGCACGCGAGACCGCTGCGAAAACGATGATCAATCCGGCGATGTCAACGAAGCGGGCGTGGACGCGCATGCCATCGAAGACGACGGTCGCAAGACCGCATAGAAATGCAGCAGGCAGAAGATAGGCGGCCCCACCCAGCAGCTGGAAATCCCCCAGAACGACCTCGTCTGTCTCGCTCGTGAAGCTGATCTTCAGGATCGGCAGCAGGACTGCGAGAACGGAAAGGACGGCAAGTGCGCCGCGCTTCATAATTTCGTTCAAATCAAGTCGCGTGGCGCCAATGCGACGAACCCGGCTCATTCCCCTCTCCCCGATACAGCAAACCGCCGCAGCGCGCAGGCGCTCGGCTCATTCGAGGGACATTTGCTATGAAGTTGCTAACGCACCGCACAACCAGCGACGGTAAAACTACCCTTTGCGGGTAAAAGCGTTCAGCCGGGTCGGAGAGGAAAGTTAAAAAGAAATGAAGGAAGGTCGTTTCAGGCGGTTTGACGGGGGCAAGGCCAGGCGGGCAGTTGCCTGCCCGGCCCTGAGATTATCTTCACATCGGAACAAATGATGAGACCGGCACCTGCAATGCAGAGGCGATCCGCTTGAGCTTGGCGGGATCCGCATCCTCACCGCTCTCGATTTCCTCAATCTCATTGACAACCAGACCGCAGGTTACTGCGAGGTCATCGACGCTATAGCCGACTGCCTCTCGAGCGGCACGTACAGCAGCGGCTACATTCATGGCCGAAACGGCGGTAGCCTTGGATGCATCCAGATTGCTGAGCGAAATGGACATTTACGTCTCCTTCTGAAATCACTCTGAATTAGCCCCCGGCGAGAAAATGGCACTCTCGATCACGATTTGCAATGCAGTATGGTTAATCCGTGATCGACGAGAGCCCAACGACGGGAGTTCGAACAAGTTGGCAAAATCTGATTGCCCTTTGTAAGCAAAGCAGTTTTGCCGGCCCACCTGATGGCGCCGATAGAGGCGTCCACACGCCAAAAAAACGTCTCGCACGCGGCGATTTGTCACCTATTTTCCGGCATTCGCACCGGTTTCGAGACGAATCACCGTGACCTAAATCGGGCGAATGAAACCGCCATGCAGACAGCTGAGCCTCGGGTCAGGACACGGGAAATCGCAGCTAGCGCCGGAACCAATCGGCCTCCACAAATGACCGTACTAAACGTTCCGGCAGTCCGCGATCCCTTTTGGTGGCCCGTTCCCCGCGGATCGATTTATTAGCAAAGAATGAACAAGGGGTGGCAGGAACATGGCCAAACCTCGTCGATATCGCGATATTGTCTTCTATCTATGTCTAATTCTTTGATGGCGCACGTACAGAGCGAGCAATTCTTCAAATTCAACGCACGAGGCGCGCGTCCAATGTCACAGGAGCTTCATTCTAAGGGAATAGACCCGACTAAGGATTAGCCCCAAGAGGAGCCGGCGATGACAATAGTTCAGGTTGAAGAACATCGTCGTGATCGCGCCAACACTCCACTTGAGGCAACAAGATCAGGAAAGTGATTGCTCTACCTGTATTCTCGGTACCGCTGTGGCGCATATGCACTCAAGCGAGACCTGAGCAGACCGTCTTTTTAAATCGTGCCACAAACGTTGAGGGTGAACGTCCATGAACAGTATAACCGACAACAACTATTCCGACTGGCTCGAAGCCGAACTGGCCGACACCATTGACGAGGACTACGAGCTGGAGCTTTCCGAGCCGGCGCTTTCCGACGCGATCCGCAAGATCTACCGCAACGCCCATCCGGCGTCGGTTCCCCGGCTTGACTATTTTCGCGCGCTACTTTCGCTGCAGGCGGAACTGATCAAGCTGCAGGATTGGGTGGTTTACAACAAAGAAAAGGTTGTCGTGATCTTCGAGGGCCGCGACTCTGCCGGAAAAGGCGGCGTGATAAAACGCATCACGCAGCGCCTCAATCCGCGCGTCGTCCGCACCGTCGCCCTGCCAGCGCCGTCAGACCGCGAGAAGTCGCAATGGTACTTCCAGCGCTACGTGCCCCACCTGCCTGCCGGTGGCGAAATCGTGCTCTTCGACCGCTCCTGGTACAATCGCTCGGGTGTTGAGCGGGTCATGGGATTTGCGACTGAGGACCAGGTCGAGCAGTTCTTCAACGACGTGCCGGAATTTGAGCGCATGCTCGTTCGCTCGGGCATCCGGCTCGTCAAATACTGGTTCTCGATCACGGACGAAGAGCAGCAGATGCGCTTCCTCGTGCGCATTCACGATCCCTTGAAGCAGTGGAAGCTCTCACCGATGGACCTGCAATCGCGAGTCCGCTGGGAAGGCTACACAAAGGCGAAGGAAGAAACCTTCGCGCGCACCAACATTCCGGAAGCTCCGTGGCATATCGTGGAAGGCAACGACAAGAAGCGGGCACGGCTGAACTGCATCGATCACCTACTGCATCAAATTCCTTACACGGACGTCCCGCACGAGGAGATCACGCTGCCGAATCGTGTCTTCAATCCGGATTATGAGCGCAAGGTGCTGCCGCCGGAGCTTTACGTGCCTTCGAAGTATTGATTGGGAAACCGGTCCCGTGGGCACGTGCAGGCCGCCGTGCTCGCTTCATCGACCCGCATTGTTCCGAAGCAGCATTACTTGGGTAAGGTGAGAGCATGACCGTTTTCGCGCGAGCTGACGACTACGGTGAAATGACATCTGCTGTAGGAAGAAATGGTACGGTTGGGTGGAGTTGAACCACCGACCTCAGGTGCCACAAACCTGCGCTCTAACCAACTGAGCTACAACCGCACAAATCGCGTCTGCCGCGACGGGGGTCACATACGAGGACTTGAAAATTAATTCAAGCCCTATCTCTCCCCAATATACAAAAAGGCCGGACAAATGGTCCAGCCTCTTCGTGTGTCCTGTCGAAAATCAGGCCGCCTTGAAGGAGGCCATGACCTTTTCAGCAGCTTCCTTGGAAGGCTTGGCAAGTTTTTCGGCAACCTGCTTGGAGGTTTCCTGCATGGTCTTGGCCTGCTCGATCGTCAACTCGACCTGCTTACGCAGGAAGGTCGTCTGGAGCTCGACGAGTTCGGCGACCGACTTGACTGCAAGCAGCGCTTCCATGTGGGTCAGCGAGTTTTCAGCGTTCGTGCGCAGAGCGTCGATCGCCTTGTGGCCGATTTCGACAGCGCCGGCCTGGGCGGTCTGAACCGTTGCCTCGAGCGTCTTGCTTGCTTCTTCGCCGGCGGTCTTCATCTTCGTGTAGGCTTCACGCGACTGCTGTGCGCCCTTTTCCGCGAAGTCGCGGAAGGATTCGGTGAACTTGGAAGGATCAAATGACGACATTGAAAAAACGTCGTCCATCTTTATGTTAGCCATTGGTTTGCGCTCCTTTTGCCTCGGCATGCGTGATGGCCTCGTAGGTTAGATGTCCATCATATAGCGCAGATTCTTGTGCATTGCAATATGTTTGTGCGACGCACAACGCGTTAACCTTTCCAGCCGAAAGCCGGGCTCTGTTCTGGACCCCGTTCCGGGCTATCGTTATTAATAGACTATTAATTTTCACGATGACCGAAGCCGAAGGTTCGATCATGCCCGCAGTGCAGTATCCGTTCATCGACATCGCCGTGCATCCCCGGGTGCGGGAACGCTTTTCGCGTGGCGAAGCGATGGTCCTGCTGTCGGCGGATCTCGGCCGCGCGCTCTGGGCAAACGGCGCCGGCGCCGAACTCTTCGGGCAATCGGCCGTCTACGACCTGCTGGACCAGGGGATAGACCGAGCCGACATCACCTTCCGCCAGTTGGAGGTAACAGCGCGGCAGCTCGTGAATGTCGGCGACAGCCGCAACTTCATGATCCGCATTGCTCGTGGCTTCCAGCGCGTTCCGGTTCAGGCAACGGTGGAACTGATCCGCCTTGCATCCGGGGAGCGCGCCGTTCTTCTGTCGCTGCCAGTTGCGACCAACGCCCTGTCGATAACGGCATCCGCCGAACAGATGCTCCGGGGCCTCGACGATCCAGATACGCATATGGCAGTTATCGGCGCCGACGGGGAGATCATTGCCGCCTCGCCCGGCTTTGCCTCGCTGGGTGTCACGCAGCAAACCGCCAAGACAATGACCGCGCTTGCAGGCAATCATGCCGACCGCTTGGCGAAGCGCCCCGTTGCGACCGGCAAAGGCTACCTTCCGGCGGCTGTCGGGCGACTTAGCGACGAGCCGGCGCTCCATCTCCTTTTCGCCGTCGAGACCGTCATCGGTCACCTCGATCCGATCGACCCGCCGGCGCCTGAAGAAGACTTATCCACAGCCGCCGTTAACCATATTGCGCCTCCGCAGGCCGCGAACTTCGTCGACGCGATCGATGCCATTGCCGGCATTGAAGACATGGAAGAGCCTCCTGAAGAGGAAACGCATGAGCGCGATGCGGCAGAAGCGGTGACCGCCGAAGCCGCAGCAATCGCGGAAGAGGCGTTGGACGCCGAGCCAGCCCCCGAAGAGATCAACCACGAAGACCAAGCGCTACTCGCCGCAGCGGAAGAGGCCGGACAGCCCTCGCTCGTCGAAGCGCCAACCGCGATCGAGACCGCGCCGGAAAGCCTGGCGGACGAACCGGCTGTGGCTGCTCCGGACGAGAAAGCAGCGTCCGCCGCGGTCGAAGATGGCCTGGCGAAAGCACCAGCGCCCGAAACCGTCGATGCCGACGTCGTCAACGAAACGGAGCAGTCGGAGCCAGACCCGGGGATGGCCTCCAGGAAAGGTGCCTTCGTTTTCAATCCGAACAGTCGTGCCACGCGTTTTGTCTGGAAGATCGACGCAGCGGGACGGTTCAGCGAAGTGTCGAACGAATTTGCCGAAGCCGTCGGGCCGCATGCCGCTGATATCATCGGCACGCCGTTCAGCGATATTTCCGCGCTGTTCAACCTCGATCCGGACGGCAAGATCAGCGAAGCCCTGGCGCGGCGTGACACCTGGTCCGGCAAGACGATCAACTGGCCGATCGAGGGAACAAGCCTGGCTGTGCCGGTCGATCTCGCGGCCCTGCCCACTTATACCCGAAGCCGGGAATTCGACGGTTTTCGCGGCTTCGGGGTCGTGCGCCTGTCCGATGCCGCCGAAGATCCTTTGGCGCTCGGCCTGACGCTTGGCCCGAACGGCATCATCAATGACGTGGCCGCACTCGATCAGCGGGCCGAAGCCTCTGAAGACACGGTGTTGTCGGCGCTCGCCGATGACGTGGCGACCGGCGAACCGACGGTGGCAGAAACGGTCGCCCCGGCTTCCGAGCCGACTGCTGACGAGGCTGCGACCACACAAGCAGGCATTCAGACGACGTCCGAACCGACCGAGCCGCAGCCAGCTACCGAGCCGCCGGCCTTGCGGATCGTCGAAAATCCGAGCCGCCGGCTAACTGACAAGATCGTGCAATTGCACGGCGTCGGCCCGCAGCTGACCTCCGCCGAACAGGCAAATTTCCGCGAGATCGCCAAGCGTCTCGAAGCCTTCGGCGTCCGCGAGCCGGAGCCGCGCGACGATGAGCCTGTGGCGAACGAAACCGAGGAACGCGACATCGCGACAGCGGAAGCCCCGACCGCGCACCCCAATGAGACAGTCGCTCTCGGGGATGATGCGGTCGATGTGGCGCCGGAAATTGAAGGCGCTGAGGAGGCACGGGCTGCAGCCGACGGAACCGAGGCGGCGGACGACGTGACCGAAGGGCTGGAGGAAACCGTCAGCCAAATGGACATGCTGGCGAGCTTCATTCCGCCACGCGCGAAAATGGGCGTGGGCCTATCCGCCGTTACCATCGACCAGTTGCCTGTCGCCGTCCTCGTGCATGCGGGCGACCAGTTGATCCACGCCAATCCGGAATTCATGCGACTAACCGGCTACCAGACGCTGGAAGCGCTGAGCGAGGTCGGTGGCATTGATGCGCTGTTACAGCGCTCGGAGCTAGAGGGGAGCGCCGGCCGCGCCGGCACGATGATGCTGGTAACGGTCGATGATAGTCTTGTTCCGGTCACGGCGCGGCTGCAATCCATTCGCTGGGAAGAAAGCAGTGCCTTAATGCTCGCACTGATGCCCGCAGCGAGTGACGCCGCAGTTCCTGCGCGCCCCGTTGCTCCGGCGGAACCTCGTTCCTTCGAAAGGATGCTGGAGAAGGTCGCCAAGCTGCAGGTGGAAGTCGAGGAACTGCGTTCGATCCTGGAGACGGCAACGGACGGTGTCGTAGTGATCGGCGCCGAGGGCGACATCCGCTCGATGAACCGTTCGGCAAGCGCACTGTTCAACTACGACGAAGACGAGACCCGCGGAAAGCCCTTCGTCATGCTCTTTGCGCATGAGAGCCAAAAGGCCGTGCTTGATTACCTTGGCGGCCTGTCGGGTCATGGGGTCGCAAGCGTGCTCAATGACGGCAGGGAGGTCATTGGCCGTGAAGCCGCTGGCGGTTTCGTGCCGCTCTTCATGACAATGGGACGGCTCACCTCCTCCAGCGGCTACTGCGCGGTGATCCGTGACATCACCCAGTGGAAGCGCACTGAGGACGAACTGCGTAGCGCCAAGAGCGCAGCGGAGACCGCCAGCGAGCACAAGACGGACTTCCTGGCACGTGTCAGCCATGAGATCCGCACGCCGCTCAACGCGATCATCGGCTTCTCCGACATGATGGCGACCGAGCGCTTCGGGCCGATCGGACACCCCCGCTATGTCGAGTATGCCAACGACATCGGCCGGTCCGGACGCCATGTCCTCGATATCGTCAACGATCTGCTGGATATCTCGAAGATCGAGGCCGGCGAAATGGACCTGGATTTCGGCGCGATCGATTTGAACGAGGCGGTTGCTGAGGCAGTCTCGCTCCTTCAGCCACAGGCCAACAGCCAGCGTGTCATCATCCGCACGGCCCTGTCCCAGGCCGTGCCTGATGTCGTCGCCGACCTTCGTTCGATAAAGCAGATTGCCCTCAACATCCTGTCAAACTCGATACGGTTTACGCCGGCCGGTGGACAGATTGTCGTCTCCACGTCCTATGAGGCAAACGGCAGCGTCGTCTTGCGGGTTCGCGATACCGGCGTCGGCATGACCCGGAGCGAGCTGGATCAAGCCATGAAGCCGTTCCGGCAGGTCTCCGCACAGTCGCGTCACCGGGGCGACGGCACAGGGCTCGGCCTGCCGCTGACGAAGGCGATGGTTGACGCCAACCGAGCAATTTTCGCGATCAGCTCCGCGCCCAATGAAGGCACGCTGGTCGAGATCGCCTTCCCGTCGCAGCGCGTCCTGGCAGGCTGAACGAAAAAAGGCAGCCGAGAGGCTGCCTGAGAGTTCGGGTGCTGTTCAACAAGGGCTTAGTCAAGCTAACATCATGTTTTGGGAGCCGAAGGCTCCGGCTGCCTCGTTCATATGCAGCCCCAAGTTGGATTTACTTTTGACCAACGTTTCTTAACGAAAGGTTGCCGCAGCCCTCAATCTCTCAAAGGTAAAAGCTTGTAATCAGTGGTGCCGTCCGTCGGTCAGACGCGCAGCTCCGCAAGCTCCGCGAAGAGATCGAGCGCCTCCGGATTGGCGAGCGCCTCCTTGTTCTTTACCGCCCGACCGTGAACGACCTCGCGAACCGCCAGCTCGACAATTTTCCCGGACTTGGTGCGGGGAATATCGCTGACGGCGATGATCTTTGCGGGCACGTGGCGTGGTGAAGCGCCTGAGCGAATGCGGTTCTTGATCGCCTTCGCCAAGTCGTCGGTGAGAACGACACCGGGAGCCAAGCGCACAAAAAGAACCACGCGGACATCGTCATCCCATTCCTGGCCGATGCAGAGCGCCTCCGCAACTTCGTTCATCTGTTCGACCTGGTTGTATATCTCAGCCGTGCCGATGCGGACGCCGCCTGGATTGAGCGTGGCGTCAGACCGCCCATGAATGATGATGCCCTCGTGCTCGGTCCATTCTGCGAAGTCGCCGTGGCACCACACATTGTCGAAGCGTTCGAAGTAGGCTGCCCTGTATTTGGCGCCATCAGGATCGTTCCAGAACATCACAGGCATCGACGGAAAGGCTTTTGTACAGACGAGCTCACCTTTTTCTTGGCGAACCGGCTGGCCCTCGTCGTCCCACACATCCATGGCAAGGCCGAGGCCCGCCCCCTGGATTTCGCCGCGCCAGACGGGCAGCAACGGATTGCCGAGGACGAAGCAGGAGACAATGTCCGTGCCACCGGAAATGGATGCGAGCTGCACGTCTTCCTTGATGCCTTCGTAGACGAAGGAGAAGCCTTCGGGCGAGAGCGGCGATCCGGTCGATGTCATCAACCGAAGGCTGGAGAGGTCGTGACTGGTGCGCGGTGTCAGCCCGCTCTTGCGCACAGCGTCGATATATTTCGCCGACGTCCCGAAAACAGCAAATTTCTCGGCAGCCGCAAAATCAAAAAGGACGTTGCCGTCGGGCGCGAATGGCGAGCCGTCGAAAAGGCAAAGCGTGGCGCCGGCCGCCAGGCCGCTCACCAGCCAGTTCCACATCATCCAGCCGCATGTGGTGAAATAGAAGAGCTTCTCCCCTGGCTGAACTCCGCAATGCAGTCGGTGCTCCTTGAGATGCTGCAACAATGTGCCGCCAGCGGAATGCACGATGCACTTCGGAACGCCGGTCGTTCCCGACGAGAAAAGGATATAAAGGGGGTGCAAGAATGGCAGGCGGGTGAACTCGACTGCACGCGCTTCGAACGGCGCGATGAAGTCTTCCAGCGTCTCGGCGGCAGATGTCTCGTTGGCGACCGCAGCGGCATCGCCGGCATAGTGGACGACGAGGCATGGTGTGCCGAGCTGCTTTGTTACGGTCGCCACCTTGGCCTTCACGTCCTGCAGCTTGCCGCCATACCAATAGGCGTCGCAGGCGATGAAAAGCTTCGGTCCGATCTGACCAAAACGATCAAGGACGCCCTGCTCCCCAAAGTCAGGCGAACATGACGACCAGATCGCGCCGATCGACGCGGCCGCCAGCATGCATGCCACCGTCTCCGGCATGTTGGGCATCATTGCGGCAATCCGATCTCCGGATCCTATACCCATTGCCTTGAATGCCTGTTGCAGCCTGGAAACGAGGCCACGCAACCGGTCCCAGCTCCAGCGATCGGCAGCTTTGTCTTCCCCCCGAAAGATCAGTGCGTCACCCGCGCCTTCCGCGGAAAGCAGGTTCTCGGCAAAATTCAGGGTCGCATCGGGGAAGAAACGCGCATCGAGCATGATGTCGCCATTGAGCAGCGCGCGAGTTCCGGGCTCGCCCTTGACGCCACAGAATTCCCAGACCGACGTCCAGAACCGCTCCCTCTCGGCGACCGAAAAAGCGTGCAAATCTTGGTAGCTTGCCAGGGACAGATCGAAGTCGCGATTGCACTGCTGCATGAAGGCGTACATCGGGCTCGCTTCAACCGATGCTCGCGAAGGCACCCAGAGTGGCTTATCGTCGCGCATTCGACACTTCTCCTATTTTGCTTGCCTGTATACCATGCAATATCAGCTTATAAAGGTACTAACGAACCGCGCCGGCAGCTCGCGTTTGCAAGCAGCCGGCATTTGATATATCCGGCATTTCAGAGCATTAAGGGCCGGCGACGGCCGAAATACTGGCGGAATTCATGGGTACGTCAAGACGACCGCGATGGCAGAGGAAAATCAGGCCCGTGTCGCGCTGGCTGCCGGGCTTCGCGCGGCTTGCCACGATTATCCTGCTCGTTTTCCTGTCGATCTTCGTCGCGCTTCGCGTCGCCGGCCCTTATCTGATTTCCACCGGCCTCGTGCGCTCCGGCATCGAGGATGCACTCTCCAAATGGGCCGGCTATCGCGCAGAGATTGCCGGCAAGCCGGTGATCGAGTTCTGGCCGACGCCTCGCATCACCCTCAACAAGATCTCGGTTCACCAGCAGGGCGATGGGAACAGGCTTTTGGGAACCATCGAAAGCCTTTCCGCCGAGTTCAGCCTGATCGATGCGATCAGGGGGCGCGCAAGCTTCCACGAGTTCCATCTTCTCCGCCCCACTTTGCAACTCACCCGTGAGAGCAACGGCGTGATCGACTGGACCAATGAGGGACTTCTGGCAAGGGCGATTGCTGGTGCACGCGAGGAGGGCGGACGAGAAGTTCTCGACAAGAAACTGGATGCCGCTGTCGGTGCCATCACCGTTGAGGATGGGACGGTCAATGTTGCCGATGTCGCAAGCGGAAGGACTTTTCGCTTCGACGGTGTGACCGCCGATGTCAGCTGGCGCAAGCTATCGAGTCCGATTACCGCCGTGCTGATCGCGCGGACGAGCGGACAGGACCTCAAGCTCGATTTCTCATCCCCCAGCCCGCTGCTTATCTTCGGTGGCAACAAGGCCGAAATGAGCGGATCGCTCACCTCGAGCCTGCTCACGGCACGGTTCCAGGGTTTGGCGAACATTTCGCACTTCTTCGATCTTTCCGGCAACATGTCCCTCAGCATCGGCGATCTGCCGGCACTTTTGACCTGGGCTGATCGTTCATTGCCTGTTCTCGCGACCCTGAAGAGCTTTTCGATCGAGACCGATGTCGCTTCGGTTTCGAACGGGTTTCGCTTCGACAATGTCAGCATGAGCATGAATGGATCGAATGCGAAGGGCGTAATGGACGTTGCCTTTCCGCCAGGCAGACGCGCCAAGCTTGGCGGCACGCTGGCTTTCGACCAGATGAATTTCCGGTCGCTCTTCGACGCTTTCATCCTTCGCCTGGCCGCAGGTGAAGCCAACGGGCCGCCGGATGGCGGCGCCTTGCAGAAGCTGGATCTCGACCTCCGGCTTTCCGCGAAACAAGCGCTGATCGAACCTTTCATGCTGTCGGATGTCGGGGCCAGCATCATCGTTTCGAGCAACGAGGCAAAGTTCGACATCGGCGACGGTCAGTTCGAAGGCGGGGCGCTATCCGCTCATCTAGAGGCGATGCGCGGTGACTTTGACGGCGGCGGCAAGCTGCAGCTGTCGATCCGGGGAGCCGACTTCGCCGGCCTGATCGAGCGGCTTCAGCTCAAGGGACCGCTTCCCCTTACGACCGGCTCCCTCGACATGTCGCTCAAGACATCCGTACCGCTCTGGAAGGTCGGCGCGGGCGACGTCACTGGCAGGATCGCTTTCCACGCGCGCTCGGGCTCGCTTCCGGGCTTCGATGCTGAAGCAGTACGCGAAGAGGCCACACGGGCCGACTTCTTCCCCTTGAACGCGGTATCGCACCGAGCCTTCGCCTTCGACAGTTTCGACATCGTCGCCGATCTCGCAGATGGCGCGGCGACGATCCATGGTGGACGGATCGAGGGACCGCAGCAGACGATCATCCTTTCCGGTGTCATCCCATACCGATCGAATGGATTGGCGTTGTCGGGCACGATCGAAGCGACAGATCCGACTGCGTCGACGAGCCTCCCGCCGCTGCCGTTCTTCGTTGGCGGCGCCTGGCCGGAGCCTGTGATCTCGCCTGCGCCCGTCACACAGCAGGGATCGACCAAGTAATCACGGCGCGTTTGCCGCCGCCCGCTCGTCGCGCTCACGCTGCAATTCGCGGCGCTTCGTGATGGTGGAGGCGCAGATCACACCAATCGCCACGATGCCGATCAGAATAGTGCAGACCGCGTTGATTTCGGGCGTCACCCCGAGACGGACCTGGCTATAGATTTTCATCGGCAGCGTCGTCGCCCCGGGACCCGAGGTGAAGCTCGCAATGACGAGGTCATCGAGTGACAATGTAAACGCGAGAATCCAGCCGGAGAGCACCGCAGGCGCAATGATCGGCAGCGTGACTTCGAAGAAAGTCCTAACCGGCGGCGCGCCGAGATCCTGTGCCGCTTCCTCGATCGACCGGTCGAAGCTCAACAGTCGCGACTGCACGACGACGGCAACGAAACACATGGTCAGCGTCGTGTGCGCCAGCGTGATCGTCCAGAAGCCGCGATCAAGGCCGATTGCCACGAAGAGCAGCAGAAGCGACAGGCCCGTGATCACCTCAGGCATGACAAGCGGCGCATACACCATGCCGGAAAACAGCATGCGCCCGCGAAAGCGGGTGTACCGCACCAAGGCGATCGCCGCGAGCGTTCCGAGAATCGTTGCCGCGGTGGCTGAGAGGATACCGACGCGGATCGTCACCCAGGCGGCATCGAGCAAAGCCTGATTGTGCAGGAGGGAAACGTACCATTTGGTCGAGAAGCCTCCCCAGACGGTCACGAGCTTCGACTCGTTGAAGGAAAACACCACCAGAAGAACGATCGGCAGGTAGAGAAACGCAAAGCCGAGCGCGACGGTGGCGACGTTGAAACGGGTCCATCTCAGCATGTCTATCTCCCCTGCTCGTCGGCCTTGGCCTGCGCGTTCTGGAAGAACACGATCGGGATCACCAGAATCAGCAGCAGGATCGTCGCCACGGCCGAGGACACCGGCCAATCGCGATTGGCGTTGAACTCGTTCCACAACGTTTTGCCGATCATCAGCGTCTGCGATCCGCCAAGGAGATCCGGGATAACGAACTCGCCGACCGCGGGGATGAACACCAGCATGCAGCCGGCGACGACGCCCGGCAGTGACAGCGGGAAAGTCACCCGCCAGAATGCGCTGATCGGCGTGCAGCCAAGATCCTGCGCAGCCTCGATCAAGGTGCCATCCATCTTTTCCAGCGAGGAATAGAGCGGCAGGACCATGAACGGCAGATAGGAATAGACGATGCCGATATAGACCGCGACATTCGTGTTAAGGATGATCAACGGCGTATCGATGACGTGCAGCGATAACAGCAGCTGATTGAACAACCCCTCCGGCTTCAGGATCGCGATCCAGGCGTAGACACGGATCAGGAAGCTCGTCCAGAACGGCAGGATGACGAGCATCAGCAGCGTCGGACGGATGCTGCGTGGCGCCTGGGCCATGCCGTAAGCGATCGGGTAGGCGATCAACAGCGTCAGGAACGTCGATACTCCGGCAATCACGAGGCTCGATATGTAGGCGTTCACATAGAGCGGATCATCGATGAGATAGCTGTAGTTGTCGAAGGAGAAGGTGCCGACCTTCTCCCAGAACCCTGCCCAGCCGTCACCAAGGGAAAAGACCGGCTCGTAGGGAGGCATGGCGATCGCCGTCGTCGATAGCGATATGCGGAAGACGATGAAGAACGGCGCCAGGAAGAACAGCAGCAGCCAGACATAGGGGACGATGATGACCAGGCGATTGTAGACTGCGGAACCGAGCTTGCCCATGGTTCAATCCTTGAGGAGGACGCCGGCATCCTCGGCGAAGGTGATCCAGACTTCCTGGTCATAGGTGAAAGGATCGTCAACCGCGCGCTGGGCATTGAGAAGCGAGGCCTTGACCACCTTGCCGCTCTTGAGCTTCACGTGGAAGACCGTCATGTCGCCGAGATAGCCGATATCCCACAGCTCCCCGGAGGCTGCGTTCACCTTTGGATTGGCTGGCGGCTTGCGTGAGACCTTCAGCTTTTCCGGACGGATCGCAAAACCGACCGAAGACCCCATGGCCGGCTTTTCGGGGGTGATGACACTGATCGAGAAATGCTCGTCGACGGCGATCTCGACGGTGCTGTCGTTGGCGCTCGCGACCTTGCCGTCGAAGATGTTCACGTCGCCGATGAAATCAGCGACGAAGCGGGAGTTCGGCGCTTCGTAGATCTCGGCCGGCGTCGCGACCTGGATGACCTTTCCGTGGCTCATGACCGCAATGCGGTCGGCCATGGTCATTGCTTCCTCCTGGTCGTGCGTGACCACGACGAAGGTTAGACCGAGGTTTTGCTGCAGATCCATGAGCTCGAACTGCGTTTCCTCGCGCAGCTTCTTGTCCAGCGCGCCGAGCGGCTCGTCGAGCAGCAGCACCTTCGGCCGCTTGGCAAGGGAACGCGCCAGAGCCACGCGCTGACGCTGGCCGCCTGACAGCTGGTTCGGCTTTCGCGTGGCGAACTTCTCGAGCTTCACCATCTTCAGCATCTGCAGAACGCGCTCGGCGATCTCCTCCTTCGGCATGCCATCCTGACGCAGACCGAAGGCGATATTCTTTTCCACTGTCATATGCGGAAAGAGCGCATAGGACTGGAACATCATGTTGACGGGCCGCTTGTACGGCGGCGTTCCGGCGAGGTTGGTGTCGTCGAGGACGATTTCACCCGAGCTTGGCTGTTCGAAGCCCGCAAGCATGCGCAGCAGCGTGGATTTTCCGCAGCCGGAAGCCCCCAGCAGGGCAAAGAACTCGCGGTGATAGATGTTCAGCGACAGGTCATCAACGGCTGTGAAGTCGCCAAACCGCTTCGTGACATTGTTGAACGATATGAACGGCTTCGATGCAGGGTCTGCCCACGGCGCAAAGGAACGGCGGATATTGCCAAGTGACTTCATATTGTGCCCCGAAAAGTCATTTTTGAAAGCCGGCTTCCCCGAGACCGGCATAGAAAGAAAAGGCCCGGGCGTTGCCGACCGGGCCTGATTTAAATTACTGGCCGGTGACGACTTTCGTCCAGATCCGGGTCGCTGTGCGTTGCGTTTTCGGATCCCATGGGGTGACGCTATAGAGCTTCTTCATCACGTCCTCGCTCGGATAGACCGACGGGTCTTCGAGGACTGCCTTGTCGATGAACTGCTGCGACGCCTTGTTGCCGTTGGCATAAAACACGTAGTTGCTGGCCTTGGCGATGACTTCGGGCTTCATCATGTAGTTGAGGAATTCGTGCGCCTCAGCAACATGCTTGGCATCCGCCGGGATCGCCATCATGTCGAACCACATCTGCGCACCCTGTGACGGAATGGAGTAACCGATCTCCACGCCGTTCTTGGCCTCGGTCGCGCGGTTGGCAGCCTGGAAGATGTCGCCGGAGTAACCGAACGCGATGCAGATGTCGCCGTTAGCCAAGGCGTTGATATATTCCGAGGAATGGAACTTGCGAACGAAGGGCCGTACCTTTTCCAGCAGTTCGCCGGCCTTCTGCAGATCGGCCGGCTTGCTCGAATTGGGTTCAAGTCCGAGATAGGTCAAGGCCGACGGCATGACGTCCTTCGGTGCATCGAGGACATAGATGCCGCAATCCTTGAACTTTTCAGCAACTTTTGGATCGAAGATTGCTTCAAGGCCCGGTGCCTTTGCGTCGGGTCCGAGGACTTCAGCGAGCTTCTTCTTGTTGTATCCTATCCCGTTGGTGCCCCACATGTAGTCCACCGCGTATTCGTTACCGGGGTCATACATCGCGGTGCGCTGCTGGATCATATCCCACATGTTGGAGAGGTTCGGCAGCTTGGATTTGTCGAGCTTCTGGAAGACACCAGCCTGAATCTGGCGCTGCAGGAAGTCGCCGCTCGGCACGACCACGTCGTAGCCCGTGCCGCCGGCCAGCAGCTTGGTTTCAACCGTCTCATTGGAATCGAAGGTGTCGTAGACGACCTTGATGCCGGTTTCCTTGGTGAAGTCTTCGAGGATGGAGCTGTCGATATAATCCGACCAGTTGTAGACGTTGACCACCCGCTCCTGCGCAAAGGACGGCGCAGCGGCGAACGCGAGCACAACGGCGCTCGCTGCAAGTCTTGCGATTGTTGACCTCATGATATCTCCTGTCTTCTTCTTCGCTTTGCGGCGCCGTTTCACGGACGCCTACCCTCTGGTTTTGCAACCAGACTAGAAAGCTTTTCAGAAGCCGACAAGCGCAAAAACCTGCAGTCTCAATCATTTCACAGTCATTGGAAATCGAAGCTGCTGAGACCTGCAACCATCTCATCGAGGCCCAGCGGCCGTGTGACAGGCGGCTCGGCGCGCGCAAGGCAGCCGCGCCGTTCGCAAAGGCGGCAAGCCGGTCCGATCGCAACCGGCTGCTGCGTCGTCGCAACCTGGCCGTAGACCGACGCTTCGCCTGCAGCAGTTTCGCAGCCGATCAGCAAGGCGGTGCGCCTGATGCGCTCTCCGAACGCGGTGTTTGGCCCCTCAAGTGTCCGAGAGACCGTAAGGTAACTGCCGCCATCCGGCATTTCGACCGTTTCGGCAAGGATCTGGCCGGGCTGCAGGAAGGCGGCATGAATGTTCAGCTTGGGACAGCCGCCGCCGAAACGCGAATGCGGGAAGCCGTGCGCTCCAGCCCGCCGCAGCCGGTGACCAGCCGCATCGATCTCGATCATGAAAAAGGGAATGCCGGAGGCACCCGGCCGCTGCAGCATGACCAACCGGGCTGCCGCCTGCGCATAGGAAACGCCGAAGCGGGAACGAAGGATATCCACGTCATACCGGCTGCCCTGGGCCGCAGCAAGAAAGGGTGCATAGGGCATCGCGAGCGCCAATGCGCCGTAACGACAGAGTTCGAAGCGCGCTATCCGCTTCGCCTCTGGCGTCGACAATGCCAGGCCATCGAGTTCCGCAAGGATCGCATCGCGCAATGCCAGCGTCGCGACCTCAATCGCGATCTCATGCGCCTGATCGGCCGGCGACAGGCGTTCGGAAACGAAGAGCCGCATCGAGTGCCGATCGAAGCGACGCCGAAGATCCGGCATGACGTGAACCGGCAGGACACGGACGCTGATGCCGCGCTCCGCCCGCAGCCACTCCCTGAACGCGACCGGGAGATCGCGGGTTTCCGAAAAACGCGCCGAGAACGTCTCGGCGGCCTCTTCGAGTTCGGTGAAATATGCCGAGCGCCGCTCCAGAACATCGCGGACCTCGTCGGCCGGAAGTCGCGCACCGGCAAGCGGCATCTGCCCCGCACCTGCCGTCAGCGACGTCAGGTCAGAGAGGCGGCTGGCCTGCTCACTATAGGCGCGGTAGAGTTTGATTATGCCACTTGCCGCATTGGGCGCAGCTTCCGCGACCTCCACGAGTTCCTGATCGCCGGGAAGTTCGCCGGCCAGCAGCGGATCCGCAAAAATCTCGCGCAGTTGGTTGAGGCTGCCGCCGCTCTCATCCCTCAGCTCCTCCAAATCAACCTTATAGACCGACGACAGCTTCAGCAGCAATTGCACGGTGAGAGGCCGCTGGTTGCGCTCGATGAGGTTGAGATAGGACGGAGAGATGCCAAGCTCTTCGGCCATCGCAGACTGCGTCAAGCCGAGGCCGTTGCGAATGCGCCGAACCTTCGGTCCCGCAAAAATCTTGCGCTCCGCCATGTGACAATCCTTTACAAGATACCGACCAACCGGAATTTACAATACTTTACAAATTTACAGAGCGCCTATGTCAAAGGCTTTGCATCCTAACTCGTTTCTGTTGGCTATTCCATAGATATCTCTGGCTTTTCTCGGAAACTTGTAAATTCTGTTAATCATCCAAACCGACCACATAAACTGCAAGGGAGCATGAGATGACAGAATTTGACAAGCTGCACCGGGACCTTCCGGCAGGACGCTTCAACGGGGTCGAGCGTCCCTACTCGATCGACGACGTCAAGCGTCTGCGCGGCTCCGTGGAACTGCGCTATACACTCGCGGAAATGGGCGCCAAGCGACTATGGCAGCTTCTGCATCAGGATGATTTCGTCAATGCGCTCGGCGCGCTTTCGGGCAATCAGGCGATGCAGATGGTCCGGGCCGGTTTGAAGGCAATCTACCTCTCCGGCTGGCAGGTCGCTGCAGACAGCAATACCGCTTCGGCCATGTATCCGGACCAGTCGCTTTATCCGGCAAACGCCGGGCCAGAGCTTGCCAAGCGGATCAACCGGACCCTGCAGCGCGCCGACCAGATCGAAACATCAGAGCAGAACGGCCTCTCCGTCGAGACCTGGTTTGCGCCTATCGTCGCTGACGCAGAGGCCGGCTTCGGAGGCCCGTTGAATGCCTTCGAGATCATGAAGGCCTATATCGAGGCAGGTGCGGCCGGTGTCCACTTCGAGGACCAGCTGGCGTCGGAGAAGAAGTGTGGCCATCTGGGCGGCAAGGTCCTGATCCCGACCGCGGCGCATATCCGCAACCTCGATGCGGCTCGCCTCGCCGCCGATGTCATGGGCGTTCCGACGCTCGTCATCGCCCGCACGGATGCGGAAGCCGCCAAGCTGCTCACTTCCGATATCGACGAGCGCGACCAGCCCTTTGTCGATTATGATGCGGGTCGCACGGTCGAAGGCTTCTATAAGGTTCGCAACGGGCTCGAGCCGTGCATCGCCCGCGCCGTCGCCTACGCGCCGCACTGCGATCTCATCTGGTGCGAAACCTCGAAGCCGGATCTCGAGCAGGCCCGCCGCTTTGCCGAAGGCGTCCACAAGGTGCATCCCGGCAAGCTGCTCGCCTACAACTGCTCGCCGTCGTTCAACTGGAAGAAAAACCTCGATGACGCGACGATCGCCAAGTTCCAGCGCGAGCTCGGTGCGATGGGCTACAAGTTCCAGTTCATCACGCTGGCCGGCTTCCATCAGCTGAACTTCGGCATGTACGAGCTCGCTCGAGGCTACAAGGACCGGCAGATGGCTGCCTATTCCGAACTGCAGCAGGCGGAGTTCGCGGCCGAGGTCAACGGCTACACCGCGACCAAGCATCAGCGCGAAGTCGGCACCGGCTATTTCGATGCCGTTTCGATGGCCATCACCGGCGGACGTTCGTCGACCACGGCAATGAAGGAATCCACCGAACACGCACAGTTCAAACCAGCAGCAGAATGATCGCACCAAGGAGGAGAATGCCATGCCTACGCTTGCACGCGTCAAGGAACGCGCTGAAGAACAATCCACCTGCATGACCCCGGACCAGCAGACGATGATCCGCATGTTGGCCAACGACCTGCACCGACTGAACCAGTCGGTCATGAAAGCGGTCGATGCCGGGGTTTCCGTCGAGTTGGTTCGCTCGGCAAGGCATCATGGCGGCGACGGGAACTGGGGAGACCTCTTGATCCCCGTCATCGTCGCGGGCCGCAACTGAGACCACGGGCGCCCTAGCTTCGGCTGGGGCGCTTACCCGCAAAGAGATCGACGTAGCTCTTCAGCAATTTCGTCATGCGATCGGCAACGGTCCGGATTTCCGGCCGGTGCCGATCCTCGTTGTTCATGACGATCCATTGCCGGTGGCGCAGTTCCGGCAGCTCGCCACCGAGACGCTGCAGTTCGGGATCGAGATCGCCGACGAAGCACGGCAGAACCGCCTTGCCCGTCCCTGCCCTCAGCAATTCCAGAAGCGAGCGCGGCCGGTTGACGGTCGCAACGATCGAGCCGGCAGCGTTGCGATGCGGCCAACGCAGATAATTCGAGATCGCATCCTCTTCGGCGACAGCGACCCATCGCTCATCGGTGCCTTCGGCATTGCGTCTCGTATAAACAGCATAGGCAACCTCGCCGAGCAGGCGGGCGGCAAGGTTGCTTTCTTCCGGTTCGAAGGCGCGGATACCGATGTCGCTTTCCCTGTAGTTGAGGTTGGCGCGCGCTTCGCCAATGGTCAGCGAGACTGCGAAGGGATCGCCAGGCTTGCGGACCGCCGCAAAATTCTCCGTCAGAAGCCACGCGATCCAAGTGCCGGCCGCGATCCTCACCGTTGCGCCGACGCTGCCCGCCTGCCGCCAGGCATCGACCTTGCGCGCTGCCGCCTCCATGTCCTGTAGATGGTCCAGCAGTACTTGGCCGTCCATAGTGAGGCTGTAGCCCATCTGACTGCGGACAAAGAGAGCCTTGCCGATCTCATGTTCCAGATCGAGCATGCGACGGCCGATCGTCGCGGGGCTAAGGCCGCTCGATGCGCTGGCACCGGTCAGCCCACCAAACCGGGCGACCTGAAGAAAGAGCTGAAAAGAGTCCCACTGCGTGTTTTTCATAGACGAAAAACATAGTGAGATAACTCGCGTTTATAAAGCAGATTTTGAGGGATAGTTAAGGCGATGCCCCACACGGAAGGACATCGTCATGATTACCCCAATCGCCATTGCGGAAATTGCAGACATGCTCAACTGCAGCCGCGACAAGTATTCGGCACGAGCCGAAAACGAATTCTATGAAAGCTTTGGCAGCTCCCGCATGGTCCGGGTCGCGGCCTTCGTCACATCCTTCGGAATCTCGGTCAAAACACTTCTCGCCAGGGCACCCGGTCGTTGTCAGTCTGAACGGGAAGATCAGGCCGCCTGCCTTGCGCGGCCGTAATCCGAAGTGGCTTCGAAGCGGAACTGCTGAACCAACGCCATCAGCGCATCCGCCTCATTGGCAAGCTGGCGGCTTGCCTCGGTCGTTTCCTCGACCATTGCGGCGTTCTGCTGTGTCATCTGGTCCATCGCATTAACGGCACCGTTGACTTCCTGCAGAGCAGCCGATTGGTCCTGGCTTGCTGTCGCGATCGTTTCAACGTGACCGCTGATCGCAATGATCTCCTGACTGATCGCGGCGAGCACCGAGCCTGTCTTCTGCACAAGGCCGGACCCGGTCATGACTTCCCGCGTCGACTTCTCAATCAGGCCTTTGATTTCGCGCGCTGCGTCTGCGGAACGCTGCGCAAGCTCACGCACTTCCTGTGCAACGACCGCGAAGCCCTTGCCGGCCTCACCGGCGCGTGCCGCCTCGATGCCAGCGTTCAACGCCAGAAGATTCGTCTGGAACGCGATGTCGTCGATGACTTCGATGATCTGCTCGATCTGTTTCGAGGCCTCCTCGATGCGATCCATCGCCGCGACTGCGTCGCTGACCACGGCGCCTGAGCTATCGGCGTTCTTCTTCGTCACGGATACGGCGTCGTTCGCCTCGCGCGCTCTCACCGCGGAGGATTTGACTGTTGCGGTGATTTCCTCAACGGCAGCTGCGGTTTCTTCGAGATTGGCGGCCTGCGCTTCTGTGCGCTTCGAAAGCTCGTCGGCGGAAGCCAGCATGGCTCCTGAATTGGTCTGGATCGAAGCCGTGTTGTCACGAATGCGCGCAAGCGTTTCCTGCAAGCGAACAAGCGACGCATTGAAATCGACGCGAAGCTGTTCCAGGCGACCGACGAACGGCGTCTGGATCGTCTGAGAGACATCGCCCTGCGCCAGGCGCCCCAAGCCGGCCGCGAGTTGATTGACGGCGAAGTCGATCTGCCCATCGAGCGCACGCTTCTCGGCATCGTTGCGGGCGCGCTCGTCATCGCTGAGCTGCCGCTGTTCGGCGGCCTGCATTTCCAATGTCTGGCGGGCACGGGCGTTGTCCCGGAAGAGAGCCAGAGCGCGTCCAATCGCGCCGAACTCGTTCTGTTTCTCCACACAGGGAACTGGTCCGTCGAGATTTCCTGCAGAGATCGTGTGGATGGTCGCGGTCAATGCCTCCAGTGGCTTGACGGACGCGCGGATGGCGAAGTAGGCGACCACGCCGACCAGCAACAACACCGCTACACCAGCGCCTGCCACCAGCATCAGCAATTGCTGCAGGCTGTTGTAATAGACTTCCATCGGGATGCCGATGAAAAGAATGCCGACGTTTGAACCGGTTGCGTTTTTGATCGGGAAATAGCCCGTCATGAACTTCCGACCGAACAGCTCTGCCGGGCCGTAATAGGCTTGGCCCTTGGCCAATGCTGCCTGCGCAGGATGATCCGCGGCGAGCTTCGTGCCGACGGCGCGGTCGCCGTTTTCCTTTTTCACGTTCGTAGAGACGCGGACGTAGTCGCTGTCCTGGTGTTCAAAGACCGTGGCAACACCTGCAATCGACTGCGCGGTGCGATCGACCAGAACATGATCGCTGAGCGAGGGAAGTTTATCCTCAGTCACCCCGGCAAGCTGGTTGTTGCTGACGTCAATCTTCACGGTGGCGTCGCTTGCGCCGTAGAGGACCGCCATGGTCCGGCTTGCGTCCTTTGCGTCGGAGACGGCGCTCGCCATCACGTAGGCGCTCAGATTGTAATAGGTGACACAGACGATCGCCGCGGTGCTGCAGACGAGTAATACAAGCGTGATGGCAACAATCTGACGTACGATGGAAGCCGAGAACAAACGCAGCATGGATATCCCCTGAGACATGAGCCTCGCAGGGTAATTCGAAAAATTTAAAGAAAATCTTCAAAAAATTGGCAATCGTCAAAAATTTGAAATTACCTCGCCCCAAAATTAAGGGCTTCCGCGCAGGCGCGATAGGTCGAAAACGAAAAGCCCCGGGACGACCGGGGCCTTCCAATGCCTTGCGTCGGCGGTCGTCTTATGCGGCGCGATGAACGGTCGCCTGCATGTCGCCATCGATCTTGAACTGCTGGATAAGCCGAAGCAGTGAATCCGCCTCGACCGCAAGCTCGCGACTTGCTGCACTGGTCTCTTCCACCATTGCCGCGTTCTGCTGCGTCATCTGATCCATCTGGTTCACCGTCGCATTGACTTCCTGCAGCGCACTGGACTGGTCGTGGCTCGCACGAGCGATCGTTTCGACGTGCTGGCTGATCGTGACGATCTGTGCACTGATCTTTGCGAGCACCGTTCCGGTCTCCTGCACGAACTGCGAACCAGAGCTGACTTCTGTCGTCGACTTGTTGATCAGACCCTTGATTTCCTGCGCCGCAGCGGCGGAACGCTGCGCCAACTCACGCACTTCCATCGCAACGACCGCGAAGCCCTTGCCGGCCTCGCCGGCGCGTGCTGCCTCAATGCCGGCGTTCAGCGCCAGCAGGTTGGTCTGGAACGCAATCTCATCGATGACACCGATGATCTGCTCGATCTGGCGGGATGCATCTTCGATGCGGCCCATCGCGTCGATGGCGTTGCTGACAACGACGGCAGAGTCGTCGGCGCTGCGCTTGGCCTGGCGTACGATTTGATCCGCGTCCTTGGCGCGCTCCGCGGAGGAGCGAACCGTCACAGTGATCTGTTCAACCGCAGCGGCGGTCTCTTCAAGCGAAGCTGCCTGTTGCTCGGTGCGCTTGGAGAGATCCTCGGCGGACTGAGCCATCTGATTGCCGTTGCCCTGGATCATCTCGACGTTATCGCGGATCTGGCTCATCGTGGCCTGCAGGCGCATCATCGAACCGTTGAAGTCCTGGCGGAGCTGTTCGAGACGTCCGATGAACGGCGTATCGATCGTGGTCGAAATGTCGCCCTGCGACATGCGCTCGAGACCGGACGCAAGCGCATTGACCGCAAACTCGATCTGGCGATCCATCTCGCGCTTCTCGGCATCGTTTCGCTGGCGCTCATGGTCGGCCGCGACGCGCTCCTCTTCGCTCTGTTCCTCAATGCGAATCTTGGAGATCGCATTTTCCTTGAAGATGCCAAGTGCGCGAGCCATGTCGCCGATTTCGTCATACCGCTGATCGCCCGAGATGTTGGTATCGAGCACGCCGTCGGCAATGCGACGCATCGCAGCGGTGATCTGGCCGATCGGACGCTGCAGCGTCAGGACAAGCGCGATGCCGCCGATGATCGAGACGAGAATGCCAAGGCCGGTGGTCAGCACCGAGATGCCATTCGCCTGGGTGCGCTCGGCACCGGCGCTCTGCTTCTGCAACTCGGCGAAGGTGGTCAGCTGACCCCAGACGGCATCAAGTTGCTGGCGGGCGGAGGCGTAATCGGCAACGCGCTGGTTGATCGTGTCGACCAGACTCTGGGCGTCCTTGTCCATCGAGGCGAGAGCCGGAGACATCGCCGCGACGATGTCTTCCGCGAAATTCATACCCTTCGCGCTGGCGAGCAGCGTGTTGAGATTGGTGCCGAGTGTCGCGATCTCCTGATGCAGGCGGACACGATTTTCCTTGCCCGGCTTGGCAGCAAATTCACCCAAGACGAGCTGCAGCGAATAGATTGCGCTCTCCAGACGACGCGTGTCCTCGAGAACAGAGTTCGTCTGAGCGATGCGGCTGTCGAGTTCGACGAACGTGGTCGTCGCCTCGCGCATCATCTGCGTTGCCGTCAACTGCGTGTAGGTGGACATCTGACGGAAACGAGAGACGAGCCGCCCGAGATTGGCGATCGCCTCATCGGTGCCGGCGTCGGCGGCAGTTGCCTGTGTCTTCACGTCGCTGATCGTCTGCGACAGCGATTGTGTCATGCTCTTCTGGTTCGCGGGTACCGAAATCTCGATCAGGCGCTGCGCCTTGGCGATGGCGGGAATGGCGTCGGTAACGACTTTCAGCTTGTCGGCTGGCAACTGGGCTTTGTTGAAGTCACCCATGACGGAGGCAAGGGTATCCCCACCCTTCAGCAGGCGATCGGCGGCGCGCAGCGTTGCGGTGGCGTTGCCTTCGTCCTTGCGGATGTTTTCCTCAAGCTGCTGCGCATCGTAGTTGACGTTGAAGCGGCTCGTGATCATCACCTTCTGCGCGTCGTCGATGGACTTGCGGAGAGCGAGTTCCTGTTCATGCAGGGTCCAGAGCTTGCCCACGGTGTCGGCGATCCCCGAGGTGCCGTCCGTTGCAGCCCGCAGGTTTTCGCGACCGCCATTGTCGCCAATCTGCTTGAGCGTTGCGTTCAGCGTGCCTTGCTGCGTTTTGATGTCCCCATAGAGCTTGTCGCGTGCTTCCTGGCTGGTGATCTGCAGGAAGTCGTCCATGGAGCCATAGAGATCCTTGAACCCGCTTAACGACTGCAGGACGCTGTTGGAGATTTCCATACGCCCCTGCAGGAGACCAGAGGCATAGAGACCGGTCAGGCCGACGGCTGAAATGCTTACAACGAAGGGCAATACAAAGATCAGGACCTTGGTCTTGATCCTGAAACGGGAAAGAATCTTATCAATCAACATGGCGGTTCCGGCCTTCCATACACCACTCCTCCCGCCGGTCGCCTGACGGAGCGCCGACCGAGTGCATCGAGCTGCTTTATTGGAACAAGTGGGAGTCCCAGGCGCAGGCCCAGGCGGCAGTCATTGCCAGCTCGCTTCACGCAGAACGGAAGCGCCCAAGAAATATCGAGCCAGTTTTGCAGAGGATGTCTTAATTTTCGGATAAGCGAAAGCTACGGATAGCCGCGCTCAAATCGATTTATCCGCAAGATACCGGACAAAGCAAAAGGGGCTCCTGCCATGAGCCCATGCAAGATCGTGGGGATTAGAACCAGCGTGCGAGAAGGAGAGAGGCCACGGCAGCCAATGCACTGGCGGAAAGGACGAAGTAGCGGACGGCAACGAGCTTGTTGTCGGGCTTGGCTTGAGCGATTGCAATGGCGCGGGCGCGTCGTGTGTTCCTGTTCATTTGCAGAACCTCACTTCATCTCTGGCATACAATCCAACAAAACGACTTGTTGGTAAAGCTCTATTTAGTAAGTGCTTTTCCATCCGTCATTGAGGCAGGATGGCGCACCCTCCTTAAGAACTCTTGAATCGAGCAGATTGTTCGCGCCTACAAAGATTCACCGGCAACGAAGCCTGAAGCCCATGCCCACTGGAAGTTATAGCCGCCGAGCCAGCCGGTCACGTCGACACATTCTCCGATGAAATAGAGCCCTGGAACCTGCTTCGCTGCCATGGTGCGGGAATCGAGTGCAGCCGTATCGATGCCACCGAGCGTCACTTCGGCGGTTCTGTATCCTTCGGAACCCGAGGGTCTGATTTTCCAACTCTGCACCGCCTCGACAAGGCGCACCAGGATCTTGTCCGAAAGATCGGCCATGTGGCCGGCGATGCCCTCGCGTTCCGTCAGATATTGCGCCAGTCGCTTTGGCAGAATGTCCGCCAGCGCCGTCTGCGCGGACTGCCGGCCATTGGCCTTCCTTGCCGCCTTCAGATGATCGAGGAGATCGACATCAGGTTCGATGTCGACGGTGATGTCATCGCCCTCGCGCCAATAGGAGGAGATTTGCAGGATCGCTGGGCCGCTGAGGCCACGATGGGTGAAAAGCAGTGCTTCGCGGAACGCCGTCTTGCCATGACGAATTTCGGCAGCGGCCGATATGCCCGACAATTCCGAAAGGCTTTCGAGCGTCGCCGGATCGAGGGTCAGCGGTACGAGGCCCGGGCGCGTCTCCACCATGGAGAGGCTGAACTGCTCGGCGATGCGATAGGCAAAACCGGTTGCACCCATCTTCGGAATCGACTTGCCACCGGTCGCGATGACCAGCGAACTGCATGCATATGCGCCCTCCGACGTCGAAATGCGAAAGCCGTCGCCGTTCTTTTCGACATCCGCGATCTCGGTACGCAGATGCAAGGCCGCGCCGGCGGTCTGCATCTCGTCGAGCAGCATGCGGATGATGTCCTTGGCGCTGTCGTCGCAAAACAACTGCCCAAGCGTCTTCTCGTGCCAGGCGATCCGATGGCGATCGACCATGGCGATGAAATCCGAAGGCGTGAAGCGCGCGAGTGCCGATTTGCAGAAATGCGGATTGGCGGAGAGGAAGCTTTTCGGGCTGGTGTTGATGTTAGTGAAGTTGCAACGACCGCCGCCAGAGATGCGAATCTTTTCGCCCGGCGATTTTGCATGGTCAAGAACGATGACGGAGCGGCCGCGCTGGGCGGCGCGAATGGCGCACATCATGCCGGCGGCGCCTGCGCCGATGACGATCACATCGCTGTTTCGCTGCAAAACCACTTCCCTTGCCGAAAGGCGTCTTCTTTTTCCATCAGGAGGCGAAAGTCAACGTGCCCTCCCCCTCGCCAATTGCCAAACTCCAGCTATGATGCCGTCACGATCAACGCAAACCGGTGTGTCATGTCCCCAAAAAAGACGACGCTGAAGCCTGCCAGAAACGTACCTGCCTCAAAGAAAACACCCCCGGACCCCGGACATCAGCGCGGCGTGGAAAACTGGAAGGAAGCAGCGCAGTTCTTGCGGGCGCGTGGCATCGAAGACATCGAATGCATCACGCCTGACCTTGCCGGCGTGCCGCGCGGCAAGATGATGCCGAGCTCCAAATTCACGTCGAACACCTCTCTGGCCCTGCCGTCGGCGATCTACCGTCACACCATTTCTGGTGAATATCCGGATGAGACGGAAAGCTTCCGCTACGAGCCGCGCGACAGCGACCTGAAGCTGGTTCCAGATCTCTCGACGCTTTCGGTTGTCCCTTGGGAAACCGATCCGACGGCGCAGGTGATCTGCGACATCGTCAATTCGGACGGCGAAGAAGTCCCTTATACACCGCGCAACGTCCTCAAGCGCGTGCTGAAGCTCTACAGCGACCGCGGCTGGAAGCCGATCGTCGCGCCAGAGATCGAGTTCTATCTCGTTGCCAAGAACGACGACCCGGACTACCCGTTGCATCCACCGAAAGGCCGCTCTGGCCGCTCGATCCTCGGTGGTCAGGGCTATTCGATTGCCGGCATCAACGAGTTCGACGAACTGATCGACGACATCTATCACTTCTCTGAAAAGCAGGGCCTCGAGATCGATACGCTGATCCACGAGGAAGGGCCGGCGCAGCTGGAAATCAACCTTCGTCACGGTAATCCGATCGAGCTTGCCGACCAGGTGTTCCTGTTCAAGCGCACGATCCGCGAAGCCGCGATGAAGCACGGCATCTACGCGACCTTCATGGCCAAGCCGATGCAGGGGCAGCCAGGTTCGGCGATGCACATCCACCAATCCGTGGTCAACGAGCAGACCGGCAAGAACATCTTCTCGAATCCGGATGGTTCCGCCTCTCGCGAATTCTTCCATTTCATCGGCGGCCTGCAGAAATATGTGCCGAGCTCGATGGTGATGTTGGCGCCCTATGTGAATTCCTACCGGCGATTGACGCCTGATATGTCGGCTCCCGTCAACAATGCCTGGGGCTACGACAACCGCACGACGGCGTTCCGCGTGCCGGTATCCGACCCGCAGGCAAGGCGCGTCGAAAACCGCCTACCGAGTTCGGATGCAAACCCCTATCTCGCGCTCGCCGCCTCGCTCGCGTCCGGTCTGCTCGGCATCATGAAGGGCATCGAGCCGACGGCGCCGACCGAGGACACGGCAAACGAAGGCTCGATCGATCTGCCGCGCGGTCTTCTGGAAGCCGTCGCACTGATGGAAGACGAGGAAGCCTTCGAGGAAGTGTTCGGCAAGGAGTTCCTTGGCATCTACGCCGGCGTGAAGCGCGGAGAATTCGAAACCTTCATGCAGGTCATTAGCCCCTGGGAACGCGAATTTCTTCTGCTGAACGTTTAGGGAGGGCTCGATCATGACATCGCAGGAGAGATGGCAGAGCCCCATTGCGCCCGGCATTTCCTGGTATCAGGCAACATCAGGCGAGCGCCCGACCTATCCTGGCATGGATGGCTCGAAGACGTGTGACGTCGCGATCGTCGGTGGAGGCTATACAGGGCTTCAGGCCGCCTACAACCTCGCCAAATCAGGCGTCTCGGTGGTTCTCATCGAGGCGTGCCGGTTTGGTGACGGCGCCTCCGGGCGCAATGGCGGGCAGCTCGGCACTGGCCAGCGCTGGTGGCCGGAAGAGCTTGAAGAAAAGATCGGCTATGAGCGGTCCCGCGCCCTCTTCGATCTCGCCGAGGCCGCCAAGCAGCATCTCCTCGATTTCGCCACCGATCGTCAGATCGACATGGACTACATGCCGGGGCAGATGAATGTGGCCCACAAGGAGAGCTACAAGCCGGATTACTACGAAAATGCCGAGATCGCGGCGATGCGCTACAACTATCCGCATGTGCGCTTCATGGACAAAGCCGAAACCCAGGAGCGACTCGGCTCGACGCGTTATTACTGCGGCGTCCGCGACACCGGTACCGGCCACATCCATCCGCTGAAGCTGCTCATCGGCCTTGCCCGCGTTGCGGCCAACGCCGGCGCGCAGATTTTCGAGATGACGAAGGCAACGGCGATACGTCAAGGCGGTGGCAAGGTAACAATCGAGACATCGAACGGAACGATCACCGCCAATCAGGCACTGATCGCCTGCAACGGCTATATCGGCAATCTCGAGCCGGTGACGGCGAGCCACGTAATGCCGATTCGCTCCTTCATTGGCGCCACCGTGCCGCTTGACGGGTATCCGCAGGTGCTGCCGGGCAGTGAAGCCGTAGCCGACTCGCGCTTCGTCGTGCGCTACTTCCGCAAGTCCAAGGACGGGCGACTGCTCTTCGGCGGGCGCGAAGCCTATACGGCCGACAATCCGCGCGACATTACGCAGCACATCCGCCGGCAGATCGCGGAGATCTACCCCGCACTTCGGGATATCGAGATCACCCATGCGTGGGGTGGTTCGGTCGGCATCACCATGCCGCGACAGCCCTTCGTGCGCGAGGTCATGCCTGGTGTGACATCCATCGGCGGCTATTCCGGCCATGGCGTGATGCTGTCCAACTATTGCGGAAGGCTCTACGCGGAAACGGTTCTTGGAAGATCGGCGGACCTCGATCTTTTCAAGTCGCTCGACATTCCGGCCTTTCCGGGAGGTGCGGCCATGCGCGCGCCGCTGCTTTTCCTGGCGCTCTCCTGGTTTGCCCTGCGCGACAAGTTTTAGTCAGATTGCGGATTTCATCGCGCGGCAATTCGAACTAAAACCTCTTTCCGAGAGATTCATTGCATCGCACACTGGCTTTTTTAAATCGATTAGATTAAAGAGGCCAACAACCCGTCTGATTGAGAGACATCCTCATGAGCAGCCAAATCATCCCCGTTGAACCTTTTGATTATGTCGTTTTCGGCGGCAGCGGCGACCTTGCTGAGCGCAAGTTGCTGCCGGCCCTTTACCATAGACAGATCGAGGGGCAATTCTCCGAGCCGACCCGTATCATCGGTGCCTCGCGCAGTGCGCTGACGAACGAGGAATATCGCAAGTTCGCGCAGGACGCCCTCAAGGAGCACCTGAAGAAGGGCGAATACGACGAGGCCGAAGTCGCGAAATTCCTGCAGCGCCTATTCTATGTGCCGGTCGATGCGCGCTCCGATGCCGGCTGGGACCAGCTGAAGAAGCTTCTCGATGAAGGCAAGGATCGCGTTCGCGCTTTCTACCTCGCCGTCGCGCCTGGTATTTTCGGCGACATCTCGCAGAAGATTCATGACCACAAGCTAATCACCAAGTCGACGCGCATTGTTGTCGAGAAGCCGATCGGCCGCGATCTCGCTTCCGCGCTGCAGCTGAACGACACGATCGGCAAGGTCTTCAAGGAAGAGCAGATCTTCCGCATCGACCACTATCTCGGCAAGGAGACAGTGCAGAACCTGATGGCGCTGCGCTTTGCCAACGCGCTCTATGAGCCGCTTTGGAACGCCAACCATATCGACCACGTGCAGATCACCGTTGCCGAGTCGGTGGGCCTCGAAGGCCGCGCCGGATACTATGACACCGCTGGCGCGCTGCGCGACATGGTGCAGAACCACATCCTGCAGCTCGTCTGCCTGGTCGCCATGGAAGTTCCGTCCTCGATGGACTCCGAAGCCGTTCGCGACGAGAAGCTGAAGGTGCTGCGCGCACTGAAGCCGATCAACGCATCGAACGTCGAAACCAACACCGTTCGCGGTCAGTATCGCGCAGGCGCGTCCGGCAGCGGCCCCGTCAAGGGCTACCTGGAAGAGCTCGAGGGCGGTGTTTCGAACACCGAAACCTTCGTGGCGATCAAGGCCGAGATCGGCAACTGGCGCTGGGCAGGCGTTCCCTTCTACATCCGCACCGGCAAGCGCCTTGCCGGCCGTATGTCGGAGATTGTCATTACCTTCAAGCCGATCCCGCACTCGGTCTTCGACCAGTCGGCCGGCCGCATCAACCAGAACCAGCTCATCATTCGCCTGCAGCCTGATGAAGGCGTCAAGCAGTCGCTGATGATCAAGGACCCAGGCCCGGGCGGCATGCGCCTGCGCAACGTCTCGCTCGACATGAGCTTCGCCGACGCCTTCCAGGTCCGCAATCCGGACGCCTATGAGCGCCTGCTGATGGACGTTATCCGTTCCAACCAGACGCTGTTCATGCGCCGCGACGAGGTCGAGGCTGCATGGCAGTGGGTCGACCCGATCCTGAAGGGTTGGGAATCCACCGGCCAGAAGGTTCAGGGATACACGGCCGGCACCTGGGGGCCCAGCCAGTCGATTGCGCTCATCGAGCGTGATGGCCGCACCTGGCACGACAACCTGTAGGATCAAGACGATGGCAGCGACGATGCATGCTTTTGCCAATGGCGCGGAACTGGCTCGCAACCTTGCGGACAAAGTCGCTGCGTCGCTTTCCGCCGCAATCGACACGCGGGGAGCGGCAACGCTTGCCGTTTCCGGCGGTTCGACGCCGAAGCTGTTTTTCCAGGAGCTTTCGGCTCGTGATCTCGACTGGTCCAAGGTGACCGTCACCCTGGTCGACGAACGCTTCGTGCCGGCGGACAATCCGCGCTCGAACCATCTGCTGGTGGCCGATAACCTCCTGCAGAACAAGGCGAAGGCCGCAAACTTGCTGCCGCTCTACCAGGCGGCAGGTTCGGTCGAGGACGCGGCGAAGCTTGCAACGAGGGAGACAGCCTCGATCGGCAATCCCTTCGATGTGGCAATCCTCGGAATGGGCGGCGACGGCCACACCGCCTCATTCTTCCCTGATGGCAGCAATCTGAAGGTCGCGCTCGACCCCATGACGCCGCGTGGTATCATTACGATGGAGGCGGACGGCGCGGGCGAGCCGCGGCTCACCTTCACCTTCTCCAGCCTCCAGGATGCAAAGCTGCTCGTGCTTCACATCGAAGGCGAGAGCAAGAAGGACGTCCTGACGAAGGCCGAGAGCGCCGGTGACGAGGCAGAGATGCCGATCCGCGCCATTCTGCGGCGGGCCGCGAGCCCCGTCGAAATTTACTGGGCTCCGTAGGCCTTCGGGCAGATAGTCGCGAACGAAAAACTGAAGAGCAACCAAGGCAGGATACCTCCCATGTCCGCTAATGCACGCATTTCTGCGATCACCGCCCGCATCGTCGAACGATCGAAGCCGACGCGCGGACTTTATCTGGAGCGCCTGCGCAACGCGGCATCCAAGGGTGTAAGTCGCTCAGTTCTCGGTTGCGCCAACCTCGCGCATGGCTTCGCGGTCTGTTCCCCCTCCGAGAAAGAGGCACTTGCGGGCGACCGGGTGCCCAATCTTGGCATCATCACTTCCTACAATGACATGCTCTCCGCGCATCAGCCGTTCGAGAACTATCCGGCGATCATTCGCGAGGCGGCCGCCGAAGCCGGCGGCATCGCGCAGGTCGCGGGCGCTGTTCCTGCCATGTGCGACGGTGTCACGCAGGGCCAGCCCGGCATGGAGCTTTCGCTGTTCTCGCGCGACCTGATCGCGATGGCTGCCGGCGTGGGGCTCTCGCACAACATGTTCGATGCCGCGCTCTTCCTCGGCGTCTGTGACAAGATCGTGCCCGGCCTCGTCATCGCCGCTCTCTCCTTCGGACATTTGCCGGCGATCTTCGTTCCGGCCGGTCCGATGACCTCGGGGCTGCCGAACGACGAAAAGTCACGTGTGCGCCAGCTCTATGCCGAAGGCAAGGTCGGGCGCGCCGAACTGCTGGAAGCGGAATCGAAGTCCTATCACGGTCCGGGCACCTGCACCTTCTACGGCACGGCGAATTCAAACCAGATGCTGATGGAGATCATGGGCTTCCACATGCCCGGTTCCTCCTTCATCAATCCCGGCACGCCATTGCGCGAAGCCTTCACACGTGAGGCTGCCAAGCGTGCGCTTGCGATCACCGCGCAGGGTAATGAATTCACGCCGGCCGGCGAGATGATCGACGAACGCTCCGTGGTAAATGGCGTCGTCGGCCTGCACGCCACAGGTGGCTCAACGAACCACACGCTGCACCTCGTCGCCATGGCGCGGGCTGCCGGTATCCAGCTGACCTGGCAGGATATTGCCGAGCTTTCGGAGATCGTGCCGCTGCTGGCGCGTGTCTATCCTAACGGGCTTGCCGATGTGAACCACTTCCACGCCGCCGGCGGCATGGGCTTCCTCATCAAGGAACTGCTGAAGCACGGCATGGTGCATGATGACGTACGCACGGTCTTCGGCCATGGCCTGCAGGCGTACACCATCGATCCTCGCCTTGGTGAAGACGGAACGATCATTCGGGAGCCCGCACCCGAGAAGAGCGTCGATCCGAAGGTGCTTGCCAATATCGAGACGCCCTTCCAGGCGAATGGCGGCTTGAAGATGCTGCGCGGTAATCTCGGCAAGGCCGTCATCAAGATCTCGGCGGTCAAACAGGACCGGCATGTTATCGAAGCGCCCGCCGTCGTCTTCCACAGCCAGCAGGAGCTGCAGGACGCCTTCAAGGAAGGCAAGCTCAACAAGGATTTCGTCGCCGTCGTCCGTTTCCAGGGACCGAAGGCGAACGGCATGCCGGAATTGCATAAGCTGACGCCACCTCTCGGCGTGCTGCAGGACCGCGGCTTCCGCGTTGCGCTACTGACCGATGGGCGCATGTCGGGCGCCTCGGGCAAGGTGCCGGCAGCAATCCACGTCACGCCTGAAGCTGTCGACGGCGGTCCGATCGCGCGGATCAAGGACGGGGACATCATCCGCCTCGACGCTATCGCCGGCACGCTGGAGGTTCTGGTCGATGCGGCGGACCTGGCCGAACGCGAGTCCGTAGTCATCGACCTCTCCGAGAACGAGTTTGGCCTGGGCCGCGACCTGTTTGCGCCCTTCCGCCGCGCCGTTGGCCCTTCGGATCGCGGTGCAAGCGTGCTGTTCCACTAAGCAGCAACAGTTAGACCGACAAACGACGAAGCTCGCGAGGACGCTCGCGGGCTTTGTCTTGTGTTACGTCAGGAAATCAGGCGCGGATGTCGAGCACACGATCGCGATGTGCGGGGTGCGTGCTGTAGACAAAGATCTTGTTCAATTCCTTGTCATTCAGCATGCGCAGAAAGCGGACTTCGATCGTGTTGTTGGCATTCACTCGCGTCAGCATGCAGCCGACCTTGGTGATACGTGCATCCGGGATATCAAGGTAGAACTGCTTCGGAAGGGCGTATTGCGTAAGAAGCGCAAGAACCGCGCTGCTCTTGGAAATGCGGATGATGTCGCATCGCCGGGACGCCATATGCATGACGCCTTTCTCGGTGTATTCGATGCGTGCGGCGTTCATCGTATCCTCCATCTTGAACCGCACTTCGCGGTCGTACATGAAGGATTCTTCTTTGTTCAGAAAGTGCCCGGAAGGCATTTGATTGGATGCTGCCACCGCCGTATTCCCTTCGACATTCAATGAGGAAATACTACCGGGCGATGCTTAACAGACCGTGAGAATAGTTTCGATCCGGAGCACTATATCCACTGAACAAGTCGGCGAATCTTCGGGGATAATTCTGTTTTCGATCAGATACATAACAAAGCCCGGGCAACACGTGGCGTTCCCCGGGCTTGATTTTTGTCGTCGCAACGAAGCGATTTTATTTGCGATAGGTGCGACCATCCGCGTCAAAGAGATGCAGCTTTGAGCGGTCGGCCGAGAAGTGCATCTTCTGGCCCTTCTTGATATCGTAAATGCCGGGCAGCTTGACGATGATCGGTTCGCCCTGAACGAGACCCTCGATATAGAGAAGTGTCACTTCGCCAAGCGCCTCGACGATCGAGACTTCACCCTCGAAAAGGTAGTCGTCGCCGGCACCAGCCACGCGCAGATCTTCGGGACGAACGCCGAAGCTTGCGGTCTTGCCCTTTTCGGCAGCGGCCGTGGGAATGTCGAGCGTCACGGACTTGCCGCCGGTCAACGTCACCGTCGTCGTGTTGCCAGCCTCTGTAATGGTTGACGGAATGACATTCATGGCCGGAGAGCCGATGAACTTGGCGACGAAGAGATTTGCCGGACGCTCGTAGAGTTCCAGCGGTGCGCCCACCTGCTCGATGTTGCCGGCGGAGAGGACGACGATGCGGTCAGCAAGCGTCATCGCTTCCACCTGATCGTGGGTGACGTAGATCATCGTCGTGCCCGCCATCTGCTCGCTCAGGCGGGCGATCTCGATGCGGGTTGCAACACGAAGCGCTGCGTCGAGGTTCGACAGCGGCTCGTCGAAGAGGAAGACCTTCGGATTGCGGCAGATGGCGCGGCCGATGGCGACGCGCTGACGCTGGCCACCGGAGAGCGCCTTCGGCAGGCGATCGAGATATCGCGTGAGCTGCAGGCTCTCGGCGGCGGCGCGAACGCGGCGGTCGATCTCCTGCTTGCTTTCGCCGGCGATCTTCATGCCAAACGCCATGTTGTCGTAGACAGTCATGTGCGGATAGAGCGCGTAGGACTGGAACACCATCGCGATGCCGCGCTTCGACGGCGGCACATCGTTGACCAGCTGGCCATCGATATACATGTCGCCACCGGTGATGTTCTCCAGGCCGGCAATCATGCGCAGCAGGGTGGATTTTCCGCAGCCCGAAGGACCGACGAACACAACGAACTCGCCCTCCTTGATCTCCAGATCGATCCCGTGGAGAACGTCCACGGAGCCGTAGGATTTGCGAATATCCTTAAGCGACAGTCCTGTCATTAATTCCTCCTCCTCACATCGTCAGGCGAGACGAGCGAAGTACGCTCCCCATGCCGGAATATCGATCTTCTCACCATAGTTATTGCTGACGAAACCGTGGCCCGTCAACGCCTGCCAGTCACCTGCAGGCAAAACGACGGCACTTTCGGTCGCGCTCATGTTGAAGACGCAGAGCAGCTTTTCGTCGCCGTACTCGCGCACGAAGATCAGCACGTCCTCCTGCGGTTCCATGAACTCGATCTCACCCTTGGCGAAGGCCGGGTGCAGTTTGCGGAAGGCAAGGAAGCGGCGATAGTGCTCAAGAACTGAGTTCTCGTCGCCCTGCTGGACGCTAGCGGCGCGCAGAATGTGTTCGACTGGAACCGGCAGCCACGGCTTGACGGTCGAGAAACCGCCCTGGGCGACCTGACTGTCCCAGACCATCGGCGTACGGCAGCCGTCTCGGCCCTTGAATTCCGGCCAGAACTGAATGCCGTAGGGATCCTGCAGGTCCTGATAGGCAAGATCGGCTTCGGTCAAGCCAAGTTCCTCGCCCTGGTACAGGCAAACGGAACCGCGCAGCGTCATCAGGAGCGAGGCATATTGCTTGGCAAAGGCGTCGTGATCGGCAACCAGCGAGCCCCAGCGGCTGACATGGCGCATGACATCGTGGTTGGAGAATGCCCAGCAGGCCCAGCCATCCGGCGCAGCCGCCGCAAAGTCTTCCATCACCTCCTCGACACGCTCGGGAGAAAGCGGATCAGGTGCCAGAAACTCGAAGGCATAGCACATGTGCATCTTGTCGTTGCCGGAGGTGTATTCCCCGACGATCTCAAGACCGCGTTGGCTGTCGCCGACTTCGCCGACGGCGGCGATTGCCGGAAACTCCTCGAGCACGGCGCGGAACCGCTTCAGGAACTCCAGGTTCTCCGGCCGGTTCTTGTCGTAGACATGCTCCTGGAAGTTATAGGGATTGACCGCCGGAGCCGTCGAGGCGTTGCGGCGCTCCGGGGCAAGCGCCGGATTGTCGCGCAGCTCCTTGTCGTGGAAGTAGAAATTGATCGTATCGAGACGGAAGCCATCGACGCCGCGCTTCAGCCAGAAGCGCACGACATCCAGCAGCCGGTCCTGAACCTCGGGATTGTGCAGGTTCATGTCCGGCTGCGAGGTCAGGAAGTTGTGCATGTAGTACTGCATGCGTGTCGGATCCCACGCCCACGCGGAACCACCGAAGATCGACAGCCAGTTGTTCGGCGGCGTGCCGTCTGGCTTGGAATCGGCCCAGACATACCAGTCCGCCTTGGCGTTGGTCTTGCTGGAGCGACTCTCCACGAACCAGGGATGCTGGTCGGAGCTATGCGAGATGACGAGATCGATCATCACGCGGATGCCGAGGCGATGCGCCTCGGATATCATCGTGTCGAAGTCCACCAGCGTGCCGAAAATGGCATCGACGTTTTCGTAGTCGGAAACATCGTAGCCGAAATCGCGCATCGGCGACGTGAAGAAGGGCGAAATCCAGATCGCGTCCGCGCCGAGCGATGCCACATGCGGCAGGCGGGCGGTGATGCCCTTCAAGTCGCCGATGCCGTCACCGTTCGAATCCTGGAAGGAGCGCGGGTAGATCTGATAGATCACCGCGCCGCGCCACCAGTCCTTGTCGGCCGTCAAAATGGATTGGGATGCCATGCTCGTGTTTCCTGTTGGATGCTCTTGGGGTTGCTAACCGCCCTTGACCGAGCCCGCGAGCAGACCACGCACCAGATAACGCTGCAAGCCGAAGAACACGAGCAGCGGTACGACAATGGTGACGAAGGCCGAGGCCGTCAGGATTTCCCAGTTGCCACCGCGCGACCCGAGCAGCGCATTCAGCGCGCCGGTCAGCACGAGATGATCCCTGTCGGTACCGAGGAAGACCATGGCGACAAGCAGGTCGTTCCACACCCACAGGAACTGGAAGATCGCGAAGGACGCGAGCGCAGGGAAGGACAAGGGCAGTACGATACGGGTAAAGATCTCGAAATCACTGGCACCATCGACGCGGGCGGATTCGATGATCTCCTTCGGGAGACCGGCGATATAGGCACGCAGCAGATAGATGGCGAGCGGCATGCCGAAGGCGGTGTGCGCAAACCAGATACCGGGATAAGTCTTCGACGGAGCGTCGAGCAGTGAGCCAATGCCGTTATAAAGCCTCAGAAGCGGGATGAGCGACATCTGCAGCGGCACGACGATGAGCCCGACGACGAGTGCGATGAGCAACGCACGCCCAGGGAATTCCATCCAGCTCAGCGCATAGGCTGCAAAAGCCGCAATGAGGATCGGGATGATCGTCGCGGGGATGGTGACGGTCAGCGAATTGATGAAGGACTGGCCGATTCCCTCACCTGTCAGAACCGTCTTGTAGTTCTGCAGGGTGAACTCCGGCGGCGTGGCAACCGAAACATAGACACGCCGGCCACCATCGTCAGGCCCGAAGGCGGCGTTCTTCATGTAGCGGTAGTTGCCGTCGTCGCTGATGGTCAGCGACACGCCATCGCCAAGATCGGCCGTCTCGCCGGCCTTGTACGCGGACGGCTGCTGCACGCGCGTTCCGAAGGCACGGATAGAGCGGCCTTGCTGGCCTTCCAGTACGTTGCCTGAGATGACGTAGACGGCGCCTTCCTGCTTTTGCTGGTCAGGCTGCCCAAGGCGCACGGCAACGGTTCGCGACGAGCCCGCAAAGGCCGTCCACCAACCGGAAACGACGAGCTGATCCTTGTCTCGCAGGGCGCTGATGAAGATGCCGAGCGTCGGGATTAGCCAGACGATGACGATCACAAGGACTACGAAGTGAACAAAGAGGCGGGCGGGGCCGATCTTGAAGAAATCTCTGGTGAGTGTCATCTCAGTGGCCTCCCAGCTCGCGATTGGCGCGGCGAACGTTCCAAACCATGATCGGCGTCACGGCCAACATGATGATCAGCGCTATAACAGCACTTCGGCCGGAATCGCCACCGCCCCGGAAGAGCCAGTTGAACATGAGATTGGCAAGCACCATCGTATTCCATTGACCATTGGTCATGGTCAGCACGATGTCGAAGACCTTGAGAACGAGAATGGTGATCGTTGTCCAGACGACGGCGATCGTGCCCCAGACCTGCGGCACCATGATGCGCCAGAAGATCTGCCAGCCATTCGCGCCATCGATGACGGCAGCCTCTATGGTTTCCTCGGGGATGCCGCGCAGTGCGGCAGACAGGATCACCATGGCGAAGCCGGTCTGAATCCAGATCAGGATGATCATCAGGAAGAAGTTGTTCCAGAAGGGCACTGAGATCCACACCTGCGGCGTGCCGCCGAACAACTGAACAATCGAATTCAGCAGACCGATCTGAACATCGTTGCCGCCACGGTATTCGTAAATGAACTTCCAGATGACGGATGCGCCGACGAAGGAAATCGCCATCGGCATGAAGACGATGCTTTTCGCGATATTGCCCCACCAGATGCGGTCGGTCATGACAGCGATGACGAGACCGAAGAAGGTGCAGGCCGCAGGCACGACGGCGAGCCACAGGATGTTGTTGAAGATCGACTGACGGAATTCGCGATCGGTGAGGGCCCACTGATAGTTCGCAAAGCCTACGAACTGTTCGCCGGAACGATCGTAGAACGAAAGGATCAGCGTCGCGACTACGGGATAAACGAGGTAGACGACAAGAAGGAAAAGGGCTGGCCCGATGAACAGCCACGGCCGGATCATCGCCCGGCGATTCAGGTTGCGCGCTGCGGAATGGATATCGCCATCCTTCACCGGCAGCGACCAATCGAGGATCTTGTTCGAAAAATAGAAGTAGCCCGAGCAGGCGAAAACCGCCACGACCACGACCCCCAAAGCGGAAACTATCTGCGACAGCATTCGTCCCTCCTCCCCTGCTACCCGGTCTATCCCGACGGGTTCGCGTGCACTGATCATCGTCACTTCGCCCATCGCTCTTGACGCGACAGGCGACAGTGGCCGGACACTCCCGGTATCCGGCCACGCATTTGAACCATGCCGTCGTTGCCGACGGCATGAATGTCAGGCGATGTTACTTGATGGCATCCCAGGCGCCCTGGATTTCGTTGGCGGTCTCCTCTGCAGACTTACCACCAACGAAATCGACCATGCCTGTCCAGAATGCACCCGCGCCGATCTTGCCCGGCATCAGGTCGGAACCGTCGAAGCGGAAAGTGGTCGCGGTCGTCAGGATCTCGCCTTCCCTCTTCATCTGGTCATTGGCATATGCCGCCGTGTTGACGCCCTTGTACGGCGTCAGGAAGCTCGACTGTGCCATCCAGACTTCGTGGGCGATCGGGGTCTTCAGGAACTCGACAAAGGCACGGGCTGCCTTGGAGTCCTTGGTGACGGTCACGAGCGTACCAGCGCCGAGAACCGGCTTGCCGAGGTCGGCGTGCGCTGCGTAGGTCGGCATGTAGAAGAAGTCGGCATCCTGACCGAGCTTCGTGCCTTCAGGGAAGAAAGACGGAATGAACGAAGCCTGATGGTGCAGGTAGCACTTCGGCGGCACGCCGAAGAGACCCTTCGGGCTGTCGCGGAAGTCGGTCGCAGCAACTGCTGCAACGCCACCGCTTACATACTTCTCGTTCTTGGAAAACGAACCGAATTCGTCGATCGCGGCGACGACGGCCGGATCCGTGAACTTGACTTCATTGGTGGTCCACTTGTCGTAAACATCAGGCTTCTGCTGGCGCAGCATGATGTCTTCGATCCAGTCCGTTGCCGGCCAGCCGGTTGCACCACCGGAACCGAGGCCGATGCACCACGGCACGCCGCCGTCCTTGACGATCTGGTCCGTCAGGGCGTGCAGCTCTTCCATGGTCGTCGGGACCTTGTAGCCTGCTTCCTTGAAATTCTCAGGCACATACCAAACAAGCGACTTCACGTCAGCCTTGTACGGGAAGGCGTAGAAGGCTTCCTTGCCGTCCTTGCCCTTGTAGGTGCCATAGCCGACCCAGCTGTCGCCGGCGCCGTAGTTTTCCTTGACCCATTTGGAGTTCTCCTCTCCAAGCGGCGTCAGGAAGCCCTTGCTGGCGAGATCGGCAAGAAGACCCGGCTGCGGCAGAATAGCAATATTCGGCGGAGAACCGGCCTGCGTGTCGATGACGATCTGCTGTTCATAGTTTTCCGAAGAGGAATACTTGGCGTCTACGCCGGTCGCTTCGGTGAAATAGGCGAGAATGCTGCGGAAGAAGGCTTCATCTTCGCCGCGCCACGGTCCGAAGATGGTCATCTGCTCGCCCTTCAGATCGGCGTGAGCAGCCTTGAAATCGTCGTAGCTCTTCCAGTTGAATTTCGAATCCTGCCCTGGGGCAAACTTCAGATCGGCAGCCGATGCGGCACCAGCAGCAAGAAGCGCTGCCGCGGCAGCGCCCATCAAAAACGTCTTTCTCATGTGATCAACCTCCCATCACAATCCCAACCGCACTTTTGAAACCGTTTAGATGTCGTTCCAAAGCGCTTTGACAGATGCACTCATTTCACTTTCGGCAGAAAAGAGTCAAGCAATTTTGCAAAAAGTGCACCAAATGTGCCCCTTATGCACGGGAGCACCCCCGCCATACCTTGGGAATATGGAGCGATTTTTCTTGAGTCAAGCCGAACAACTGTTACATAATTGAAAGCGCTTTGGATGCCATTGGGAGCTGGCGACCAAGGCAAGCGGAGGAAGCATAACACGTGAATTTGAAACAGCTATCGGAATTGCTTGGTCTGTCGCAGACAACGGTAAGCCGTGCATTGAACGGTTATCCCGAAGTCAATGAGGCGACACGCGAGCGCGTGCTCCAAGCCGTGAAGGAGACCGGCTATCGCCCCAACAAGGCGGCACAGCGGCTTGCGACCGGCAAGGCCGGCTCCATTGGCCTCGTTATGCCGACGGCTCCCGATCATTATTCCGACGTGCATTTCGGCGAGTTCCTGACGGGGCTCGGCGAGGAAGCCGTGCGCCACGATTTTCATTTCGTAATCATGCCTGCCGATCCGAACGACGAGGTCGGGGCACTGCGCCGGCTTGCGATCAGCGGCAATGTCGATGCGCTGTTCGTGGCCTATATGCGCGGTCACGATCCGCGGCTGCCAATGTTGAAGTCGCTCTCCATGCCATTCCTTGTGCATGGTCGCTCCATTGGTTCCGAGCCCGACTATCCCTACCTCGATATCGACAACGAAGCCGCTTTCTATGATGCCGCGAGGTTGCTGCTTCAGCTCGGCCATACGCGCTTTGCCCTGCTCAACGGGCCGGGGCATCTCGACTTTGCAATCCGCCGCAAGAACGGACTTGTCGCCGCGCTCTCCGAGCGAGGGCTGTCGCTTCCGGAAGACTGCGTGAGCCATACGTCGATGACGGACGAACTTGGTCAGACTGCCATGGAACGCTTTCTGCAGATGCCGGAGCGCCCGACGGCGATCCTCTGCTCCAGTACGGTGCTGGCGCTCGGGGCCATCCGTGCCGTCAATCAAGCCGGGCTGAAGCTCGGCGAGGACATTTCACTGATCGCGCATGACGACGTCCTGCCTCATCTGAAGCCCGAAAACTTTTCGGTGCCGCTGACGACGACGCGATCCTCGCTGCGGGCCGCGGGCGTGCGTATCGCCCAACGGCTTATCGGGACGGTCAAGCAGGAGGGGCCCTTTCCGGAGCAGGAACTCTGGAAAACCGAACTGATCGTCAGAGCCTCGACAGGCCCGGCGCCGCGGGATCAGAATTTGGGCGGCGTCTGACCGGCCACTCGATGGGCGGCGATGACGGTATTGGCCATCAGCATCGCGATTGTCATCGGCCCTACCCCACCGGGAACCGGCGTAATAACGGACGCGACCTTCGCAGCCCCATCGAAGGCAACGTCGCCGACGAGGCGCGTCTTGCCTTCGCCCTTTTCGGGAGCCGGAACGCGGTTGATGCCGACATCGATGACAGTGGCGCCAGGCTTCACCCAATCGCTCTTGACCATCTCCGGACGCCCGACGGCAGCAACCAGAATATCCGCATTGCGGCAGACAGCCGGCAGATCCTTAGTGCGCGAGTGAGCGATGGTCACTGTCGCATTAGCATTGAGCAGCAACTGCGCCATCGGCTTTCCGAACAGGTTCGAGCGGCCGATCACCACAGCATTCAGGCCGGAGAGATCTTCACCATGCGTGCGGCGCACGAAGACCATCGCGCCAGCCGGGGTGCAGGACACAAGGCCGGTTTCGAGATCGCCGGTCGCAAGCTTGCCGGCATTGACGACGTGCAGACCGTCGACATCCTTCTCGGGCAGGATCGATTGAATGATCGGTTCGGATTTCAGATGCTTCGGCAACGGCAATTGCACTAGGATGCCGTGGATTGAGGGGTCGTGGTTCAAGGAAGCGACGAGCGCTGCCAACTCCTCCTGCGTCGTCTCGACCGGCAACGTGTGCTGGACGGATTTGAACCCGCATTCCTTCGCCATCTTGCTTTTGGAATTGACGTAGGCGTGGCTGGCCGGATCGTCGCCGACGATGACGACCGCAAGGCCGGTCTTGACGCCGCTCTGCTTGTCCAGCGCGGATGTCGCGGCCTTCACGGTTTCGATTACGGAAGCTGCAACCAGTTTGCCATCAATCACTGTCGTCAAGACTGTCTCCTGCCCTTGCTTTAGCCCATTGTAGCCGGTGGCGCCCAGCGCGATTTGCCTGTCCACGCCCTATCCTGCCTAAAATGGCAAATGCAAGAACAATCGTGTCGCAGCAAAGTCAGGAGGCTACCGACCGGTGCGCAACCTGTCGCGCATGGCGGCGAGCTCGGCACGGATGATATCCACTTCCTGCGGCACCTCGACTGGTGCCGCCGCTGATGGCGTGGCTACCGTCAGCGCCGGAGCGGGAGTGCGCAGCGACGGCTCCTTCTTTACAGGCGCCGCAAGCGCGGAGCGCACCTTGAAGGAGATGGCCGCCAAGCCAAATGCCAGGCCAGCAAGCACGCCGAGCAGTGGCGATAGCCAGCGCGGATCAGTCGGCATGGCGATTGTCTGTATTGGCTTTTGCAGTTGCACACTGCCACCCGGCGCGACGCCTCCTGTGGTGATCGCATCTTCCAGGCGCGAGCGCGTCGCGCTTGCCTTGTCGCGCAGCTCGGTAAGCTTCGCCAGATCGACACCCGTATCCTTGCTTTGGGCAACAAGCGCATTGCGGCGATCACTCAGCTGCCGTTTGTCTGAAGTAGCTGACTTCGTCTCGTCATTCGCTTCGCGCAGCATCCGGCCGAGGTCCTCGCCAATCGCATCATTCAAGCCGTCAACCTCAGCCTGCTGCGCCTGCAGCCGCGGATGGCGAGGGCCGAGATTGGCAGACAGCTGCGACAGAGACAGGTGTGCAGCGACATATCTGTCACGGCGGTCGACGAGTGTCGGAGACATGAGGTCAGCATCAAGCGTGCCGGCAAGAACATCCGCGACCTTGGCCACCTTCAGCCTGCTCGCCTTCTCTTGCGCGGTAATGATGTGCTGCTCGGCCGTCTTCAGCTCTGCGTCAATGCTGCCAATCTGTTGTTGCAGCTCAGTCGCGACTTTGACGTTGCCTTCACCGCTCTTCTGCGTGAAGGAGGCGAGCTCGAGCTGGGCCGCATCGTCCGCCTTTTTCAGTGACGCGTCTTCGGTGGCCCCGGTTGCGGCTTCCGGACCCGTTACGACCGATGCGAGGTAACCCGCGATGCGTGCGGATTTCTCCGCGCTGCCGGTGGTGACCTTGAAATCGATCGTGCCTGCGTGGGAATCGGTCGTGGTATGGATCTTGGAGATGAGCGATGCTTCGGCACGCGAGACAGGGTCGACCGCTGCGCCATCGGTCGATAGCAGGTCGACGGCCACCGAGAATGCGTCGGAGGAGACGCCGGAAAACTCCGGATCTCGATCCAGTTTCAACGCCGCAACGGTCGCAGCGATCGTGTGAGACGCCGAAAGCGTCTTTTCGGCCGCTTTTGTGGCCATGGCGCGGACTTGACCAGCGCCTTGGACGGTGAGCATCCCTTCCGCGCTATATCGCGCCGGCTCGGTGGGGATCAGGCAACCGGTAGCTGCGCCCAGCGCGCAGATGAGACCAATCGTAGCGAGAGGTCTCAAACGCCTTATTTTCGGCGCTCTTTCGGAGATAGCGGATGGCGCCTCATTCAGATTTGCGGCTGCTTCCCTTGAACGGCCGGTGGGGACCTGCGCAACCGGGAGCGTCTCGACAATGGCGGCCTCGATATCGTTTGCAGCCTCAAGCCTCTTGCCCAGGATTGTTTCGATGCGACTGACCAGCGCTGGCACTTCAGGTCCAGTGGCGCAGCTGGCACGCTGTTGCTCAAGCGCGCGCTCGATCACGCCGAGCAGCTTGGCTTCCGCCGCCGGCATCACGGCGGCTTCGGATGGTATCGCGATACGGTCGCGCCGTGTTGTCGGGGACCGGAGAATGGCCTGGCTTCTCGGATTGCTGTCGTACATCGCCACATCTCATGCGTATGAACGGTCGAGCCGCCCGCGACTTGCGGAGGGTTAAGCAACCTTAAATGTTCATAGCAAAGAAATGGTTAACTGACGTAACTACGCTGACCGACGCAGTAGCCGCTTGCGGCGCGTTATGCCGTATTGGAGCACCTGATACAAGAAGGCAGCGGAGCCGACGGCGTACTGCAGCATCCCGCGGTAGCCGCGGTCGAGCCCGATCATCCGCAGAAGCTTCGGCGTGTGGCGGATCGTATCTGTCACGACTTCGAACAGGTCGCCAACAGCAAGTACCAGCCGAGCATGATCCGCCCGGATGTTCTGATGGACCCATTTCTCCTCGGATGCGGTGGTCGTTCCGACAATCAACAAATCGAGCCCTTGCTGATCGATGTCTTTGATGATCGCCGATTTGTCTGCCGCCTCGGAAAAGCTGTCGGAAATGATGATGAATTCATGCCACGGAGCATGCCGCCGGAACGTCGCGGCTGTCGTCCTGACCGCCTCGGGCGTATTGCCGATCAGGCCGATGCGCCGCGGCATCTCCATGTATGTCAACAGCGCCGGTAGGAGATCGGCGGCCTTCAAACGGGCGGGGAACGGCGATCCGTGCGCCACTTTCGACGCGATATCGAGGCCCGGGCCATCAGGGAGCAACAGATTCTGCGTGAGAATGCCACGGTATTCTGCGTCGCGCAGCGACATCAGCATATTGCGCGCGGTGACGAACGAGACGGACGTCTGCCCGACCGGTATCGACAGGAGTTCATTGATGAACACCAGCGCGTCATCCCAGCCAAGATCGCAAACCGGTAGGTCGAAGATCGCGCGGCGCGACGACAGGACCGCGAAATTCGCGATCAGGCTCATGCCGGCTTCCTGACGATAGTGTTTCATGCTGCATGCATCCCGGACCAGATCACGTCGCCGCACCGGACGATTCAGCACCGGCCGATAACGTTTGCCTGGGAACGCATGAGAGAATTCCGAGAATCGGAATGCGGTGCACTGTCAGCCCATCGCGGGGATTTATAACAGCGCGATTTCAACTATCTGTTAGAAAAACTGCTTGAATTCCTCGCCGAAACCGAAGGAATCATTAACCATCTGCGGCCGAAAAAAACGGCGCCGATGGCGCCGCTTCGGGCAATGACCAGACCTATTCCGTTGCAGCCTTGTCCGTTACCGGCGCCGGAGCCACGACGTTGACGGGCTTGGCGGTCTTCTTCTGCTGCCCCGAGGCGTTCGCCTTCACCTCTTCCTTGGAAAGGTAGTCGAGCTGCTCCAGCATGACCTGGTCTATATAGTCTCCGCCAAGATGCTGGTTAATGTCTTTCTTGATCATCTCCCGGAACGCATTCGGATCGAAGGCTTTCATGTTGGAGATGTCGATCATCTTGTTGCCGACGAGCAGCGTAAAGAGCTCGTCGGTCGTCATTTCCGTGAGAGGCAAGGACACGTTCTTCACCGCGTCCTTGTTCATCATGAAGGACACCTTGCCGAGGAAGTAGCCGGTGACGACGCCGTCGGCAATGATCGGCACGGTGATCGTCTCGCCCTTTACAAGCTCGAGCTGGCTTTGCTTGGAATCATCGGGAGCCGGCGCGGGCGCCGTGGCCATGTGCACCGAGAAATAGACCGATGCCAGCGTGATCGCGCAAACCCAGACGCCTGTCAGAACGAGCTTAATCATCAAGCGTCACGTGCTACGAATTGCTCTTGGGAATAGGTGCCGTCGGCATCCGCATCCTGGACCGCATTCTTCAGGAGGTCAGCAACTGTGCGGACTGCTTCCAGATGTGCTTCGACGCGCCGTGCATTCAGAACGAGCTTCTTCTTCAGCCCATGCAACTGCTCGAGGTGAGCGGCGGCCAGTTCCTTCGGATCGGTATCGCGGAAGAGCATCGAAAGCTCATAGAGGCAACGGCTCTTGTGCGTGTTCGACACCTTGAGATCGAACTGTGGATCGTTGCCGATACGCGTGTTTTCGTTGTCGATGATCATTTCAAGGCGTCCAAGAACCGATTTGATACGGTAGTCGTTCGAGATTATTTCCATTTTTGTCCTCGATTCTCTCAGGCGTCATTGGCGGACTTGTTGTCCGCAGTTGTTGTACCGAAGGTCTTGCGCTGGAATTCGTCGATCATGCTCATCGCCATGTTGCGATCATCCTGATCGGTGGAAGCGTTGGCGACCTTGCCTTCCTGCTTCTTCAGCGCATCCTGATAGAGCTGCTTGGCAATGCCGATGCCGTTGCCCTTCGAAATCTCGTTGCCGAGCTGTTCGGCCATCATGCCTTTCCAGATGTCACCGGTGGCACCCTTGCCGTACACTTCCTCGCTATCACTCGGCAGCATGTTCTTGATGAAGTTCTGAAGAACCATCGCCTCGAACTTACGGTAGGTTTCGGGCACCTGCTCCGTCTTGCTGCTGCGATTCTTGCTGTCGCTCAAACCGGTCTTGCCGACGGCACGATCGAGAATATCGACGGCCGACGTGAAGCCCTTGCCGGCTTCGGCAAGACTGTTTGCCGCAAACGCCGCCTGGTTTGCTTTCAATTTTTCCTGGGCTGCCTGAACCTCGAGAGGGTCGGCAGCTTTGACAACATCCAGGACCAGATCACTCGGAGGTGAAATAGCCAAGTCACAATCCTCTTGTTTAAGATTGCGACGATTATGATTTTTGAAGCTTGCTGGAGGCTGGCGTACCGAACTTTTGATCGATGAGATCATAGACTGCGTTGTCGTCGGCTTCACGGCGCTCGGACTCCAGCGCCTCGCGCATGCCGTCCTCCAGCCGATCGCCCTTCGCGCGCTCCTGCATGACGCGCATTTCGTGGATCTGCTGCATGCCGGTCAGTTGCTTGTCCTTGATGCCGAGCCGGTTGAAGCGATCTGCATAGCTCTGCGAAAAGGCATGATGGACCGGGTCCATCGAGCCAAGCGCCAGAATGACGCTGTCCATCTGTTCGTTGACCTCCGCGCGCTGACGGCTCGTTTCGGCAAGGTCGAATTCGGCCATCTGCTCCAGATGACGTTGAACTGCCACGAGGCGTTTCAGTTTCTGGGAGCGTGTCTTGTCCGCCATGTCGCTACCTGCCGATGAAGACGCTGGCGAAGGATTGGCCGAACTGGCTGACCAGCGCCGCCACGGAGAAGTAGAAAAGGAAAAGGCCGCCGAGAAGCAGGTAAGGCGTCGATATGAAATACACCGGAATCTGCGGCGCGAGCTTGTTGATGAAGCCGATGGCGATGTTGAACATCAGGCCGTAGATCAGGAACGGGCTCGAGAGCCGCAGCATGATCATGAACGTCGATGAGAGCGTGTCGGTGAACGAGATCAGCGTGCTGCGCATCTGCATGATACCGCCGAAGGGCATCGACGTGTAGGAATCGACCAGCGCCCTGAATACGATGTGATGAAAGTCCATCATGAACAGGATCATCATCCCGGCAAAGGTGATGAAACCTGAAAGGCTGCTTTCCGGCGAGTCCTCGAAGACATCCGCCGCAGCCGGCTGGGTGTATCCAACCATCATCGCAATCACGCTGGCCGCGAACTGCAGGCCGAGCGTGTAGACGCGCGCAAGCATGCCGTACATGACGCCAATCAGCGCTTCGCTGAAGATGTAACCGATGTAGGTGGCATTCGATGTGTGGACGATCGGATAGACAGTGTCCCAAAGCACAGGCAGGATCGCCAGCGACAGGGCAGCAGCAATAAAAATTCGCAATTGCGCCGGTACCCTGGCAGACGAAAAGCCGGGCATCGCCAGGACGCAGCCGCCGATCCTGCAGAAAATCAGGAACAGCGCCAGAACGGTCCCTTGCGGGTCAGTTATCATGAAATCGAGCCCAGAATCTTTATCTCGATGCCCTTGGACAGCTCGACATGCGACAGAACCGGGAGCGTTGCGAACAATCGTTCGATGATCATCCGCACATAGGATCGTGTTTCCGGCGAGGTGACAAGGGCGAACGGCAGGCCGCGATCCATGAATTCACGGATAACTTTCGTCGCCTGCTCGCTGAACTCCTCCAGCATGCGCGGGTCGATGTCGAATTCGATGATCTCGCCCTTGTTGTCGCGCTTCAGGGCCTGATGGAAAGCGAGGTCCCACTTGCTGCCGAGTCGCAGCACGCGGAGCACGCCGTTGTCGGCAAGGTCCCCGCATAGCTGCTGCGCCATACGAACGCGGACGTGCTCGACAATCTGCTCGGTCTTGCGGACATGCGGCGCGAGTTCGGCGACGGCTTCCAGGATGAGATGCAGGTTGCGGATGGACACGCGCTCGGCAAGGAGCAGTTTCAGCACCGCCTGCAAGCCGGAATAGGACATATGCGACGAGCAGATCTCGTCGGCCAGCTTCTTGTATTCCGGATCGAGCCTGTCGATCAGGATCTTCACGTCCTTGTAGGACAGGAGCGCCGGCAGATTGTTGCGGATCACTTCGCTCATATGCGTCAGCACGACAGAAACGTTGTCGATCGGCTGGAAACCTTCGCGCTTCAGGTCCTCGGTGAAAGCCTCAAGAATCGAAACCGCCGGCATGCCGAAGGCTGGTTCGCGAATCTCGTCGCCCGGAATGCTCGGCTTGCGGCCGGAGCCGGTGACGACAAGAACTTCACCGACGCGCAGCATGTTGGAAGCTACCGTCGTGCCGTGGATTCGGATCTGGTAGGACTTCTCGGCAATACCGATGTCGTCGGTGACCTTGATTTCCGGAACAACGAAACCGTACTGCGTCGCGAACTTCTTGCGCATCTTGCCGACGCGGAAGGCGAGCTCCTGGTGGGCACCAAGCAGACGCGTCGATACCATCTTGCCGAGCGCGAGTTCGATTTCCGATGTGCGCAGCACCGACTTGACGGAGTCCTTTTCAAGTTCCTTGCTCTGGACGACCTTCTTCTCTTCCTGCTCGCGCCGGGCCTTGTTCTCGGCCTCGACCTGACGAGGAATGAACCAGGCACCGAAGGCCAGAAGACCGGAAAGGAACATGAAGGGGACAAACGGTAGACCCGGCATGAGGCCGAGGATCGCCATCAGAACAGCGGACACGGAAAGCGCACGCGGATAGCCGCTCAGCTGGTTGACGACCGCCTGTTCGGTGGAACCGACAGTGCCGCCGCGCGAGACGAGAAGGCCGGCGGCGAGCGAAACGATAAGCGCCGGCATCTGCGAGACGAGGCCGTCACCGACCGAGAGCTTGACGAAGACATCGGCTGCCTCGCCGATCGGCATACCGTGCCGGAAATAGCCGATGATGATGCCGCCGAAAACATTGATGCAAGTGATCAGCAAACCGGCAATCGCGTCGCCGCGAACGAATTTCGATGCACCGTCCATGGCACCGAAGAAGGAGCTTTCCTCCTCCAGCTCCTTGCGGCGGCGCTGGGCCTCCTTCTCATCAATGATGCCGGCCGAGAGGTCGGCATCGATCGACATCTGCTTGCCGGGGATAGCGTCGAGGGTGAAGCGCGCGCCGACTTCCGCGATACGCGTCGCGCCCTTGGTGATGACGATGAAGTTGATGGTGATCAGGATCAGGAAGACGATCAGACCGATCACGAAGTCGCCTGACATGACAAGGCTTGCAAAGCCGGCGATGACACCGCCGGCGGCATCATGGCCCTCGTTGCCGTGTGAGAGAATGACACGGGTCGTCGCGATGTTCAGCGCCAAGCGCGTCATCGTCGCGATCAGAAGGATGGTCGGGAAGGACGAGAAGTCGAGCGGCTTTTGGATCCACAGCGCCACCATCAGGATCAGTACCGAGAAGGCGATCGAGAAGGCCAGTCCCATATCGATGAGGAACGGCGGGATCGGCAGGAAGAGCACGCAGATAATAACGATGATGCCCATGGCAAAACCGATATCACGTACGCTAAGTCCGGCTTTCGGAAGGGGGAGTGCGGGAGGTTGCGCCATTTCGATTCCGTCTCTTCATGAGAGGTGGGGGCATGATGCCCACCAATTCGGAACGAGAACTAAATGGCGAAGCTTGCGCGAGGGTGGCTCAGAAGCCCGACTGAATGCGCGAAAACACCAGATTGGTGAAAATCGAAATCTGCGACCCCACAAACGGCGCCGAGATGCCGATGGTGACGAGGACGGCCACGATCTTCGGAACGAAGGTGAGCGTTGCTTCCTGAACCTGCGTCAGCGCCTGGAACAACGCGATGATCAGACCGACGATCATGGCCGCCGCCACCGCCGGGCCGGCGGAAACAAGGACGGTCCAGATCGCGGCCTGGAAGAGGTCAAGTGCATCAGCTTCATTCATCAGGCAACCTCATATCGCCTTGCGGTCCTTCCGACGTAACCGAACCGCCTCAAAATTGCGCTTAGCTCGACGACGACGTCGTCGGGGCAGTCTCAGACAGGGTGATTCCCGCCTGCACGAGAATATTACCGCCATCCGTCGTTGTCGCAATGATGCCGTCGGAATAGACCTTGACCGAAGCAACCGTGCCTTTGACGGTGCCGTCGGCGCTGGTCATGTATTTTCCGATGTAGCTGCTGCCCTGCGTCAGGCTCGAGCTTGCCAGCAGGCTGTCCAGCTTGGTGTTCGTCTGGATCGTCTGCTCCACCTGAGAGAAGCTCGCCAGCTGCGACATCTGCTCGCTGGCATCGACCGGATCCGTCGGATCCTGATTCTTCATCTGCGCGATGAGGAGCTGCAGGAAGTTGTCGTAGTTGAGCGTCGCCTTCTGCTGTGCGCTCGAGGTGCTCGACGATGACGAAGTGCTCGACGTGCTTGAAACGCTGCTTACCGCCATGGTGCGATCTCCTTACGAATGTGCTCGACCATCGTCGGCGGCATTTCGTGGTTGTTGAGAATGCTGTCTTCGATCGGGTAGAGACCACGGATCGCCTTCAGCGCGTCGAATGCGCGTCCGGTCGAGACAAGGCCATCAATGCGCTTCAGCTCCGCGAGGACTTCCTCGTTCTTGAAGCAGGTGAGCAACATCGTGATCGACTTGCGGAACATCGCCGTCGATTGTTCTTTGCCCTCAGGATTAATCAGGATCATCTGCGCGATGAAGTAGAGCTGGCGCAGAGGCGTCGTCGCGTCTTCCGGCTGGAGGACATGGTTTTCGAGAAGGAATGTTACATCATTCAGGAATTCCAGCGCGACCTTGCGATCGACGCGCAGGACCGCACCGTTAATGAAGATCTTTTCCCCGGCTTTTAGCGAGATGCGAAGTGTGCTTTTCATTTTAGTCCATCCCTGATGATGGTGGTAACGTCGATAATGCCTTGGTAGTTCGTCGATTGCCGGCGCCTGATCCGATCGCATTCCTTCAAGATCCAGATCGCGATCGAAATGAGGTTGGCCCGCAACTGGATTTCAAGCTGGTTGTCCGGATGCTTGAGATCCTCGATGAAGCTCACCCAAACACGCCGGGTGTAGAACAATGCATCGATGGCTTCCCGGCTGTATTTCTCTTTGTCCCGTGCAATCGACAGCAGGTCGATGGACCGGTCGAGAACCTGACGCTCCCGCTCCTTCGCATCGGCCACCGAGTCCTCCATGATCTCGGAGTAGGAGAACTGATACATTCATGCATCCTTCTTTGTCTTTCGTACCCTTGATCATCAAAGGTAGTTCACGAGACTCAACTGCTGAATTTTCGATACGATCGTATAAGCGGTCTCCAGCTGCGTCTGGAGGGTATTGACCAGCGTCGATGCTTCCGAGGTATCCACGCCTTGGAGATCGACGAGCTTGTTCTGAAGGATGCTCGACTGGGCATCGAGTGCGTCATTGGCTTTCTCGACACGTTCCTGCGAAAGGCCGAGCTGGCTTGCCTGCGTCACGATGCCGGTCGTTGCCTGGGCGGCGTAGCCGATCGCCTTCTTGGTGACCGTGCCCAGTGCGTCTGCGCTGAGACCCTGGCCTGCCAGCGCCGAAACCGTGATCGACGCCAGCGCGAAGTAGCGCATGCCGTCCGAATTGGAATTGGTAGAGGACGTGACGACTTCCGAGTTGCTGATGCGGCTCGTCATATTCTGGCTAGAAGCGCTCGACCAACCGGTGGTCGGATCGGTCCAGCTTGCCTCCGAAAACATCGGCTCGACTGTGCCGGTAATGAAGGTTTCCATCTCGGAACCGGTGAGCTCGCCCACCGTCTTGCCAAGTCCGCTCGCGTAGGTGCCGAGCGCCGCCGTGATATTGGCGGTCACTGTGGCCGATTGGTCCTTCAGCGGCTGAACGTCGGTGTTAATACCGGAGAACAGGTACTCGCCGTTGAGCATCGAGTTGCCCGTATCCATCAACTGCGACAGCGCATCAGTCGCCGACTGTGTCGCGACCGTAATGCTGGTCTGATCCTGACTACCTTGAAGCGCGGTCAGCTTGGAGACCAGTCCGTCGCCTGCCGTCTTCATGCTGTCGAGGCCGAGCTGCGAAGCCTCAAGGCGAGCCGAAACGACGGAATTACTCCCCTTCAAGGCGGCGATGCGGCTGATTTCGGACGTGAAATTCACGCTCTTGGCTGCGCCCGAGCCGATGGAGGCGCCGATATCGGCATAAACGCCTGTCGTTGCTTCGAGAGACGAGCTGACCAATTGCTTCTGCGACTGGCGGATCGTCAATCGCATTGCGTTCTGGATGGCTGAGCTAGAAATAAATGAACTTTTCATGGCTTAACTCGCTATGTCCAGCAATGATTTCAACATTTCGTCGACAGCGTTGAGGATCTTCGTGGCCGCCTTGTAGGACTGCTCGATATCGAGAAGCAGCGTCAATTCCTCGTCGAGATTAACACCGGTCTCGTTCGAATAAGCTTCCGTCGAACGCGAGAGCGCCGCTGACGTGTTCTCGGAGGCTGTCGTCGCATCGCTTCGATACTGCTCGAGCCAGCCGATCGAATTCGAGGCGTAGTCCATGATATTGACATCGGACGAGAGACCGGCATCCGACGAGAAGGTCCGTGCCGTGCCCATCGCCGTGTAGAGAGCGTCGAGATTGTCGGAGAACCCGCTGCTGTTGGTTGTGTTGAGGTTGGTGAGACCGGAGATCGACCCATCGCGCAACCTCATCGGATCGCCGTAGGTACCCGTAGCAGCGTTGAACGCACCGGTTTGAACATTGATGTTTACGCTGATGGTGCCGGCGATGCCGGCGATGACGCCCGTCGTCGTCGGCGTTCCGCCTGTGGCACCAGTCGCCGTCTTCCAGACGAACAGACCCGGCTGGGTCGTGGTGCCGTCAGTTTCCGAGAACATGGTGACGAGCGACTTTGCAATTTCATCGAGTTGCGACTGGAACTTCGGCGCAATGTCGTCGCGTACCTGCAGGAGCGCTTGCAAGCTCCCCTGCGCAGTTGTCGTCGAGCCCTGCGCCTTGGCGAGCAGCACGCCATCGATGTAGACGCCATTGCCTTGCGTCTGTGCGGTGTAGGTGTCCTGCGCAACGAAGGTGACGGTACGCGGGATCGTATCGAAAACGACGGTTCCGTCGGTGGTATAGAGCGCCATGTCGCCGTTATCGCGATCGACAGCATTCACACCAACGATGGAGGAAATCTGCTTCAGCAGCTTGTCGCGTTCATCCAGAGCATCCGCCGGATTGCCGCCAGTCGCGGTGGCGCTCTTGACGGCGTCGTTTGCCGTCTTGAATTGCGAGAGCAGTGTGTTGAGCGTCGAGACCTGTGTGGCGATTTCCTTGTCGGCTCCCTGACGGACAGCCTGCACGGAATTCGTTGCATTGTTGAGGGAAGTGGCGACGTCCTGCGCTGCCGTGACCGCGCTCTGGGCAGCAATGGTGCTGCTCGGCGACGTGCTAAATGCCTGCAACTTTTCTCGAAATGTCGCCAGGTAATTCGCCGGCGACGTTTCGTAGTCGTTGCCACCCATGATCGACTTGAGATCGGTGAGGCCACTGAGCAGAGTTTGCTGGCCGCTGTCCTGCGCACTCGACTTTAGCCATTGACGCAACAGCGCGTCTTCCTGCGCGCGGCTGATTTTCACAACCTGCGCACCATTCAGCGACGTCGTGATCATCGCCTGCCGGCGCACGTAATCGCTGTTACTCGAATTCGAGATATTGTTCGATACGACACTGCTCTGAATGCCGGTATTATTGAATATGCTCTGCGCGGAATTCAGTGCGGAAGTGAGCGACATGGCTTATCCGAACCCTACTTATCTCTTGAGGTTAACGAGGACGTCCATGATGTCGGACCCCGTCTGGAAGACCTTGGAATTGGCGGTGTAGCTGCGCTGCGACTCGATCATCTCGGTCAGTTCGCCGGCGAGGTCGACGTTCGAACTTTCCAATGCGCCCGACTGGATCGAGCCGAAGCCGTTCGTCTGCGGAAAGCCCGTGACCGTAACACCGGACTGCCCGTTGGCACTGTAGACGTTGCCGCTCATCAAGGTCATGTTGTCGGGGCTGGCAACGGTGGCCAGGGGAACACGATAAACCGGCTTGGAAGTGCCGTCGGAATACTTTGCGTAGACCGTGCCGTCCTTGTCGATCGTGACACTCTTGACCGGGCTTGCTGCCTGGCCGTTCGGGGTACCTGTGCCGGAGAAGCCAGAGGCCAGCTGCGTGAAGCCGCTGAGGTCCATCGCGATCGAGCCGCCCGTCACCGGATCGGTGATCGTCAGCGCACCGGGCGTTGTCGTCGTATCTAGCTTGCCGTTTAGGTCGTAGGTCAAATTCGTCGAGCCGACGAGAGCCGACGCTGCCGGAGTGTACGGAAATGATGACGTTCCACCTGTTGCCGCATCGGCGTGGCGGAACACTGCGACCTCCCATGTCCCGGAGGTTGTGGGCGTCGCGCCTGCTGTCTTGGTGAAGTAGAAGTCATACTGAACGGTGTTGCCGAGCTTGTCGTAGCCGACCATCGACATCTGCTTGGTATCGCTGGTGACCGACGCCGGGTTGGAACTCGGCAGGCCGGTTGTTGCGACATTCGCGTTCGAGTTCAGGTTGCCCGAGAATGTGCCGGTCGTCGACGCGATTGCCGTCAGACCGGATTGCATGACATTGATCGGCACAAGGCCGGAGAAGCCGTTGACGACGACAGCCGGCGCGCCGGCGTCATAGGAATAGCCCATCAGAGTGTAGCCGGCGGAATTGACCAGATTACCCTCGTCATCCTTGGTGAAGTCGCCTGCGCGGGTCAGAACCGGAGTGCCATCCGGGCTCTGAACGATGAAGAAGCCGTCGCCCGAGATCGCCAGATCGTAGCTCGACGTGGTGTAGGATATATCGCCCTGCTCGGAAACGGACTGACGAACGGACGTCTGGACGCCGCCCGAATTGTAATTGCCCGAGGTCGACGGCAGCACCAGCGACGAGAAGGCGGTCGAAACAGCCTTGTAGCCCGTCGTGTTTGCGTTCGCGATGTTGTCGGAGACGGTGCTGAGGCGGTTGGCCTGGGCGTTCATGCCGGACACGGCCGTCTTCATGCTGCCAAAAATGCTCATCTGAAAACCTCGATTCCCTTAGTAGGCTTGAGAGTATTTGGCGGGCCTTGCGTGAAGCTGTCTGGGGCTGAACCATCGCCGAGAGAATGATCGACTAGATCCAGGCAACGCGGCCCGGTCTGAAAAAATCAGTTCCAATCAATGCAGTAGCCGAGGAAGCGCTTCGAATCGACCGGATCGAAACCGAGCTTCTTCCGGAGCTTCTTACGCAGCTTGGAAATGTGGCTCTCAACGACGTTTTCTTCGACTTCCTCGTCGAAGATCCCGTAGATCGCGTTGAAGATCTGCGTCTTGGTGACACGGCGTCCGCGGTTTGCGATCAAATACTCGAGGATACGGCGCTCGCGACGTGGAAGCGCGAAGACTTCGCCGTGAATTTCCGGATCACGACCATCAGAGAACACGCGGATCGCGCCAATGTCGGTGTGGCTGGAAATCGCTTTCAATCGACGCCGGATGGCGGCGGCTCGCGCCAGGATTTCGCGCGGGTGAACCGGCTTGCGTACGACGTCGTCGACGCCGCAATCAAAAAGTGCAAGCGTGTTTTCGAGCGACGGCTGGTCACTGACCGCGATAACCGGCGCCATGGTCCGGTCGCGAATTGCGCGCGGCAGCTCGAAATTCTGCTGCCCCTGCCCGATCAGAAATGCCTCGACAGCCGCAATATCGGAATCGGCCGCCGTCTGAACCCATTCACCGAATTCATTTGGATCAAACCCCGTGGAAGGAATGCCTTCCCGCCCGAAAAGTGAAGTGTAACCATCTTTCACGAGCTCACGCTCATCAACCACTACGATCATTCGTCCGCCTCCGAATCACTTGTGGTACCTCGATGCTCTATGGGTACGAATCGCGCGATTCTGGGACAAGCTGTAGGAACTCACTGGCAGAAATTAATAGTTGATTAATAATTGAGGCGCGATTTGATCTAGATGTAGTGGCTCCTCAAAACTATGCACACAAATATTTCGTGGAAAAGTTAACAGGGGCCAAAATGTGACTTGCCTTGCCACATTGAGACAGATTCTCGCCACAATATGACACATTTCTGCTTTGTTCTATTTTCTACCAGTTTTGATTGAATCAATTCAGGCAGAAGTTGCTCGCATTGCGAGTCCATTTGCCGTAGCCGGTGGCGACCAGATTGGCGATGACCCGGCAGACATACTGCTTCTGGGCCGGGTCGTTGTTGGGTCCGGCGTGATAGCGGGCGACCGCCATCGTCCATGTTTCGTGACGGTCATGGAGATTGCGCAGGAACCGCGCCGCGTATTCCACATTGCGGCGGGGGTCGAACATCTCCTCCGCCGACCGGAAATTCTCACCATGGTAGTACTGGTTGATCTGCATGCAGCCGATGTCGATGAGCTTCGCGCCTGACCTGCGCGCAACATCAATCTGCCTTAGAGCGTCCTGCTCGGAGGGCGGAAAGAAGGCCTTTCCTTCGATGTTCAGCGCGTAGGGATAGAGCGATCCCTTGCGTCCGGTTTCAGTCAGGCCAACCGAATAGAGAATGCCCTCGGGGATACCGTACTTCAGTGCCGCCGCCTGGATCTCCTGCTCACAGGCGCTGTTGGAGGCCTGCGCGCTAGAGGTAGACGTCGCCAGTGCGGCCGCCGCCAGCGGCGCTAGAAGAAGCGCTTTCAACACCGCTTTCGCCCGAGCCATTGAAGCCTCCGCCAGTTCGCTGCCCTGATTGATTTTGGCGTTCTCGCGCCTCGCCGCCTTGACCCTGCTGAGCAAAGGCCTGGCCTTGCTGTTGGCCCTGCGCACCCGTCTGATTGCTGGCGTCCGAACGGTCGACGGGCGCCATGCTGATCGTCACGTTGTCGATCGCGTAGCCCTGGCTGCGCAACGCCTCGATGATCTTGCCGTGATCTTCCTTGAGCTGGCGATAGGCCGCTCCTGTCTCGACCTTCAGGTCGACGTTCAATGCGTCGCCCTGCAGTCGCATTGTGGCGGTGACCAGGCCAAGGTCGATCGGGTTCATCTGGATCTTGAGCGTATTCACCACCTTGCCGGTGCTGGTCCACTCTGCCGCATTCGACAGGGCAGATGTCGGCTGCATGGCGTTGGCCCACTCCGGATCACCTGAAATCGCGGCCGTCACCGCGGCAGAATTGGTGTTCTGCACGAGGCCGATGTAGCGGCGCGAATCCATAACCGAGACGCTTTCGATGTTGACCTTGCCGCCGGACTCGACGGCATCCTTGTCAATGCCAACGTGCATGTCCATGGACTGACCGCTGCCGTCGGCGCGGCTCAGTCGGAATGTCGTCGGGTCAATATCGCCGGCGACCTCTGTGCCGGGCACCTGAGTGTCGGCGGCCGTATCAATGCCGGCGAGAGTCGCGTCAGCAGACGTTTCGTCCTTGGGTTTGATACTGGCGGCGGACTTTTCTTTCGGATCGGTCGATACCTTGCCATCAGTCTGTTGGCTCGTGGCGGCCATTGCAGCGAACGCTGCCGCCGCAGATCCGTCAGTCGGCGCTTGTTTCAATAGGCTCAGCACGTCCGAGAGGGTGTCATCGCCTTCCGCGCCCTTCTTGACCTCGGTCGCCTCGGCGCCTTCGGCCTTGGCCGGCTTGGTGACCTTGGCCGAATGTGCCGTCGCTTCATCGTCCAGCTTATCGGCAAGATCCTGCGAGTCGGCGGCATCAGCCTGCTTGCCCTTGGCCTTCGGGTCGCGCTCCGCCTTTTTGGTCTCCTTGTCGGCCGACCCAGCCGTCTTTTCTTTCATCTCCGTCTGCGCGGCCAAGGAGGCGCTGCCGAGATCGATCAATGACTTCGTACGCGCGTGAGGTGACGTGGTGGAAGCGCTGCCGTCACCAGCGCGCTGCCCGGCCGTGGGCTGCTCGGCCGAGTTGCCGCTGGTCTTGTTCAGCACATCGAAGAACCCGCCTGCATCCGTATCGCCGCCGCTGCCCGTCTGACGGGCAGTGCCAACCGCGGAGGCAGCCCCTGCTCCAGACGCTCCCCCCGAAACGCTGATGTCCATCATCTCAATTACTTTCTTTGTTCAAGAGGCCGTCGATCTCATCAAGCTGCGATCGGCTTGACGTCACGAATGCGCTGAATGACGGGTCGGCGTCCTGCTGTCCCCCAACATTGGATGGCGGCGTTGCAGCCGCGTCTCCGGCAACAGGACCTGGAGTGGGATTTGGTATCTCTCCCTGCTCCGCCTCTGGTGAGGCCGCTGCCTGTTCAGAAGTAATTTCTTGACTATGAGATTTAGGGGCCGTCGCTTGCGTCAAGCTTGCCGGGTCGGGCGGGCGAAGCACTTGTTCTGCAATGGCTTTCGCTGCCGCCCTGAGAGCCTGATCGCGTGGCGACAGTTCCTGGTCGGGGATGGATGCGATGTTTTTTGCGGCCGTATCAATTTTGTCCGTCGAGATCGCCGCCATTCCGCCGTAGAAATCCGCAAGCGCGCCAAAGGCGTTGTCTGAGTCGCCCGCAAGCGTCTGTGCGCGCGCCGCAGCCATCCGCGCGAGATCACCCTTGCCGGCGATGGCGGCCGCACGGGCGATGCGTAGATAGACCTCACGCTGCCTCGCCTCGTCCATGAAGGAGAGGATATCAACAACGTCGTCGGGCTTTACCTCATGATCATGATTGACCAGCAGCTTGACGAAAAGATCCGCGAACTGGCTGGCATAAGGCGAATGCAGGAAGCGGCGCACATAGCGCTGCGAATAAGCGAGCCCCTTGTCCACCATCCGGGCTTCGACGCAGATCGATACGGAGCGGCGTAGCGCCGCCTCCTCGATGATCGTGCCCGGCGCATTGAGGCGCGCTTGATCATACAGCTTCAACGCTTCCATCGGGCTCTTCGCGATGGTGACATTGCCGCCGACCAGCGCAAGATAAGGACCGATTTTCTTGTCCTTGTACTCGTTTGCGGTCTCGACAAGGCTCTTGGCGACAAGCAAGCCCTTGCCGCTCAGATACTTCCGCAACACATCACTGACGCGATTGTCGAAGTGACCGTTCACATCGCGGGCGACAAGATATTCGAGCGTCTCGGGATTACCGCCACTCATCGCATAGATCAGCGCCGCGTCTACGTTTCTGGCGTCGTCAAAAACCGCCGGATCGATGGTACGCAGACGCTGATCGATCGTACCGAGCATAAAGCGCTGCATCTCGGCGGCGGAGTGATCGCCAAGCACGACGGCATCCTGCACGAACTGCAGTGACCGCAGCATCTTGTAAGGCGCAATGTCCTCTTGATCTTCCGCCTGTGCGACAGCAGTAGAACTTACCGCGAGGCTGAGAATCAGAAGCAGAAGATGACGGTGGTGACGGACCATGGATTATCCCTGATCCGCCTGCAGCAATATTTCGATACGCCTGTTGGTCGCGTTGAACGGATCCGCCCGATCTTTCAACTTGCGATCAGCAAAGCCTGAGACCTGCGATATCCGCTTTTCGTCGAGACCGCCGCGAACGACCATATAGTAGGCGGCCTGGGCGCGATCCATGGACAAGCGCCAGTTCTCGTTCTCGCCCTTATACTGACGGCCGTCCGTATGGCCGCGGATGACGACCGCGCCCGGCTTGCTCTTCAGGATCTCACCGATCTTTTCCATCGCAAGCACCATCTCCTTGCGCGGCACGGCCGACCCAATGTTGAACATGGAATCGTCACTCTGATCGGAAATGCTGACCAGGAGGCCGCCTTCCGACGGTGTTACCGTCAGACCTTCGGCGAGCTTGCCGGCAATGCCGCTGATTTGCTGGGCGATTTCCTTTTGCAGATCCTCGGCCTGCTTCTGCTCGCCGGCCCTTTGCGCCTCAGTCTGCGGCTTTTCCTTGCCCTCGGCATTTTCAGAAGCCGTTTCCACGGACGACGCAGCGTGTTGCGACTTGCTCTTCGCGGCTTCCTTGGCTTGGTCGTCCGGAGCATGGCCGGCGTCGGCAGCCTTCGTCGGATCCGCCGGTGTCTCGGTTTCGGCCTTGGCAACTTCGGTGGCATCTGCCGCGCCATCGGCGGGAGCGTCGCTCGAAGCCGGCTGCTTCTTGTCGGCGTGCGTCACTTCGACCTGCTTGGTCCAGAAGTCCGGATCGAACGGATCACGATAGGCCTGACCACCGTCGGCGCCGGTTGCCGGACCCGAGTCGCTGGCGCCGCCCTCGCCCTTGGCGCTGACGTTTGCCTGCTGGCCGACTTCCTGCGCGATCTCCGCCAGAACCGAATAGGGATTCTCGAAGAAATCAGCTTCCGAGTAATTGGTTTGGTCGCCGGATGTCGAGGTCTGATCGTCGCCGTTTGCGGCCGAAGCGCCCTTGGTTGGCTCGTCTTCTTTTTCCTTCGACTTGTCCTGCTTCTGGTCGCCGTCCGCCTGGTCGACAGGCTTCTTCAAGCCTTTTTCCGTCGGCTTCTCGTCGGCAAGCTTGATCGGATTGAAATAGGTCGCGACCGAGGCCTTGGTCTCCTCGTTTGCGGCGTTGACCAGCCACATGACGAGAAAGAACGCCATCATGGCCGTCATGAAGTCGGCATAGGCGATCTTCCAGGCGCCACCATGAGCACCGTCGTGATCACCGCCGCCATGCCGCTTGACGATGATGATCTCGTTCTTGCCGTGGTGGTGGTTTTCGCTATCACTCATTCCAGAACTTTCTTCAAGCTCGTCGCCCAGGCTGACATGCGCGTGACGAGGACGGCGTCGCCAAATTCAACGGTCAAGTCGACATCGCCGGTTTCATGATGGCGCAGAAGGCCGGCCTTTTCACCGAGTGTGTTCTTCAGCACATCGAACAGCCGGGCCGGGCCCTTGACGGTCACATTGCCCACTTCCCCGTCCAGCACCGCCTGGCTAACGATGCCGGCAAGATCGACGGCAGCCTTCTGTGATAGGGCATCGGTCATCACGGGCGCCAACGCCTTCGCGACCGTCGCGCTGACAAGCGCCGCAATCTCATGCGCCATGGCATCCAACCGGGAGGCGATCAGTTCCGCGGCCTCAACCTCGTACCGATCACGGAGCACTTCGACTTCGCGCTGATGAACGAGCGCGACCGTTTGCGCCTCCAGTTCATACTTTTCCGTCAGCACTGCGGTCGCCTCGGCATAGCCCTCGGCATATGCGCCGCGGCGCTCGGCTTCGACATCCACGACCGCTTCGGTTGCGATATCTACAAAGCCACCGAAATCGTTCGCGAGATCGTCGGCCTCCGCGACGGGAGCGATGACGGCCGGCTCGCCGAAATCCTTGAGGTACCGAGAAAGCAGCGTACTCACCGAAACCACCCCTCTCGCTGCAGAAGACTGCGACATGCCGCGCCCCATCATGAACTGACAACTGATCAGGCACGGTTTCCGCACTGCGCCTTTGTACCGAAAATAGGGTGTCAAACTTGCGCGAGGATGAAGGGCGCAGCCAAGCCGGCCCGACGGCGCCCCGGCCACTATTGCAGCAGGATCAGCACTTTGCTGGCAGCGGTGTTCAGGATCGAAATCGCCTGAACGCCCATCTTCTGTTGCGTCAACAACGCCGTCTGGCGGGTCGATGCTTCGTCCATGTCGGTGTCAACGAGCGCACCGACACCCTTGTCGATTAGATCGGACATATCCGCGGTGTAGGAAATGCGGTCGCTGATGCGCGCGCTCATGGTGCCAAGACCGGCAGCCGTGGTGGTCAACTGTGACAGCATAGAGTCGACCACACTCAGCATGTCCGTGACCTGCTCGCTGGTGGTATTCTCGTCAAGTGCTATCTCCGTTCCGCTTGCAGGGCTCGTCGAGCCGGCGTCCAGCAGATAGTAGTTTCGTGCCGTCGAGGTGCCGTCGGAATTGAACGTATTCGCGTCAATGGTCTTCGTGAGAAGGCCGCGATTGGCATCCGTCGTGTCAATCATGACTGTCTGGTCGGCCGGGTAACTGATCGTCTGCGCCTGGTACTCACCGTTCGTGCCGCGCACAAAACCGCCGATCACGGAACGCGACGTCGGAAGCGCGGTATCGCGATTGAGCAGCCAGTTCTCACCCGCAAAGCTCGTTGTCTGGACCGTCGTCTGCAACTGCCCCTTCAGTTCTGTCAGGGTTGTATTGAGCTTCGTCTTGTCGACACCTGCCTCCTGAGCCGTCACCAGGGTTTTGCGGATCTCGCCCAGCTGGTCAATCAGGCTTTCCATCGAGGTGTAGGCGGTGTCGACCTTCGATGCACTGACGCCGAGCGCGTCGTGAACGTTCTGCAAAGAGCTGCTGTCCGAGCGCATGACGCTCGCAAATGACCAATAAGTCGCGTCATCCGCCGCCGTTTCGACGCGGTAGCCTGACGAAACCTGCTGCTGAACCGTTGCAACGTCCTTGTTGATGATGCGCAGCGCCGCAAGGGCGTTTACCTGTGCCGAGCTGGCGATTTTATAGGTCATTTTTTCTGCTCTGAGTAGGGAAACGGGACAGGCCGGCGACCGGCAGCGACTGACCTGGCGTCATGCCCCCGGCTGGTCCCCCAGGCCGGCTTGTCGCTAAAAGCAAATCAACTGTTAAGCGAAGTTAACCAAGGCCCGGACCTGGCGCAAGAGCGGCAAGATCGGCCGCGCAAGCCTCGCGCAATCTTGATTATCGGTTCAAAAACAAAGAGAAAGCCGCATCGATGACGCGGCTTTCGATCTCGTCCATGCGAGTTGCGGCACTCTTAGCCCTTGAACAGCGTGAGAACGTTCTGCGCGCTGGAGTTTGCGATCGACAGTGACTGGATCGCCAACTGCTGTTGTGTCTGCAGGGCGGTCAGCTTACTCGATTCCTCTTCCATATCGGCGTCGACAAGGCGTCCGACGCCCGAGTCGATCGAGTCACTGAGATTGGAAACGAAGCTTTCCTGCAGGTCAATGCGCGTCGAGATCGAGCCAAGCTGCGACGCCGCCTTGGTGAGCGCACTGAGGCCGGACTCAACGGTCGTCAGGGCGAGATCGATATCGGTAGAACCAAAGCTCGTGATATCCATCGCGTAGATTGAGCCAACGCTGCCTGAGGACGTACCGATAATGCCAGTCGTCGTGTCGATCGATCCTGACGTCGTCATGCCGAAAAGCACGTTGCCGGCGGAGGTGTCGTCGAGAACGTATTGGGTCGTCTGCACGGACACCTGACCATTGGCATCGCGGACGAACGAGGAGACGACGCTCTTCGTCGTATTCCCAGCCACCCAGTTTTCACCGGAAAACGAGGCCGATTGCGCCACACTCAGCAATTGCTGCTGAAGTTGTCCGATCTCGTCTTGGATCTTGGTCTTGTCGACGCCCTTTTCCGTCGCCGCGACGATCTTGGCCTTGATCTCACTTACGATATCAATAGCGCTATCCATGGCTGAGTAGGCGGTGTCGACCTTCGCGGCGCCAAGTCCGAGCGCATCGGACACAGCGGAGAGAGCCTTGTTGTCCGAACGCATGGTCGTTGCAATCGACCAGTAGGCGGCATTGTCCTTGGCCTCTGCGACACGGTAACCAGACGAAACACGGTTCTGCGTGTCCTCCAGGTTGCCGTTGATGCTCCGGAGTGTCTGGAGAGCGGACATTGCCGCCACGTTGGTCAAAATGCTGGTCATGAAATTATCGCCCCTTGCTGGCAAATATTGAAAAGGGACATTCCGGTCCGCCACCGGCAACGGCCATCAGCGTCATGCCCGCTAACCGCTTCTTAAGCTTGGTTAACATACCGTTTCGTTGACGGCAGAAAACACGAGTTTGGTTAACGGTCAGTTAATAAGCATTAAAAAGGCCGCGCTCGGGGAGCGCGGCCTTCCACGATATCCGCCGGTAACACCAGCGGCTCTTCTTTGAAGCGTCCGAAGGCGCCTAATATTAGTTGCGGAACAGCGACATTATGTTCTGCGAAGAGGAGTTCGCGATCGACAGCGACTGGATGGCCAGCTGCTGCTGGGTCTGCAGGGCGCTGAGCTTGGAGGACTCTTCTTCCATGTCGGCGTCAACCAGACGGCCGATACCGGAGTCGATCGAGTCGCTGAGCGAGGAAACGAAGTCGGTCTGGATGTCGACGCGCTGCTGAAGCGAGCCAAGCTGCGAACCGAGCGTCGTCATGCTCGTCAAGGCGGTTTCGACGTCCGTCAGCAGGTTGTCGACGTCGCCCTGGGTCGTGCTGGAGCCGATCGTAAAACCGTAGATCGAGCTGCCCGAGCTCGCTCCGGCTGCGCCGAGGATACCGCCCTGCGTCGTGCCGTCGAACAGCGTGTTGGTGGCGCCGAGCGCATAATCGGTGGTCTTGATGGAGACCGCACCGCCGGTGCCGCGGACGAAGGACGAAACGACGCTGACGGTGCCACCGGCGTTGTTGACCCAGTTTTCGCCGTTGAACGAAGCGGACTGAGCAACGCTGTTGAGCTGTGCCTGCAGCTGCGTGATTTCGTCCTGCAGCTTCGACTTGTCGACGCCGGCTTCGCTGGCTGCAACCAGCTTCGCCTTGATGTCGCCGACGATGTCGATGGCGCTTTTAACGGCCGTGTATGCGGTGTCGAGCTTGGCGGCGCCCATGCCGAGGGCGTCGGATACAGCCGAGAGGGCCTTGTTGTCCGACTTCATCGTCGTGGCGATCGACCAGTAGGCAGCGTTGTCGGAAGCCTTGCCGACGCGCAGACCAGACGAAACGGCATTCTGCGTGTCAGACAGATTGCTGTTGACGTTGCGCAGCGTCTGGAGAGCTGCCATTGCGGAGTTGTTGGTCAGAATGCTGGTCATTTAATTGCCCCTTTGGCAGAATGTGTAGGAAGGGACATTCCGGACTACCGGGAACGGCGGTCAGCATCATGCCTGTTGGCCGCTTTGCTGCGCAGTCAACTCGCCGTTTCGATAGGCACATAAGACAGCAGCATGGTTAAGAAATCTTGAACTCAAAAAAGAAAAAATAGTTAAAAATATCCTTATATTAACTCCACTTGTTAACTTGCGGTTAAAACATTTACGGCCGGGAAAACCCGGCCGTAAATCGCTTCTCAGATGGCTGGTGACGGCGATCAGCCGCGGAACAGCGAGAGGATGTTCTGCGAAGAGGAGTTCGCAATCGACAGCGACTGGATGGCCAGCTGCTGCTGGGTCTGCAGGGCGCTGAGCTTGGAGGACTCTTCTTCCATGTTAGCGTCAACCAGACGGCCGATACCGGAGTCGATCGAGTCGCTGAGCGAGGAAACGAAGTCGGTCTGGATGTCGACGCGCTGCTGAAGCGAGCCAAGCTGCGAACCGAGCGTCGTCATGCTCGTCAAGGCGGTTTCGACGTCCGTCAGCAGGTTGTCGATGCTGCCCTGCGTCGTGCTGGAGCCGATCGTAAAACCGTAGATCGAGCTGCCCGAGCTCGCTCCGGCTGCGCCGAGGATACCGCCCTGCGTCGTGCCGTCGAACAGTGTGTTAGTGGCGCCGAGCGCATAATCGGTGGTCTTGATGGAGACCGCACCGCCGGTGCCACGGACGAAGGACGAAACGACGCTGACGGTGCCGCCGGCGTTGTTGACCCAGTTTTCGCCGTTGAACGAAGCGGACTGAGCAACGCTGTTGAGCTGTGACTGCAGCTGCGTGATTTCGTCCTGCAGCTTCGACTTGTCGACGCCGGCTTCGCTGGCTGCAACCAGCTTCGCCTTGATGTCGCCGACGATGTCGATGGCGCTGTTAACGGCCGTGTATGCGGTATCGAGCTTTGCGGCACCCATGCCGAGGGCGTCGGATACAGCCGAGAGAGCCTTGTTGTCCGACTTCATCGTCGTGGCGATCGACCAGTAGGCAGCGTTGTCGGAAGCCTTGCCGACGCGCAGACCAGACGAAACGGCATTCTGCGTGTCGGACAGATTGCTGTTGACGTTGCGCAGCGTCTGGAGAGCTGCCATTGCGGAGTTATTGGTGTTAATGCTTGTCATAAGTCTGTCCCCAAAAACAAAATACAAAAGGAGGACATACCGGACTTCAATACCGGCGATGACGGACCAGCTTCATGCCACTCGGTGCCGTTTCGTTTGAGCAACCAAACCCGTCATGTCGAGGGGCAATCTCGCAGTCATTCATTGCCAACTCATTAAAACGGCTGACGAAACGGCGTCGGCCCCGTAGGGTGGTTAATAGTCTGCGAACACGCCGCGACGCTCTGGCTCGGTAGCGGGACACCTGCTTCAAGCAAGCTTAATGTGTCTAGGTGTTTCAAACCGAGTGCTCATTTTGCCTGAGAGACCGGCAGCAGCGCTCATTGACGAAGTTCCTGATGGAGTGAGTTCTTGAATACGAACATCTCGTTTGCGGCGGCATCAAAGGACTACCAGAAGGGCCAATATCTGAAATCCCTGGAAGTGCTGAACAGGCTCATCGACACGCAGCGGGACGTCAAGACGTACGTTCTCCTGGCCAAGAACCTTCTCAAACTGGGCTTCAAATCGGAAGCTGCAAGCGCCTATGCGCTTGCCGGTGAACTCGACGGCAAGGAGTCGCCCTACACGCGCGAAGCCGCCCTCCTGTATTTTGCCTGTGGCGACGAACACCAGGCCTTGCTGCAGGCCTTACGTGTCATGACCCTTGCTCGCTCGGACGCCGAACTAGCTTTCGTTCTTACCGCTATCCTTCTCAAGCAAGGCCGAAAGGACCTCGTGAGCCCCTACCGCAAGGTAATCTCCGAGAGCAGCCATCCCGACCATGCCCGTCTGGCAGTGCGGCTCCTCAGCGACGACATTCTGGACGCAACGAACGAGACGCTCGTCTATAATCTGTTCAAGAAGTTTCCGGACATCATGCCGCTCCGGCTGCTCAAGCTCGTCTTCGCCCGTGAAGTCTGCGACTTCGAGCTCGTCACCAAGGAATTCCTTCCGGTGCAGAAAATGCTCGATAAGGGCGACCTAAGCTTCTTGGAACGAGACAATCCCTTCTACAATCTCCACTGGTGCGGTGACGAAGCGCTCAATGCTCTTGCTTCTCACAATCCATCTCTTCTGCTGAAGGAAGCGGCAGCGCGACGAAAGGCCGTCCCCCACGCCTGGAGCAAGAAGATCCGCATCGGATATCTTTCGTCCGACTTCTGGGCCGGACACGCAACCATGAAGCTGCTGCGCCGCATTCTGGAGCTGCACGACCGGGACAAGTTTGAAATAACGCTCTTCTGCCATACCGAAGAGAAATACCTGGAACATGAGGCCGGCACCGTCGATCGCTCACAATGGGGTGACGTTTGCATCGTGCGTGACATGACAGACGAGGAAGCCGCAAATGCCATCCGGGAGCGGCAAATCGACATTCTGGTCGACCTCAAGGGACACACATTTGGCGGTCGATCCAGAATCCTGAACTACGGCGGCGCTCCGCTGCAAGCAACATGGCTTGGTTTCCCAGGCACCGTGACCGACCTCGACCTTGATTATTCCATCGGCGACCGGTTCGTGTTGCCCGCGAGCAGCGAAGCGAACTACTACGAGAAGCTGGTGCGCATGCCAGATTGCTATCAGCCCAACGACCCCGCCAATCGTCCGAAGCCAAGGCCAACGACACGTGCCCAAGTGGGGCTGCCGGAGGAAGCATTTGTCTTTGCCTCGTTCAACGCAAACCGCAAGATCAACACGGCGATACTCGACGTCTGGTGCAACATTCTGAAACGCGTGCCAAACAGCGTGCTTTGGCTGATGCTTTCCTCGCCACGCACCGAGAAGAACCTGCTCAATTACATGAACAAAAAAGGGCTGGAATCAGATCGAGTGATCTTCTGCCCGCGCGTGTCCTACGAAGAGCACATCGATCGCCAACAAGTGGCCGATCTTGGCGTCGATACCTTCCCGGTCAACGGTCACACAACAACCTCGGAGCAACTCTGGGGTGGCTTGCCGGTTTTGACCGTCAAGGGTACCAATTTTGCCTCTCGCGTCAGCGAAAGCTTGCTCAACGCGATAGGCCTGCCGGAACTAGTAGCCAGCGACATCAAGGCCTATGAAGACATGGCCGTCGAGCTTGCGAACGCACCCGACCGCATCGCTGAATACAAGCGCCGCATCCGGGACAATGCTGTCATCATGCCATTGTTCGACGCCGAGCGTTTCACCCTGCATCTCGAAAGGGCTTACGAGATGATGGTAGAGCGCGCGAAGCTCGGGCAGGAACCGGACCATATCGACGTCCCGGCGCTGCCACCCCGTACGGAACCGTTCTTCAGCTTTGGCTAGGGAGCACTTCGAGCCGTCTAGACTAAAGCCCGCCGGCTTCACCGGCGGGTATTTTTATATCGGGCTGGGCCTAACAGCGGCACGGCTCAGTGGAAGGAGCGGACGAGGCTTCCGACCAACAGGTTCCAGCCGTCGATCAGCACGAAGAAGAGGATCTTGAACGGCAAGGAAATCGATGTCGGCGGCAGCATCATCATGCCCATCGCCATCGTGATCGTGGCGACGATCAGATCGATAACGAGGAAGGGAAGAACGATCAGGAACCCGATCTCGAAACCGCGCCGGATCTCTGAGATCATGAAAGCGGGAATCAGGACACGATAATCGATCTTTTCTTCGGTCTGGACGCTCTGGCCGCGCTCCCGCGCCAAGTCCACGAAAAGCGCCAGGTCCTTGTCACGCGTATTGGCCGCCATGAACGTCCGGAAGGGCTCTGCGATACGTGTGACTGCCTGCTGTTCGTCGATCTGATTTGACAGAAGCGGCTGAACACCGGTCTGCCATGCCTGATCGAACGTCGGTTGCATGACGTAGAAGGTCATGAACAGCGCGAGCGACAACAAGATCATATTCGAGGGTGTGGACGACAGGCCCATTCCCGACCGAAGGATCGAGAAGGCGATGATGAAGCGCGGGAAGCTCGTCACCATGATTAGGATGCCAGGCGCGACCGAAAGAACGGTCAACAGGCCGAAGGTTCTGATAATCCATGCCGCGACCGAACCGTCGACCGGCAAGTTCAACAAATTTGTCGGGAGCTGCTGCGCATGCGCCAGCTCCGGTGCCGCCATCATGGCAGCGAACAGCAATAGGAATCGAATCATTCGACGACGAAGGTCCTGAACATGACCTTCGATACGCGTCCTTGCGCGCGAAGGTCAACACGCTCCTGGATGTCATCCTTAAGATATTCGAAGCCGCGTGGCCCCTCGATCTGCTGCAGAGAAACGGTGCGGACATAGGAGAGAATATCCTGGTGGATATCCTCCGCGATTTTCACGTCCGGCGGGCCATTGAACAGTAGGGCCACTTCTAGGCGAACCCAATTTTCGGATGGATAGGCAAGGTTTGACGTGATTGGCTCGAGCTGCACGACATTGTTGGCTTCGGTCGAAATGTGAGGCAGGCCGGCCTCACCTTCCTTCTTCTGTGCGGCCTCGTCCTTAGCCGCTTTGGCCTGCTCGACCTGTTCGGCGCCCTTGATGTTCGGCGCAACCATGCCGCCGACGACCCAGCCGCCGCCGGCGCCGAGTAGCGTCAGGATCGCGAGCCCGGCGATGGCCATCACAGCGGCCGATTTCTTCTTCGGCTGGCCTTCGGCGTCTTCTGTCTCTGCCATGGTATTCAGCCTCAGAGCGGCGAGAAGAGATCGACGGCCTGCTGACCGCGCGGCGGCTGCTGCACTTCCATCAGGCGGCCACGACCGCCGTAGGAGATGCGGGCCTCAGCAATCTTCTCGTAGGAAATCTGGTTGTCGGCGTTGACGTCCTGCGGGCGGACGATACCGGCAACGTTGAGAATACGGATCTCCTGATTGACGCGGACCTCCTGCGAGCCACTGATCACGAGGTTACCGTTCTCGAGGATACCCGTGACGACTGCGGCGACCATGAGCTTCAGCGTTTCGGACCGGTCGATCTTGCCCTTGCCGTCGGTACTGGTGTCGGAACCGTAGGTCACATCGGTCTTCGACTGAGGGTTCCAGCCCATGACGTTGGCGTTGACATCCCAGTTCAGGCCACTCGAGTTGGTCCGGCTCCGGCTGGTGTCGTTCTCGAACTTGGCCTTATCGTTGATCTGGATATCGACAGTCAGGATATCGCCGACGTTGAGAGCGCGGGCATCCTTGAAGAGGGTGGCCTGCGAGTCGCTCCACAGGGAGTAGCCCTGCGCAACCTGGCGCGGCTGCTTCGGATAAAGCGCCATCTGCGGCGTCTGGCCGTAAGCGAGACCGCTGCCGATCGGGCTCATGGACGGGGCGCGGCCGATCTCGTTGACGGCCTGCGGCGATGCGCAGCCTGCAAGGAGGGCGACGGCGACAATCGCGGCGGGGAAACGCTTGTTCATGAGGGGTCCTTCGACGTATTTGGATCGGACGCGCTGGCGATGATGCTGGCAATGTTGCCGGCCTTCTTCGGATCCATCTCGTTGAGGATAAGGCTCGACTGCGAGGGGTTCAGCCGCATGATGACGGCCGCCGCTACTTCTATCCTCATTTGCTCCAGTTGCGATGCAGCCGCGTCCGGCTTCATTTTCTTGTAGATATCGGTCAGGCCCGCCTCGGCCTGCTTGAGAAAATCGTCGCGGCGCTTCAGCCAGTCCTGATATTCCTCTTTGCGCTTGTTCATCTCGGCGATGCGGGAATCGACGTCGGCGCGAAGCTTCTCAAGCTCCTGCTTCTGTAGCAGATAGCGCTGATCGCGAGCGGGATCGGCAATGTTCGTGCAGAACTGCTTAATCTCCTCCTGCGAGGTCATTTCACCCTTTAGCGTCGGCTGCTCCTGCGCAAAGGCGCCGGGAATGGACAAAGCAACGACGGCCATCGCCGGCAATGCAAGCCGTCGAACCAGGTCGGATACAGTCAACTTCTCTATCATTGCAGGACGAGCTCCGCTTGCAGCGCACCGGCTGACTTGATGCCCTGAAGGATGGCGATAATGCCGTCCGGCTTCACGCCGATATTGTTGAGACCCGAAACGAGCGTCTTGAGATCAGGTCCCTCGAGCAGAGCCACCTTGCCGCCCGTCTTCTGGGCAGCGATGTCCGTCTGCGGCTGTACGGCCGTTACGCCACGCGAGAACGGCTCAGGCTGAATGATCTGCGGAGTCTCGGTCACCTGGACAGTCAGAGTACCATAACTGACGGCGACCGGCGACACGCGCACGTCCGCGCCGATGACGATCGTTCCGGTGCGCTCGTTCACCACAACCTTCGCCGGGGTGTCCGTCTCGACGACGAGATTTTCCAGATCCGCCATCAAGCGCGTCAGATCCGCGGTCCTCGGCTTCTGGACGATGACTTCCTGCGCATCCTTGGCTTCTGCTACCGGGCCACCGAAGCGAGCCGAAGCATAACCGTTGACAACATCGGCGATGCGGATGGCAGTGGAGAAATCCGGGTTTCGTAGCTGTAGGACGAGATTGACCGAGTCCTTGAAGCGCGACGGCAGCTCCCGTTCGATGATCGCACCGTTCGGCACCCGTCCGGCGGTCGTCACACCCTCGGTGACCGTCGAAGCCTGACCTTGGGCGGTGAAGCCCGAGACGACCACTGAGCCTTGCGCGACAGCGTAGATCTGGCCGTCAGCGCCCGACAACGACGTCATGATCAGTGTACCGCCGCGCAACGAGGTGGCGTCGCCCAGCGAACTGACGTCCACGTCGATGCGGCTGCCCGGGCTGGCAAAGGGCGGCAGGTTGGCCGTAACCATCACCGCCGCCGTATTCTTCGGATTGGACTGACTGCCCTGCGTGGAAATGCCAAGATTCTGCAGCATCGCGCGCATCGACTGTTCCGTGAACGGCGAGGCACGGAAGCCATCGCCGGTGCCCTGGAGGCCGACGATCAAACCATAGCCGATCAGCTGGTTGTCGCGTCCTGCCTGCAGGGATGCGATGTCCTTGATGCGCGATGTCATGGCAGCCGCCGGCGTCACGGCGGCGACGTTCGGAGACAGAAACGCGAGGGCTACGAAAAGGCGGAAAAACATCTTCATTTTGCGGCCACGTGTATGGTGCCGTCGGCGAGCACTGTGCCGCTGACAATCACGCCGGAATCCATGTTGCGAACGCGGATGAGCTGACCTGTCATGCCGTCTTCAAGCGGCGACCCGGCTGCCGAGATCGTCATCGCACCGAGCGTGAAGATCAGCCGGATCGAGGAGCCGCGCGTCACGGTATACGGCTCGCGCAGGGCCGAGACGGAGATCGTGCGTCCCGGCAGGAGCGTGCGCTTTGAGATCATCCCCTCCACCTGGCGGATCGACTTTGCGTAGTCTCCCGTAAGGTTCGGGTTGGTCACTTCCACTTCCTGGAGCTGGGCACCGGAAACCGTTTCGCCCGGGTAAATGGTCGTTGTCGGAACGACCGCATAGCCCATGCCGGCAGCGGCGGCTGCTTGCGGCACGGCAAGTGCGCTGATCGCGATCGCGGCAGCTGCCGCCCATCCGAGAATACCTTTGACCCGGCAAAACATCATGTTTCGGCCCTTCCCGATTACTTCAGGTTCTTGCTGACGATGGAGGCCATTTCGTCGGCGGTGGTGATGACCTTGGAGTTCATTTCATAGGCACGCTGCGCCGATATCAGCTCGGTGATTTCCTTCACCGGATCGACGTTCGACGATTCCAGGTAGCTCTGCTTCATGTAGCCGAAGCCCTCTTCATCGGGCGTGCCCACAACGGGATCACCGGAAGCAGCTGTTTGCGCAAAGAGGTTGTCGCCGAGGGGCTGAAGACCGGCTTCGTTGACGAAGTCGGCGATCTGCAATTGACCAAGCGTCGTGACCGTCGTCGCGCCCGGGAGCTTCGCGGTCACCTGGCCGGAGCGGCTGATCGTCAATTCGGTCGAGCCAGTTGGAATCGTGATGTTCGGGGCGACAGTGTAGCCGTCGACCGTCACGATCTGGCCAGTTTCGTTCTTGTTGAATGCGCCGGCGCGCGTATAGAGCGTCGTGCCGTCCGGTGCCTCGATCTGGAAGAAGCCGCGGCCGACCAGGGCCACATCGAGATCGTTGCCAGTCTGTGCGAGTTCGCCCTGGATATGCAGATTGCGGACAGCAGACGTCTGAACGCCGAGACCGATGTTTGCACCTTCAGGAACGGTAGCTTGATTGGCGCGGTTGGAAACCCCTTTCGCCCGCTCTGTCTGATACAGCAAGTCCGTGAATTCAGCGCGAGCGCGCTTGAAGCCGGTCGTGTTGATGTTCGCGATGTTGTTGGCAATGACTTCAAGATTGGTCTGCTGGGCATCCATACCCGTTGCAGCAATGGCAAGCGCTCTCATGGCTTTGTCCTTAAATCAATTACATCTGCATCCGGGTTACGTCGAGAAACGCTGTCACCACCTTGTCGCGAATGGCGATTGCGGTCTGAAGGGTCTGCTGCGCCTGCATGACGGCATCGACGACCTCACGCGTCGTGGCGGTGCCCTTGATGCCTGCAAAAGACATGCTTTCCGCATTCTTCAGGGTGTTGACCGCTCCTGTCGCAACGTTGCTGAGAACCGCGCCGAAGCCGCCGTCGTTTGCGGCGCTTTCTGCAGCGGAGGAGGCCGTGGAATTGTCCTGGTCGATCGCGGCAAGGCCGCGGGTCATCGACAGGGAGCTGACACTATTGACGTTGTTGATCATTATTGGCTCTTCAGTAGATCGATCGTTGCCGAGATCAGGTCGCGGGATTGTTTGATGGTCTGCAGGTTGGCGTCATAAGAGCGGTTTGCTTCCCGCATGTCGGCCATCTCGACCAGCATGTTGACGTTCGGAAGCTTGACTACACCCTTTTCGTCTGCCGCCGGATTGCTTGGGTCGTATTCGGTGGTGAACTTCGATTCATCTTCGCCGAGCTTCTTGACATTGACCGTGGTAACGCCGTTTGCGCGGTCCACGGCTTCCCCGAAGGTAATCGTCTTGCGGCGATAGGGATCGGCACCGGGCGTATCGCCGGTCGAACGGGCGTTGGCAATGTTTTCGGACACGATGCGCAGGCGCGTCGATTGCGCCTCCAGCCCGGATCCAGCGATTTTGAGTGCTGCTGACAAAGGATCCATGATCTTAGCTCTTCACCGTCATCAGCATCATCCGGTTGAACGAGCTCACCAGCGACGTGTTCAACTCGTATTGACGCTTGATTTCACCAGACTTAGAAAGTTCCCCGGCAAGACCGACCGTGTTGCCGGATTCTTGAACACCGATTTCCTGATCGAGGCTCGCATCCTTGACGTCGATGTCGCTCTTCGTGCCGAGATCGTTGCCGCTCAGATGCGCCGCATTCGTGCGCGCCATCGTGATGTCCGACTTGTCGAGAACGGCCTGGAAGGGCGTGATGTCCTTGGCGTGATATTTCGGCGTGTTCGCATTCGCGATGTTGCCGGCAACAACCTCCTGACGGATCGTCAGCCATTCGGCCTGCCGCGAGGCCAAGTCGAAAAGTTGAATCGGTTGCATGGGAACTCTCCGTTTTTACTGAGGCGAACCTACGGCGGTAATCTTGCGTCAGACTTACGGAGAATGCGGTCCGGAAATCCGGATCTTGTTGGCCGCTGGCTCCAGAATGCGAAGAAGGCTCCTACCGTTTTTCCGGCGGAGCCTTCTGTTGATTCGCTGCTTGGGTATGCACTCAGTTGTGCTGGTAGACATCGCCCTTGGAGGTGATGATGACCCATTTGCCATCGCGTTCCTCCAGTGTCGCCAGCCGGCTTTCGTCCGGCAGAATGGACCCTACACGCACGACGTACATGCCGGAGGCGTCCGCAATCAGAGCGCGGCCGTTTGCGACGTGGAGAAGGCGAAAACCCGATTTGCCAGGAAACGGCTGTTCTTCGGCCGGCAGACCTTTGTCGTCTTCCTTGCCGATGTTGGAGACGGTCGCAGTCGTCAGCGGATCGACCGGAATTTCGGGCTTCTTCTCGTATTGGTTCTTGTTAGCCATCGCTAGCGGCGAGACGCTGAAGACGTTTCGCGCCGGCCAGTTCGGGAGATCGCGCGTGCGGTCGCCTTGCGCGACGTTGATGCCGAACTTGTCTTCATTGAAGAAGACGTACCACGGGAAGAATGCCGACGCTCCCGCCAAGGCGAGGCCGGCAATTGTCAGCGCACGGTCGAGAAAGACTGTTTTGCGCCGCAGAGGCTTCAGCGGGGCGATCTTCTCATCGTCATCGAAATCGTTCACGTCGCGCCCCTCTACCTGCGGATATTCGGCTGGCCACCGATGCCGGCCGCCGCCTTCAGCGCCCCGGCCAGATCGGCAAAGGCGTCCTGCGAATCGACATCGCCCGGCGACTGTTTCAAAACATCGTAAATAATCGGTACCTGCTTGACCGCCATATCGAGATCAGGGTCAGCGCCCTGGCGGTAACCGCCAATCAGGCGAAGGTCGCGTGTCTCCTCAAAACGGTGAATCAGCGTCTTCAGGCGCGATACGAGCTTCTCCTGATCCGGAGTCCATGCCTTGCGCGCCAGGCGCGAGATCGAGGCAAGCGGATCGATCGGTGGGTAGCGCCCCTCCTCCGCCAGACTGCGCTGCAGTACGATGTGGCCGTCGAGAATGCCGCGCGTCGAATCGGCGATCGGGTCATTGTGGTTGTCGCCATCGACCAGGATCGAAATGATCGCGGTAATCGTTCCCGTACCTTCCGGGCCGGGGCCCGCACGCTCCAGCAGACGTGGCAGTTCGGTGAAAACGGAAGCGGGGTAGCCGCGCGCGATCGGCGGTTCGCCGGACGCGGTTGCGACCTCGCGGATGGCGTGGGCAAATCGGGTGACACTATCGACGATCAGGAGCACATTGTCGCCCCGATCGCGGAAATGCTCGGCGATGGTAACTGCTGTCAGCGGCGCCATCTTGCGCAGCATCGGGCTCTCGTCACTCGTCGCGACGACGGCGATCGCCTTCCTCATGTTGGCGCCTAGCGTATCCTCGATGAACTCGCGCACTTCGCGACCACGTTCGCCAACCAGCGCAATCACGACCTTGTCGAAGGCATCAGCGCGCGCCAGCATCGAGAGCAGCGTTGATTTACCGACACCCGAACCGGCGAAGATGCCGAGGCGCTGCCCAAGGCAGAGCGGCGAGAAGATGTCGATGGCGCGAACGCCTGTCTTGAAACCCTTCTCGACACGCTTTCGCGTCATGGACGGCGGAGCGGTGTTCGAAATGGAGCGGCGGCCGAGTCCTTCGACGATGGGACCCAGGCCGTCGATCGGCTCGCACAGCGAGTTGATCGTACGCCCGCACCAGCTGTCGGACGGCGAAATGCGAAAGGCACCCTTGCGGATGACCGTATCATGGATGCCGATCGGCTCGCCGGGCTCGATCGGGCAGACATAGGTCAGTTCGGGCTCGACGCGGACGACCTCACCGAGATGGATGCCGGTGGACGACTTGTGCGCCACGAATTCGCCGAGCCGCACGTGGCGAGACAGGCCGGTCACGGTGTAATGGCCGGCCGCAATTGTCTGGACGTGGCCGCCGGGAGCGACCAGGAACTCGGGATTTGAATAGCGCGATACGAGCCCGGCAAGATGCGCGAGCTTCGGCGAGAGATCGGCTTCGGTGAGCGGCGTGTGGCTCATGCGTCAGACCTCGGCTAGCGGCTGCCGCCGAGCGTCTTGATCGCCTCGCTGAATGAAGCCTCGCTGTCCTTCGAAAGCGATGTCATGCTCTCGAAGGCGCGATTGACTTCGATCAGCTGCGTGATTTCGCGCATGGCGTTGACATTGGAGTTTTCCAGATAACCCTGCTGGACGCCGACATTGAAGCGGTCGGTGACGGCACGCGGCTGCTCGGTCGTCATGATGCCGCTGTTCTCATAGCGCAGATAACCCTTGCTGATATCGGCCTCGAAGAGACCCAGCGAACCGACCTGCTTGCCGTCCTGGTAGATCAATCCATCGGCGCCGACCTTGGGTTCGCCAGCGGCCGTGTTAAGCGTGATCGGCGAGCCACCGGCGTCGAGAACCGAATAGCCGCGGACGGAGACGAGCTCGCCGTTCCCCTTCATCGTAAAGCGACCATCCTTGGTCAGAACCTTGCCGGCCGGTGTGTCCAGAGAGAACCAGGCATCGCCCTTGATCGCGAAGTCGAGCATGTTTCCGGTATGCTCCAGCTCGCCGCTGTCGCCGGACAAATAGTCGTTGCCCTGTGACACATAGGCGATCTTGGCGTTGATCTTGTTGCCGGTCTCACCGAGCATCTCGTCGAACTTCACTTCCGTCCCGCGGAAGCCGGTCGTGTTCACGTTCGCCATGTTATCGGCGATGGTGGTGAGGCGACGTTCGAGTGCGATCTGCGACGACAACGAAACATAAAGACCGGATTGCATCCCGATAGGCTCCTGCATTGGCGATGAACGGTACGAAATCCAGGGTGTTTGAGTCGGTTCGACCACGGATTTCGCTGAGGCGGCATCTCAGACACGGGCACGGATGCCCATTCGTCACCAACAAGCTGACAGCAAATGCTTGCGCGAAGCTGGCATGGAAAAGCTTGATTTGCAGGGGCAATCATCAGCCTCACGCAAGCCAGCAGCCCTATCCCTTCTGTTGAAAATAACGATCAGGTTTGGACTGACGATGAATATCATTATCGGATTTGTGATTACGGTCGGCTGCATCATCGGCAGTTTCATGGCGATGGGCGGCCATATCGACGCCCTCTGGCAACCTTTCGAACTCGTCATCATCGGCGGCGCCGGCCTGGGCAGCTTCGTGATGGGCAACCCGATGAAGGTCGTAAAGGATTCCGGCAAGGCGCTCGGTGAAGCGTTCAAGCACACGGTCCCGAAGGAACGGAATTACCTCGATACGCTCGGTGTTCTCTATTCCCTGATGCGCGACCTGCGTACGAAGTCACGCAACGAGATCGAGGCCCATATCGACAATCCGGCCGAGTCCTCGATCTTCCAGTCCGCTCCGACGATCCTCAAGAACAAGGAACTGACGGCATTCATCTGCGACTACGTCCGTCTGATCATCATCGGTAATGCCCGTTCGCATGAAATCGAAGCGCTGATGGATGAAGAGATCAACACGATCCTTCACGACAAGATGAAGCCATACTACGCCATTCAGATCATGGGCGACGCCTTCCCGGCGATCGGTATCGTCGCCGCCGTTCTCGGTGTCATCAAGGCCATGGCACACATCAATGATTCGCCCGAAGTGCTCGGTCACTTGATCGGGTCGGCACTCGTTGGCACCTTCCTCGGCATTCTCCTGTCTTATTGCGTGTGCCAGCCAATCGTTTCCCAGATCAAGATCGTCCGCAACAAGCAGCATCGCCTGTATGTCATCGTCAAACAGACGCTGCTTGCCTACATGAACGGCTCCGTGCCGCAAGTCGCGCTTGAATACGGCCGCAAGACGATCTCTGCTTACGAACGTCCTTCGATCGACGCCGTCGAGCAGGAAATGATGAACCCCGGCGGCGAGAGCAAGGCGGCGTAAACGGTCATGAACGCTACCCTCAAGAAACCCCTCATGGACGAAGCACTTCTTGCCAAGCTGACCGGAAGGCTCGGCGACAAGGCAACTGTTGCGAAGATCTGCAGTGCATTCGGCGACGTCTATACGGTCTTCCTGCCAGACATCATCAAGAGCGAGACAAACCTCGACGTCGAGGTGGCCTACCTCGGTTGCGACAGCGGGCACAAGAACGACCTTGTTGCCGATCTCGGTGGCAACACGACACTTGTCGACGCGACGCTCCGCAATTGGTCGCAGAACATTACGCTGGCCTGCGGTAACAGCTTCATCATCACGCTGATGGAGCATTTGCTGGGGGCGGCCGCCGACACCGTCGAGCAGCCGGCGGACCGCCTGCTCTCCGTGATCGAGCTCGAGCTTGCGGTCATGGTCTTCGAGAAGATCGCCAACGTCCTTCGCTCCGCAGTGGACGCGCCTGGCGGCTTCGAGCCGACCATGGAGTTTCCCTATGCGTTCGAAACGCGCGCCAAGCCCGCCGAAGACAAGCCTGACGAGTTTGCGGCCGCAATCAACATGTCGATCACGCTTTCCGGCATTACCTCGGACTTCTCGCTGATCGTTCCACAGGTTGCCCTGCTGAAGACGACGGTGGCAGCTCCGAAGGCCAAGGGGCAGTCGGCCAAATCGTCCGAATGGACGGATCAGCTCAGCGAGCAGGTGCGCCGCTCGCAGGTAACGCTCAACGCCAAGATCCGTCTGCAGGACCTGACGCTCAGGACCATTTCGAAGCTTGCAGCTGGCGATGTCATTCCCTTCTACGATCGCGGCGATGTCCGCGTCGAAGTCAGCGCCAACAGCAAGGAATTGTACGTCTGCGAGTTTGGACGTTCGGGCGAGAATTATACCGTCCGGGTGAAGGATACGATTAACTCGGATGACGAACTCATCCGCCACTTGATGAATTAGCCCATTTTCCAACCGGGCTGGCCGCACGGCAGCTTGAGGCAAGTTTCAACTGGAATAGTGATTTCATGGCGACGAAGAAGACACCCAAGAACAGCGACCTTTCATTGGAGCTCCCGGGCAACGAGGCCGAGCTTGATCAGGCCATCGATGACCTGCGCGGCGTCCTGAAAACCGACGCGGAAGGCGGCCTGCCCGATTTCGCCGCGGAGAGCGACGCCTTCAGCGGCAGCACCGATCTGTCCACCTTTGGCGGCGATTTCGAGGATACCGCTGGCGATTCCAGGTTCGGTGGCAGCGATTTCGGCGCAACATCCGACTTTGGCGGCTCCGCCGATTTCGGCGACGGCTCCTTTGGTGCGGTCGCTTCCGAACCGGCGCCGCTTGGCAGCGCCATGCAGTCGAACCTCGACCTGATCATGGACATCCCGATCGACGTTCAGATCATGCTCGGCAGCAGCCGAATGCAGGTCGCCGGGCTGATGAACCTGAACGAAGGCGCAACGATCGCACTCGACAAGAAGATCGGTGAACCGGTCGAAATCATGGTGAATGGCCGCAAGATCGCTCGCGGCGAGATCACTGTTCTGGAAAACGACGACACGCGTTTCGGCGTCAAACTGATAGAAGTTTTGAGTACGAAAAAAGCCTGATCCCGGTGCAGGGACGGAGAGGTTAGACCATGATGGACTTTGACGATTTCGGCGGCGCTCTAGCCGAGAAACCGTTGACCCAGGCTGAAAAGGCGGCGGCTGTTCTCCTCGCTATGGGGAAAGGGGTCGCCGGCAGGCTGCTGAAGTATTTCACGCAGGCCGAGCTGCAGACAATCATCGGCTCGGCGCAGACACTGCGCGCCATCCCGCCGGATGAGCTGCTCGGGCTTGTCGCTGAATTTGAGGATCTGTTCACCGAAGGCGCCGGTCTTATGGACAACGCCAGGGCGATCGAGAGCATCCTTGAAGAAGGCCTGACGCCCGACGAAGTCGATAGCCTTCTCGGCCGTCGTACCACCTTCCAGGCGTACGAAACGTCGATCTGGGACCGTCTCGGCGAGGGCGACCCGGCCTTCATCGGCAAGTTCCTCCTGCGCGAGCATCCGCAGACGGTTGCCTATATTCTTTCCATGATGCCCTCTTCGTTCGGCGCCAAGGTCCTGATGCAGATTCCGGACGGCCGCCGCGCGGACATCATGAACCGCACCGTCAACCTCAAATCCGTCAGCCCCAAGGCCGCACAGATCATCGAGAAACAGGTGATGAGCCTGTTGGCGGAGATCGAGGCCGAGAAGAATTCGATCGGCTCGACGAAGGTTGCCGAGCTGATGAACGAGATGGACAAGCCGCAGGTCGATACCCTGCTCACCTCGCTCGAATCGATCAGCCGCGAATCGGTCAACAAGGTCCGCCCGAAGATCTTCCTCTTCGACGACCTCATGCTCATGCCGCAGCGCAGCCGCGTGATGCTGCTCAACGACATCTCGGCCGACATCCTGACCATGGCATTGCGCGGGTCGTCCGCCGATATGCGCGAGGCAGTCCTGGCATCGATCAGCCCGCGCCAGCGCCGCATGATCGAATCGGATCTGCAGAGCGGAACCGTCGGCATCAATCCGCGCGAGATTGCTATCGCACGCCGCGCCATCGCCCAGGAAGCGATCCGCTTGGCAAACTCCGGGCAAATCCAGCTCAAGGAGACCGAGGGCGAAGGCTCCGCAGCGGCTTAAGCCACGGTTGTTGTGCACGAAGCGTCCCCTCCCCGCTGCCGCGGTTGATCGCCGCGGTAAAAGGGAGATACCCTTCAGGAAAGGCCGCGCCCTGGCGCGGCCATTTCTTTTGATGGAGGGCCTCGGCCTTGGCCGACGACGACAAGGACAGCAAAACAGAAGACCCGACAGCGAAAAAGAAAAGCGACGCCGCCGAGAAAGGCAACGTGCCGTTTTCGCGCGAAGTGCCGCTCTTTGCGACTGTTCTTGCCACCTTCGTCTACATCATCTTCTTCCTGCCGAGCGGGCTCAGCAAAGTCGGCGGGGCGCTGAAGGACATTTTCGAGCAGCCCGACCAATGGAAGATTGAGACGGGGCCGGACGTCCTCTCCCTGTTCGTTCATTTGGGCTGGGTTTCGGCGGCATTGCTCGCGCCGGCCTTCATCCTGTTCATGGTGTTTGGGGTCGCCGCGTCCATCTCGCAGAACCTGCCAACGCCGGTACTCGAGCGCATACGGCCGCAGTTTTCGCGCATTTCAATCGCCAAGGGATGGTCGCGGCTGTTCAGCCTGCCTGGGCTCATCGAGTTCGGCAAATCGCTGACGAAGATCGTGATCGTTGGCGTCGTCATGTTCTTTGTGCTGAAAAGCGAATACTTCAACGCGATCGACGCGATGTTCTCCGATCCGCAGACGATCTTCGCGCGCATGATGACGTCGATGCAGAAGATCACCATCGTCGTCCTGATCGCTACCGCCGTCGTGGCCATCGCCGACTTCTTCTGGACGCGTTATCACTGGTTCACCGAGCTGAAGATGACGCGGCACGAGATCAAGGAAGAAAACAAGCAGTCGCAGGGTGACCCCTTCGTTAAAAACCGCCAGCGCTCGCTGATGCGCGACCGCGCTCGCCGCCGCATGATTGCCAACGTCGATCGCGCGACGCTTGTCATCGCCAACCCGACGCACTTTGCCGTCGCGCTGCGCTATGTGCGCGAGGAAAATGACGCGCCTGTCGTCGTCGCCAAGGGCCAGGACCTAATTGCGTTGAAAATCAGAGAGATCGCGGAAAAGAATGGAATACCCGTTTTCGAAGACCCGCCTCTCGCGCGCTCCATGTTTGCGCAAGTCTCGGTCGATAGTGTCATACCGTCTGTATTCTATAAGGCAGTCGCGGAACTCATTCATCGGGTTTACGCGACGCAAGCCAAGAACAAACGGGTAAGATAGCCGAATGAAAAAATGCCCCTACTCTGCCCAGCGTGAAAAAATCCTTGCTGAAGCAATCAGCCCCGTTGCCACGGAATTGCGGCTTCTGGACGCTTCGGACCTCATCTCTCTTCTGCGCTTCGAGTACTACGGCAATCTTTCCGATCTGGTATCGTCGGCCGCCGAGCTTTTCTTCCACCCCGGCACGGTCAACTTCGGCCATGGCGGCAGCTACACGCTGGAGTGGGGCGGCAAGCCCGAAGTGGTGATCGACCTCGAGGTCAAACCGCGCGGCATTACGATCTATGCGCAGCTGACGCTTGCCGAGGCGCACGCCGGCATCGAGATCAACCACATCGCGTTCCAGAATCCCTCGGCGGATCCCGACGAAAACACCGCTTTCCTACAGCAAAGCCTGCGCGACGCACGCTTCAACGTAGAACCTTTGCAGGCTCTGGCGAGCTAAACCGCCCGCGCCTTCACATCAGCTGATATATCCAAGGCGGATGGCTTTTGCGATCGCCTGGATTCGGTTGACCGAATCCAGCTTGATCGTTGCCGAGCCGAGATAGGCGTTGACGGTATGCACGGAGAGCCCGAGCTTCTCTGCGATCTCTTCGCTGATGCGACCGTCTCCGGCAAGCTGCAGGCAGGCAATTTCGCGTTCGCTGAGAGCTTCGGCAGCCGCTACGCGGCGCTCGTCGAGCGACAGCAGGTCGATCATGATCTGGCACGATCTCGCGTGCAGTTCGACGATCATATTGCTCGCCGGCTCGAGATCGTCGCCGGTAAAGACAACAAAGCCGTTGCCAACGGCACCGAGGCGCGCCGGAAACGCGATGCCGGAAAACGGAACCAGGCCGTCCGTCAGGCGCTTCATGAAAGGAGCGATACTGGCAGGCTGGGGAGCGGCGCGATCGAGCCCTCCGGCCCATACAACAGGAAGAAGCGACTTCTCGATGTGATCGAGCAGCATCTCCCCGTGGGCGTCGATGAACGCCCGGCTGAAGCCGCTGTTGACGGAACCCCAATTTTCCAGTTCGCAGACTAGGCGCTGCTTTGCCGGGACGCCAGCGGCGCTGATACGATAGACCGCGAAATTCTGGGCATCGGCGAGTTTCTGCATACCGATCAGGCGCGGGAACAGGTCAGACCGGCTCGCCACCTTGTTGACCCGCGCACTGCGCATCATTTCCGAAGTTCCCATCGACCGACCGGATGGCTGCCCCATAACGCCGTCCCCCTAGACGAGATTGTTCCTCACCGCGAATGCGATGGCTTCGGAACGAGTCTTCGTAGCCGTCTTTCGCATGACACTGGTGATGTAGTTGTTGATGGTGTTACGGGAGATGCCGAGGATCATTGCAATCTCGTCGCTCGTCTTGCCCTCGGCGATCCAGAAAAGGCACTCCAGTTCCCGATCGGTCAATTCAAAATCCCGGTCAGCCTTCGAAGCGCCGCATTGCAGGAAGCTGGCGAAATAGGCCGTCAGGAGCCCGACGTCACGCAACCGCTCCTGCGACAGGATGAACCCATCATCAAACAGGAACATCAGCACAAGGCGCGAGCGGCCGATGTTGAACATCAGCGAACAGTATTGGCGGCTGGCCCCGTCGGGGGCGTCCGCCGTATCCGGCAGGAGCGCAAAATGCGGCTGGAAGAGCTGCATGCACTTTTCGAGCTCCGTCGCCCGGGCGAAGCCGCCGACGAAGGTGTGCGCCAGATTGGTGACGAGGTCGAATGGCCAGTCCGAGGAGACGACGAAATCGAGGCCCGCCTCCTGCACCAGGTCCGCGCGCGCCAAGAGATAGTGCGACGCGCCTACATAATCCGTCAATGCGCGCAGGCCGGGTTGCAACCGTCCCGTGCTCGAGATCTCGCAGAGTTGTGCGATCAGTTCGTCGCGTGAAGAGAGGTTTGTCGCCGCGATGCCAACGAAGTTTGCCTTGTGCGTGTCGCTCTTGAGAGCCTGCAATATATGCATGTCCATTGGCAAAACCCCGCGGCTGTAAACCACCTACGACAGAAGCTTGATCCGCATGCTCCTGAACAAATTACGACCTCTCCGCGAATCACCCAAGATTACGATAGGTGGCACAATTCACCATCTCCGAGTTCTTGGGATTTACATTTTCTGCATTTCGTGCCCTGATTCGTGCACAAATTCCGCTTGTTAAGGAATTCTTAAATTAAAGTGATTCGGGGAAATCTGACAATACGATTCGCGTAAAACGCGTGGCTATATCAGCCCTCTGTCAAGGTCTATCCTCAGAAATCTTCACGTCCGCATTAGAGCGATGGCAAAATATGGCTGGATCGCCGTGCAGCGTGCGGGCAAAGAAAAAGGCCGGTTGCCCGGCTTCAGACCGCTGACAAACCCGTCGATATTTTCGGCGGTTTTTTTTGGGATCGCCGGTTTTGTTCAGACTTGTTTTGTCGGAGAGGAAGAAGGGTGCCTTGGCTTACGCCATGCTGGGCTTTGGTGCTTTGGTCCGCGCCATTGCGATCTTCTTGATGTTCTGGGCTGCGGCGGCCAGCAGGCACTGGCATGCGACGCGGATTTGACTTCGGAAGCGGGCATAGCGGTGGCCGTGCAACTACTTGGCGTCGGCAAAGGAGCGTTCGACCGTCTCCTTTCGGCGTTTGTAGATCGCCTTGCCCCAGGGGGTCAGGCGGTGAGCATCGGTGCGCTGGCGGGCGTCGGCCCAGACATGGCGGGTGATGGTGCGAATCGCCTTGGTGTTGGTGGTGCAGGAGGCCAAGAGCGGGCAATCCCGGCAGATCGCCGGATCGGAGCGATAATGGCGATAGCCATTGCGGTCGGTGGTGGCGTAGGCGAGCAGTTGGCCTTGCGGGCAGCGATAGCCGTCGGTCTCAGCCTCGTAGACGAACTTCGACTTGCGCATCATGCCGTCTTTGGGTGGTGATGATGGCGTGCCGGCCATCGACGGTGCGGTGATCGAGATAGAAGAAGCCCTTTCGGCTTGCCGTCACGCACCATGTAGCCGCTGTCGGGATCGGTGCGTGACACCTTGGTCGCCTTCACCTGCGGCTCGCGCTCTTCTTTCCTTCAACGGCTTCTGACCATGCAGCGTCCGCTCGGTCTCGATCGCCCGGTCGAGATCGGCCCAGTAGTCGGAGCGTGACTTCGCGATCATCGCAAGATCGTATTTGCCCTTGTCGGCATTGGCCTTCAGATGGGTCGAGTCGGTATAGAGCACCGTACCGTCGACCAGCCCATGGGCGATCGCCTGCTCAACGATCTGATCGAAGATGGCTGGGCCACATCCGTGTTGTTGAAGCGGCGAC